>JBDTMF010000153.1:0-10303 GCA_039934455.1 Solirubrobacteraceae bacterium
ACCGCACGCAGCCAGTTCGAGCGGTGACTGAGATGAACCACGGGCTGAGACCTCGAGGCGCGCACAACTTGCGACGGTACCTGCAGGGCGGCGCGCTACGATGGAGAGGTCAGACAGCGAGGGCAACCAGAGGGCGAGACCTTCTACTGAATGTCCCCTTCCCGCGAAAGCCGCCTGATCTTCTGATGGCCGAGAGTCCACCTGCGGGTGGGCTTTCCGCGTTAACGGGCCGGAAGCCGCGCGATCAGGGCAGGATGTCGCTCAGCGTCGTCGTGAAGCGCTCGCCCGACTCCTCGAGCTCGCCCTCGATGTGCAGGCGCGCTGGGCCGGTCTCGGTCCACAGGTCGAGGAAGTAGGCCCAGCCCGGCGCGTCCGGGTCATCGGACTTGGTGATCGCCTCGACCCGGTAGATCTCGCGCGGCGGCAGCACCAGCGACTCGGGGCAGTCGTCTTCAACGCGACGGCGCAGGTCCTCCACTGCGAGCCGATCACGAGACGCGACGCCGAGCTCCTCGTAGTCGCCGTCCACGACGAGCTCGACGATGTCCTCCAGTGCCTTGTACATCGGGTCGGGTATCAGCTCGAGCCCTGTCACGATCTCTTCCCGTCCGCCCAGCTCGTCGCTCGGCGTCAGGCCGAGCCGGTTGTAGAAGTAGTCCTCGCCGGCCGCGCGCGCCTGGCGGCGGATGCCCTTGGACAAGCCCGCGGCGCCGAGCGCAAAGACCCCGGCTGCGATCGCTTCCTCGAGCGTCCCGTGGCGGCGCGACAGCTGTGCGGTGATCGCGCGACCGTGCTCCGTGTCGCGCGCCAGCGATGAGCCGTCCAGCAGAATCGAGGGAGCGTCGTGACGGCTGTAGCCCGCGCAGGCCCGCACCGCGGAGTGAAGGACGATGAGGTGGTCGCCCATCACGCCCTCGCGGATGAGGCGTCGTCGGAGGTCATCCGGGTCGACTGGCTGGTCAACGGGAGCAGCGTGGCCACGACCGTGCATCCTACGAACGCAGACCGCCATTGAGGTCGCCCCGCCGCAGGGACTCCCACAGCTCGCGCCATCCTCTCACTCTCACCCCGGCGGTCAAGAAGGAGACGTATGCTCCGGCGCAGATGGCGGAGCGACAGCTGCACACGCTGCTCGAGAGCGGGTCCTTCTTCGAGGGTCCGCGCTGGCACGAGGGGCGCTGGTGGGTCTCGGACTTCTACCGCCATCGGGTCGTCGCCGTCGATCGCGACGGGCGCGAGGAGCAGGTCATGAGCGTCGAGGGGCAGCCGTCCGGGTTGGGGTGGATGCCCGATGGCTCGCTGCTGGTGGTCTCGATGCGCGACCACCGCATCCTGCGGCGCGCGACCGACGGGACGGTCACCGGGCACGCCGACGTCAGCGACCTCTGCACGGGTCACCTCAACGACATGGTCGTCGACCGCCAGGGCCGTGCGTACGCGGGGAACTTCGGGTTCGACCTCGACGGCTTCGCGGATCCCGTCCCGGCCGCGCTGATCCGCGTCGACGCCGACGGCGCCGCCTCGATCGCCGCCGACGACCTGCTGTTCCCGAACGGCTCCGTCATCACCCCCGACGGGCGCACGCTGATCGTGGGCGAGACCGCCGGCGCTCGCTACACGGCGTTCACGATCGGGGAGGACGGCTCGCTCGGCGACCGCCGCGTCTGGGCGCAGGTGGCGCCCACGCCGGCGTTCACCACGCTCGAGGAGACGCTCGGCAAGCTGGAGTTCGGCCCGGACGGCTGCGGCCTCGACGCCGGGAACCACATCTGGTCGGCCGACGAGGTCGGCGCGCGCTGCGCGCGCGTGGCGCCCGGCGGTGAGATCGTCGACGAGGTGGCGATGCCCGAGGGCCTCAACGTCTTCGCCTGCATGCTCGGCGGCGAGGACGGGCGGACGCTGCTGATGTGCGCCGCGCCCGACTTCTACGCGCACGCCCGCAGCGCGGCGAACGAGGCGGTGCTCCTCACCACCACGGTCGACGTTCCGCACGCCGGGCTGCCGTGACGCGCTAGGGCGCGGCGGTGGCGCCGACCTCGGCGAGCGCCACCCGGATCTCGCTGCGGCGTCCGCTGGCGTCGGTGTCGACGCGCTGGACGCCGACGCCGACCCAGCGCGCGGCGAGCCGCGATCGCGGCAGCGGGAGGATCTCCAGGATCTCGGTCGCCGTGGCGGCCACGGACTGGCGGTCGTGCACCGCGGCGGCGGCGCGGCCGGCGAAGGCGCCGGGAGCCAGGTCGTCTCCGCTGCCCGGCTCATGGGCCGCCCACGTGACCCGGTAGTCGCCTGCGTCCAGCGGCGCGGCGAACCGCAGCTGCACGAGCGTCCGGTGGAAGGCGTCGATGCCGAGGACGCGGAGCTCGAACGGCGGTGGGGCGATCAGGGGCGGAGGGACGCGGAGAAGGTCGGCGGTGTTGCTCACCGGCCCGAGCTCGCCCAGCACGTCGACCGCGAGGCAGTACGTGGACACGAGGTCGCTGACGCCGTCGCGGAAGACGAGCTCCTCGGGCAGCCCGCGCGCGTCGAAGTCGGTGACCCGGGCCCACAGTGCGGGATGACTCGGCCGCTGGAGCACGCGCACGGGGCCGGGCTCGAAGATCGGCGTGGCGCCGCCGTCGCTGCCGAAGCGCAGGAGCGCGCTGGTGCCGGCGAGCTCGAGCACGTCGGCGCGCAGCCCGGGAGCGAGCAGGATGCCGCCGCCGAACACGGCGGGGTCGAGCGCTCGCGAGAGCTCGACGCGGAAGCCACCTGTGTCGTCGGGCACGGGCGCGCCGGCGTCGAGGGGCACGGTCACGCCTTCGACCGCCGGCTCCCCGGTGCGCCGCAGCACCGCGACGCGCGCGGCCGCACGCAGAACGACGGTGTCGGGCTCCCAGACGCGCGCGGCCGGCTCGCCGGGGTCCGCGACGGTGCGCCGCACGAGCCGCACGTCGCGCTCGTCGTCGCCGCCGGCCTCGGCGCGCTCGAGCGCCGGCGCGCGCGCCGCGTGGCGCAGGACCATCCGCGTGTCCGGGGAGTCCGCCGACCACGCGGAGCGCCGGTCCCACCCGTCGCACGAGCGCGCGCGGGCATGCACGTGCCCCTCCCAGCTCCCGACGGTGACGGCGGCGGAGGCGGAATCGCCCGCGGGGGTCTCGAAGCGGGCCGGCGTCTTGTCGGTGTCGGCGGCGAGCACCTGCTGCTCGACCTCGACGCGGACCGCGCGCGGCTCGTCGAGCGCCCAGCCGAGCTCGCTGCCCAGCTCGAGCCGGCCGGCCGCGGCGAGCCGGACGTCGGCGCGCCGGTACTCCGGAGCGCCCGGCGGCTGGAGCTCGGACGCCTCCCGCGCCGGGCAGACGACGGTGTTGCTGACGCCGTCGCCGGCCACGATGCGGTAGGCCCAGGCCCGGGCCTCGGCGTCGAAAGGGGCGGCGGCGGGTGTCGCGTAGACCTTGTCGAGGGCGGAGCGCGAGACACCGGGGCCGTCGCAGAACGCCGTCCCGAAGAGGAGCGCCAACTGCCAGCGGACGGCGAGCAGCAGCCCGAGCACCTCCTGTGGCGCCGGCGGCGTGAAGCGTCCCTGCGGCGCGGCGCCCTCGCCGCGGGCGAGCGCGACGAGCTCCGCCCATTGCCCCGCGTCGCCGGCCACCAGCTCCGCGGGGTCTCCGTCGCCGAAGCGGTCGCGCACCTCCTCCCACGGCACGTCGAGCGTGGCGGCGAGCGACAGCTCGGCGACGGGCTCGCCGCCGCCCGCCCACAGACCGCGCGGCGCGCTGAGGTCGAGCGTCGCGAGCCCGGTCAGGATGATCCCGGTCGCGACGAAGCGCAGCTCGATCAGCCCGGGGCCCTGCACCTGGACGTCGTCGCCCGGTGCCACGGCGCGATCCGCGAGGACGCTGCCGTCGGTGCCGCGGACGCGCAGGAGGCCGGGCGCGCCGTCGTAGCGGAAGCGAATGGCATGGACGGGGCCGGGGAGGCGGTGGACGAGCGGCGGTGTCCCGAAGCGGCGGACCTCGTCGTGCGGTGTCCACCACTCCTCCGGCGCGATCGGGGCGTGATGCGCGGCCGGCGGCGGCCGCCCGGGCACGGTCCACGGTCCCGGTTGCGGCTTGAGCGAGGCCTTCACCGCCTGGCGTTCGATCCGGACCGTGGGCGGCGGCGGCTCGCCCGGTGTCGGCACGAGCCGCCAGCGCAGGCGGTTGCCGGCGGGAGCGCCGGTGATCCAGCCGAGGCCGTCGAGCTCGATCTGCACGCTCAGGTCACCGGCCAGTCGTCGCCGAACGGCTGGAGGAAGCTCAGGACCGCGGGCGCCTCCGTCTCGGCGAGCCACGGCCGCAGCGTGACGAGCCCGTCGACGGCCGCCGCGAAGCGCAGCGTCAGGCGGCACGCCCCGCGTGGCAGATACAGGCCGGAGCCGCCCGCGCCGCGCGTCACGCCGACGAGGATGGCCGACATCGCGTCGGGCGCCGGGAGGATCGAGACGCCGAAGCGCAGCGCGCCGAGCGCGCCCCAGCGCGTCGGCCACGGTCCTTCGCCCTCGTAGAGCAGCGTCCGCGTCGCGAGCTCGCCCTGGACCCGGCGCCAGTCGACGGCCTCGGGGGTGCGCAGGTGCAGCGCGCAGGGCCGCCCGGCGGACGTCTCGAGCACGTCGAGGACCGTGTGGTCCACCGGCGCCAGCAGCGAGCCGACGTCGAGCCCGCAGGCGAGGGCGAACCGCGCGAAGGCGAGCCCGTCCTGCGCCGGAGGACCGCCGGGGTCGAGCGTGGAGTCGAGCGCCCAACCCGGCTCGGCCGTCGCATCGGCGTCGAGGTCGAGGCCGCCGCTCGCAAGGGGCGAGAGGTCGGCGAGCTCGAAGCCGCCGTCCTCGAGCTCGGTGACCCCGTCCGGCCGCCGCGCCCGCCGCACCACGCTGCCGGCGAGCCGGACCTGGTCGCGGAAGTCGTGGTAGCGCGAGATCTGGCAGGTGTGGGTCCAGAGGTTCGCGAAGCGCTCGGTGGCGGCGGCACCCGGGCGCTCCGCCCATACCGTCAGCGACCCCCGGCCGGCGGCCTCGGTGGGCCACGTGAACGCGATCTCGTCGTCGGCCGGCACGGCGCCGCCGTGCCGGCGGATCCAGTCCTGCGCCGCCCGTGGCAGCTTCGAGCCGCCGTGGGGATCGGGGCCGAGGCTCATCGACAGCTCTGTGCCGGGCAGCGCGCCGGGCGCGGGCGGCGGGTCGCCGTCGGCGGCGAAGCATGCGCGCAGCCGCTCGCCGAACATCCGATGGACGTAGGGCACCTTGAACGCGATGAAGCCGACGTAGCGCCGGTAGGCGGGGAAGCCCAGGTCGGGCGGCGTCGGATTCGAGCCCGGCTCCTCGGCGAAGGACCGGTTGTCGCCGACCCCGACCGCGTCGATGTAGGGGCGCAGCGACGTCGGCAGGCCGACGGTGAACGCGGAATCGCTGCCCCAGGCGATCGGCGTCGCCGCGGGCAGGGCCGCCTCGGTCGGTGTGGCCGTCGAGTGGCCGCGGACGCGGAGGCGGTAGGACCCCGGCGCCATCACCAAGCGCGGCCGCCACGCGCAGGCGGGCTCGCGGGCCAGGTGGTAGCGGACCGACACCACCAGGAGCCTGGGCGGCTGCTTGGGCCCCTGCTGGTCGGGCGGCGTCTCCGGTCGCGTGGCGATCTTCAGCGGTCCCTGCACCGGCTCGGGCAGCAGCAGGTCGACTACGACGAGGCGCATCGTCTCGTAGACAGGGCGGACGACGCCGACCGTCGAGAGGTCGACGATGACCGTCCGCGGCGGCGTGCCGACCGCGAGCACGAGCCGGTGCTCCTCGTTCGGCACGACGAGGGCGAGCGAGAGACGGTCGACCGCCAGGGGGATCTCGGCGGAGACGTCCGCCGTCACGAACTGCGGGACGCTGAAGCGCAGCGAAAGCGAGAGGGCGCGCAGCACGAACGTCGAGACGGCGGGGGAGAGGTCGTCGATCAGCTCGCCGCCGGGCGCCGTGACGGTGAGCTGCCCGAAGCGCCGGGAGAAGGCGTCGTCGAGCGGCGAGCGCGGGTCCTCCGAATCGACGCCGACCGCGTCGCGCGGGACCGGCCCGAAGTCCTGGTCGAACCACGGCGTCGGCGCCGGTGCGGCCGTGTCGGCCGCCGAGCCGTGCGGAGCCAGCCAGGCGAACGGCTCGTCCGCGGGCACGTGCAGGCGGGCGGCGTCGCCGCCCCAGACCGCGCCGAGCCCGGGGAGGACGCGACCGGTCGCGGTCTCCTCGATCGTGAGGCGATCGAGGACGTGCGCGACGTCATAGCCGCCCTGGATACGCGGCACCTCGCCCGGCCCCAGCACGGCGCCCGACGCGTCGATGACCTTCTGCCCGAAGGGGATCACCAGCTGCGCGTCGGGCCAGGGGAGATCCTCGCCCGGCCGCCCCGGGACATTCCACTGCCGGGCGGTCAGCGGGTGCAGCGCACCGAGCGCGATCGGGCTCGCCACCGGCGCCGCGTCCGCGGGCATGGCGCCGGCCGGGCCGTCCGGCTCTCCCAGCGGCCATTGCGCTCCGGTCAGGAGCGGCGACGTCAGCGTGGGAGCGGGCAGCGGGTGGTCCGACGCGTCGAAGGTGACGTCGAGGCCGGTGTCGGCGACCAGCCAGAGGACCTGCGCCCGGGCCGTCAGCCGCACCCGCAGCGAGGTGGGGTCGGGGAGGTGGCCGATGACCTGCGCGGTCGCGGACAGCCGCAGGCCGAAGCCCAGCCAGCTGATCTCGAGGTGCGCCTCGACGCCGACGAGGGCTTCCATCTCGAACGGGTCCCACCCGATCAGGCCGTCGAACGCGGCCGTGATCTGGAGCTGCAGCCGGACGCCGGAGAACCGCCAGTCGGGCCCGAACGTGAGGCTCGCCCCGAACCGGTAGCGGTGGACGTCGAGCATCATGAACGCGTCGCCGCGGATCAGGTTGTAGAAGACCGCGATCCGCAGCGGGCGGTGCATCGTGCCCGCATTGAGGTACCAGAGCTCGGGGTTCTGGAACGAGAACAACGAGTCGACCACCCCGATGCCGCGGACCACGCTGACCTTGTGGTCGTAGTGCTCGGCGTCGTCGTAGTCGCTGGTGTCCTCCCAGTCCTCGCCGGGCTGCAGGTCGTCTGCCGCGGGGTAGGTGAGGTCGAGGTGCAGCCCGAAGGCGAGCGACCACGAGGCGACGTCGACCGCGAAGTAACCCTGCACGAGCAGCGAGACGGTGTCCAGCAGGATCCCGACGCCCCCGACCACGATCACCGGGCCGGGCACCAGCGTCGTGACGCCGACGGGGTCCAGGGCGATGGTCCGGCCGTTGTCGGGCCAGGTGACGAGGACCGCCCGGGCGGCCAGCCCGCCGGCGAACTGGTCCAGGAGCGCGGGCTGCCAGCGGTCGATCGCGTCGCTCGCCGCCCATCGGACGTAGTCCCGCGCGGTCGGGTGGAGCACTGGCTCGCCCCGGCGCTCGAGCCGGGGGCGGAAGTTGATGGCCATGTCGCCGCCGAACCCGCGCATCGCGAGGCCCGTCGAGCCGAGCGGGATCGCGATCGGCAGCTCGATGTCGACCCCGAACATGACGCCGCGGGAGTTGATGCCGCCGAGGAACAGGTCGAGCCCGAACTCGAGCTTGTCCAGCACGAGCTGGCCGTGCCCCAGCCACGTCTCGAGGCCGGTGGTCGCGTCGATGTAGCGGCCGATCCCGGTCCGGGCGCTGAAGACGCCCGCCTCGGCGATGCTGATCTCGCCGATCGCGGACCGCCATTCGAGGATGCGCAGCGGCATCAACAGGTTCGAATGGTCCAAGCGGCGCGAGACGAGGAGCTCGAGTCGCACGAACGCGCCGATGGTGATCTCCTCGGTGAGCTTGAAGGAGACGGGCCCGCGGATCAGGAGCGCGAGCGTGGTGTCGTCGGCCGCGGTCACCGCGACGAGGGGGGACTCCGAGAGGACCCCGACCCCGAGCCGGTCCATGAGCGGCTGGGCCAGGTCGAGCAGCTGGTCAAGAGGGCCGGGCGGAGCACCGGGCGCCTCGCTGACCATCGCGCCGGCCATCGTCCCCCAGACGGCGTGGCCGCAGGCCGCGTCGAAGCCCCCGCCGCTGGCGCCGGTCAGCGCGGCCGCCGAACCGGAGCCGATGAGACGCTGCCGCGGTGAAGACCTGCCTGTTTCACGCGATCCGGGCGAGCAGACAGGACGCGCTCGGGCAAGTCAAGTCCGAGTCTCGGAAACGTCTGGCCGATGACGACCGTCCGCCGCCGGGCAGCGCTCAGGTCACGCTCGCCCCGTACCGTTCGATCATGCGGATCTTGGTCGTGGAGGACGAGCCGAAGATGGCCGACGTGCTGCGGAGGGGCCTTGGGCGCGCGGGTCTGGCGGTCGACGTGGCCGCGGATGGCACGGAGGGACTGTTCCGCGCCCGGACCACGCAGTACGACGCGATCGTGCTCGACGCCATGCTCCCCGACCTCGACGGGCTCGAGGTGTGCCGGCAGCTGCGCGCGGAGCGGATCTGGTCGCCCGTGCTCATGCTGACCGCCCGCGCCCGGGTGCCCGACCGCGTGGATGGGCTCGACGCGGGCGCCGACGACTACCTGGCGAAGCCGTTTGCGTTCGACGAGCTGCTCGCGCGGCTGCGGGCGCTCGCGCGCCGGGGCCCCGTGGAGCACCCGACCGTGCTCGAGGTCGACGATCTCCGGCTGGATCCGGCAGGCCATCGCGTGTGGCGTGGCGATACCGCGATCGAGCTCAGCGCCAAGGAGTTCGCGATGCTCGAGATCTTCATGCGCAACGCAGGGCAGGTGCTGAGCCGCTTCACGCTGCTCGAGCACGCGTGGGAGGGCGAGTACGAGAACCGCTCCAACGTCGTCGACGTCTACGTCCGGATGCTGCGCGACAAGATCGACCGGCCGTTCGGGCGCGCGTCGCTGGAGACCGTCCGAGGGGTCGGCTACCGCCTGTGCACCTCCTGAACCGGCTGCCATTGCGGATCCGCCTGACCGCTGCCTTCGCGGGCGCCGCGGCGGTGCTGCTGGCCGGGATCGGCACGTTCATCCTGCTGAGCGTCGAGTCGGGCCTCGACGGCCAGATCGACCATGCGCTGCGCCTGCGCGCCGGCGAGCTGGCCGAGGCCGCCCCGCACCCGCAGGCCGCGCGAACGATCATCGACGCCGCCGGCCAGCCCGGCCAGGTGCTGGGCGTCGACGGCAGCGTGATCGTCTCCGAGCGCGTGAGGGGCGCGAGGCCCTTGATCGGGCCCGTCCACCTGGCCGCCGCACGGCGCGGCGAGGTCAGCTTCGAGTCGCGCGAGCGCACGCGCATCATGGGCCTGCCGGCGGGATCGGGCAGGATCGTCGCCGTCGCGGCCTCGATGCGCCAGCGCGAGCAGACGGTCGAGACGCTCCAGGGCGTCCTGCTGATCGGCCTCCCGATCGTGCTGCTGCTGGCCTCGGCCGCGGGCTATGCGGTGGCCAGGGGCGCGCTCGGGCCGGTGGAGCGCATGCGCCGTCACGCCGCGGGGATCTCCGACGCGACGTCGGGCGCGCGGCTGCCGCTCCCGCCCGCGGCCGACGAGCTGCACCGGCTGGGCGAGACGATCAACGGCATGCTCGACCGGCTCGACACCGCGGCCCGCAACGAGCGCGAGTTCCTCGCGACCGCGAGCCACGAGCTGCGGACGCCGCTGGCGATCCTCAAGGCGGAGATCGAGGTCGCGCTGCGCGAGGACTCCACCCCGGCCGACTGGCAGTTCGCGCTCGTATCGGCGGGGGAGGAGACCGATCGCCTCGTGCGGCTGGCCGAGGACCTGCTGCTGATCGCCCGCGGCGAGGAGCGCAACGCGCCTCCCGACCTCCACGAGGTCTCGCTGGCGGGCCTGATCGCGCGCGTCGTGGAGCGGACCGGCGGCGGTGACGTCGTGCAGTCCGTGGATCCCGGGCTGAGCGTGCTCGTCGAGCCCGACGCGCTCGAGCGAGCGCTCGCCAATCTGCTCGACAACGCCCGCCGCCACGGCGCTCCGCCGATCACGGTCTCGGCCCGCGCCGACGGCGAGTTCGTGGCGCTGCACGTGGCCGACCACGGGGGCGGCTTCGCGCCCGACTACCTCCCGCACGCCTTCGAGCGCTTCACGCGCCCGCCCGGCGCCCGGGCCCCTGGCGCCGGCCTCGGCCTCGCGCTGGTCGAGGCCGTCGCGCACGCGCACGGGGGGACGGCCGGCGCGGCCAACGCCAACGGCGGCGCCAACGTCTGGCTGACGCTCCCGGGCGCGCACTCCTAGGCCCCCGCTCATCTTGGTTTCACGGCGGGCCGTCACCGTCCGCCCATG
>JBDTMF010000154.1:0-10300 GCA_039934455.1 Solirubrobacteraceae bacterium
ACGACTCGGTCACCAAGTCGAAGTTCGACAACCTCTACGGCTGCCGCCACTCGCTGATCGACGGCATCAACCGCGCCACCGATGTCATGATCGGCGGGAAGGTCGCCGTCGTCTGCGGCTACGGCGACGTCGGCAAGGGCTGCGCCGAGTCGCTGCGCGGCCAGGGCGCCCGCGTCGTGGTCACCGAGATCGACCCGATCTGCGCGCTGCAGGCCGCGATGGAGGGTTACCAGGTCGTCACGCTCGACGACGTCGTCGAGACGGCGGACATCTTCATCACCGCCACCGGCAACAAGGACATCATCACCGCCAAGGACATGGCGCGGATGAAGCACCAGGCGATCGTGGGCAACATCGGCCACTTCGACAACGAGATCGACATCCTCGGCCTCACCGACACGAAGGGCATCGAGCGCATCACGGTCAAGCCGCAGGTCGACGAGTGGCGCTTCTCCGACGGCCACTCGATCATCGTGCTCTCGGAGGGCCGCCTGCTGAACCTCGGCAACGCCACCGGCCACCCGAGCTTCGTGATGTCGAACTCCTTCACCAACCAGGTGATGGCGCAGATCGAGCTGTACACGAAGCAGGACGAGTACCAGACGCAGGTCTACGTCCTGCCGAAGCACCTCGACGAGAAGGTCGCCCGGCTGCACCTCGACGCGCTCGGCGTCCACCTGACCGAGCTCACGCCCGAGCAGGCCGCCTACCTCGAGGTCCCCGTCGAGGGCCCGTACAAGTCGGAGCAGTATCGCTACTAGGGATGCGTCACCCGGAAGGTGACCCCCGGCATCAGATCTGCGGCACGGATGCCCGCAGGGGCTGACCCTTCCGCTGCTGGTCTGGCGCGCATCGAGTGGGCCGACGCGCAGATGCCGGTCCTGCGCTCGATCCGCGAGCGGTTCGCCTCTGAGCGACCGCTCGCGGGCGTGCGCGTGGCCGCCTGCCTGCACGTCACGGCGGAGACGGCCAACCTCGTCCGCACGCTGGTCGCGGGCGGGGCCGACGCGGCGCTCGCCGCCGCCAACCCGCTCTCCACCCAGGACGACGTCGCCTCCGCGCTGGCCGAGGAAGCCGAGGTCCACGGCCGCCGCGGCGAGGGCGTCGACGCCTACCTCGCCCACGTCACGACACTGGTCGAGAGCGGCCCGCAGGTCACGCTCGACGACGGCGCCGACCTGCTCGCGCTCATGCACGAGCGCCATCCCGAGCGGCTCGCGGACATGCTCGGCGGCACCGAGGAGACCACGACCGGCCTGCTGCGCCTGCGCGCGCTCGAGGCCGAGGGACGGCTCGGCTGCCCGGTGCTCGCCGTCAACGAGGCCGCCACCGAGCGGCTCTTCAACGACCACTACGGCACCGGCCAGTCGACGCTCGACGGCATCCTGCGCGCGACCAACCTGCTGCTGGCCGGCCGCACGATCGTGGTGCTCGGCTACGGCTTCACCGGCAAGGGCGTCGCCATGCGCGCCCGCGGCGCCGGGGCGCAGGTCATCCTGTGCGAGATCGATCCGATGCGTGCGCTGGAGGCACGCATGGAGGGCTTCGAGGTCATGCCGGCGCTGCGGGCGGCCGAGCGGGGCGACGTGTTCGTCACGGTCACCGGCAGCCGCGACGTGCTGACCACGGAGCACTTCGCCCGCATGAAGGACGGCGCGGTGCTCGCCAACGCGGGGCACTTCGACATCGAGATCGACCTGCCGGCGCTGCGCGAGGCGGCGACCGGCGGCGTCCACGAGGCGCTGCCGATGGTCGAGCAGTACGACCTCGGCGGCCGCCGCCTCAACCTGCTCGCCAGCGGGCGCGTGGTCAACCTCGCTGCCGGCCAGGGCCACCCGGCCGCGGTCATGGACATGTCCTTCGCCAACCAGGCGCTCGCCGTCGAGCACCTCGTGCTGCATCCCGGCCGGCTCGGCCCCGGCGTCCACCCCGTGCCCGAGGCGGTCGACCGCGAGGTCGCGCGCCTCAAGCTCGAGTCGCTGGGCGTCGAGATCGACGCCCTCGCCGACGCCCAGCGCGACTACCTGCGCAGCTGGACCTGAGGCGGCAGAAATTCCTCGAGCAGGAGAACCCGGTTCGAGTAGGTTTTCCTGATTGATCAAGTCACGGCGGGATGGAGTCGCTTGCACAGTGAAGACCTGACGAATCGGGAGCGCCGATTCGCAGGCGAACGGGAGACCCGGCAGGCCCTGACGGACGATCTCTTCGAGGAATGGCGGCTGCGCGGCGCCGCCAACGACATCGCCGACCAGGCCAGTGCCGATTACCTCGGCATCAACCGCACGGACGCCCGCTGCCTGGACATCATCGAGCGGCTGGGCGGCGTCACCGCCGGCCGGCTGGCCCGCGAGAGCGGCCTCAGCACGGGCGCGGTCACCACGGTGCTCGACCGCCTGGAACGGTCCGGGCTGGCGCGCCGGGCCTCCGATCCGGCGGACCGCCGCCGCGTGCTCGTCGAGACGACCCCGGCCGCGCGCGAGGCCAATGAGGAGCTCTACCGGCCGCTGGTCGAGGCCGCCACCGAGCAGATGCTGCGCTACTCCGAGGAGGAGCTCGCGCTGCTGCGCGAGTACCACCGCTCGAGCCGGGCGCTCACCGAGGCGCACGCGGAGCGGGTCCGCAGCCTCCTGCGCGCTGTCCGTCAGGAGGGCGAGGCGGCCTCGTAGCGCTCGGCCCGCTCGTCCTCGCGGTCGGATTCGGCGAGCATGCGGGTGAACAGGTAGACGAGCGCGATCCCCATCACCAGCGACTGCTCGAGCGCCATCAGCAGGCCGGCCACGTGGAGGTCGTCGAGCCGGCTCAGGCCCCAGCGCTCGCCGGTCGTGCCGTAGCCGTCGTAGATCAGGTCCGGCGCGAAGGCCAGGAGGATGCCGAGCAGACCGACGAGCAGCTTGGTCGAGGCCATGTAGAGCACCGGGCCCATCCCGCCCAGGCGCAGGCGCGTGCGGATCGGCGACAGCAGGTGCCACCAGTAGAGGAGGCCGGCGCCGGCGAAGCTGAGGTGCTCGACCACGTGGACGTACGGGTGCCGGAGAGCGGCGTCGTAGAACGTCGGGATGTGCCACAGCCACATCGCACCGACGTAGGCGACGACGCCGAACGCGGGGTGGCCGAACGGCCCCGCGGCGCGCTCGATGCGGTGGATCCGGCGCGTGACCGGGCGCAGGATCCACTTCGTGAGGCCGAGCGTGAGGAGGATCGGCGCGAGGTCGGCGACGAGCAGGTGCTGGACCATATGCGCCGACGCGAGCTGCTCCCCGAGTACGTCGATCGGCGAGACCAGTGCGAGGAACAGGCACAGCAGCCCGGCGCCCCAGGCCGCGGCGCGCCAGCCGCTCGCCGCCCGCGGGCCGCCCTCGGCGCGGGCGCGGCGCCAGCGCAGCCCGTAGACGACGCCGTAGCCGGTCAGCGCGACGATCACGCCCGGGGTGAAGGTCCACGAGGTCTCGACGGCCACCGCACAAGATTGTGACGCGCGCGTGCTGTTTCGGCGCACGCCCTCCGGAAGGCTCAGGGGGCGATGCGCGATCACCTCCTCTCGATCCTCGTGCCGCCGGTCTGCGCGATCTGCCGCCGCCCGCTGCGCGACAGCGGCGCGGTCGTGTGCACCGGCTGCCTGCGGCGGCTGCCGTGGCTGCGCGGGCACCGTTGCCCGCGCTGCGGGCTCCCGCGCCACCGCGAGGCCTGCCCGGCGGCAGGCGCCGCGTTCGACCGCGCGTGGGCGCCGCTGGCGTACGAGGGCGCGGCGCGCGACCTGGTCGCGGCGCTGAAGTTCCGCGCCGCGCTGCCGGTGGCGGGGCTGATGGCGGCGCACGTCGCCGCCAACCTGCCCGCCGACCTGCGCGCCGCGCGGCTCGCGGTCGTTCCCGTCCCCGCCCACCGCGGCCGCCGCCGGCGGCGCGGGTTCGACGCGGCGGCGCTGCTCGCGGCCGCGCTCGCCGGCCGGACCGAGATGCCGTTCACGCCGTGCCTGCGGCGCGTCGACCGCGGCCGGCGCCAGGTCGGCGCCGGCCGGGTGCTCCGGCGCAGCCCCGGGCGCTTCGAGGCGGCGCTGGTGGCGGTGCCGCCACGGGCCGCGCTGCTGGTCGACGACGTCCACACCACGGGCGCGACGCTGGACGCGTGTGCGCGGGTCCTCAAGGCCGGCGGCGCCGAGGCGGTGGCCGCCGTCACATACGCACGAACCCTTTAGCAACGGCATGTAGCATCCGCTGAAGGGCATCCGGCGCATGAGAGGAGTCCCATGCAGATCGAGGTCAAGGGGCGCAACCTTCCGGTCACCGACGAGCTGCGTGAGCACGTCACGCGCCGCTTCGACAAGATCGCCAAGCAGGTGAGCGAGCTGGCGGTGTTGGAGATCGAGATCTCGAAGGAGCGCAATCCGGCCAACCCGGAGTGCCAGGTGGCGGAGGCAACCCTCCACCTCAAGGGCGTCACGCTGCGCGCCAAGGACGCCTCGCGCGACCTCAACCACTCGGTGAACCTCGTGGCCGACGAGCTCGGCCGCCAGGTCAAGCGCCACCGCGACAAGCGCCGCAAGCGGCGGGAGCAGCGGGCCGCCGCGGCCGCCCCGCCCGAGGCCGCCGGAGGTCAGCTCCCGGCCGTCTGAGGGCTCCGGCCGGCAGGGCGGTCCATCTACACTGAGAGGCATGACGATCCTCGACCGCGCCCTCCGGATGGGCGAGGGCAAGCAGTTCCGGCAGTACTCCAAGCGCGTTGAGCGCATCAACTCGTGGGAGCCCGAGCTCGAGCTGCTCGACGACGAAGAGCTGCGCCGGCAGGCCGACAACCTGCGCGAGCGCGCCCGCAACGGCGAGTCCCTGGTCGATCTGCTGCCCGAGACCTTCGCGGTCGTCCGCGAGACCTCCCGGCGCGTCCTCGGGATGCGCCACTTCGACGTCCAGATGATCGGCGGCATGGTGCTGCACGGCGGCGCGATCGCCGAGATGAAGACCGGCGAGGGCAAGACGCTGACCGCCACGCTCGCGATCGCGCTCAACGCGCTGGCCGGCGAGGGCGTCCACCTCGTCACGGTCAACGACTACCTCGCCCGCCGCGACGCGGAGTGGATGGGCCGGCTCTACACGGCGCTCGGGCTCTCCGTCGGGATCCTGCAGAACATGCAGCCCTACGAGGAGAAGCGCGACGCCTACGCCGCCGACATCACCTACGGCACCAACTCCGAGTTCGGCTTCGACTACCTGCGCGACAACATGGCGACCACGCTGGACGAGAAGGTCCAGCACGGCGGGCGCTACACGGAGGAGGGCAAGCCGTTCTCCTCCCACCACTTCGCGATCGTCGACGAGGTGGACAACATCCTCATCGACGAGGCGCGGACGCCGCTGATCATCTCCGGCGCTCCCGAGCAGGCGGCCGACCTCTATGGCCGCTTCGCCAAGCTCGCCCCGAAGCTGACGCCGGGCAAGAAGCCCGACGGCATGGACCCGAAGGCGAAGAAGGGCTTCGTCGCGGAGTACGACTACGAGTTCGAGGAGAAGCACAAGACCGTCTCGGTGACCGAGCGCGGCGTGGCGAAGGCCGAGAAGTTCCTCGGCATCGACCACCTCTACCGCGCCGAGAACGGCCCGCTCGTCAACCACCTGATCCAGGCGCTGCGCGCCGAGTCGCTCTACAAGCGCGACGTCGACTACGCCGTCGTGGACGGCGAGGTCAAGATCATCGACGAGTTCACCGGCCGCATCCTCGACGGCCGCCGCTGGTCGGAGGGCCTGCACCAGGCGGTCGAGGCGAAGGAGGGGGTGCGCGTCCAGGAGGAGAACCAGACGCTCGCCACGATCACGCTGCAGAACTACTTCCGCATGTACGACAAGCTCGCGGGCATGACCGGCACCGCCCTCACCGAGGCCACCGAGTTCATGAAGATCTACAAGCTGCCGGTCGTCCAGGTGCCCACGAACCGCCCGATGGTCCGCAAGGACGAGAACGACCAGGTCTTCAAGACCAAGGACGGCAAGTGGCGCGCGGTGGTCCGCGAGCTCGAGGCGCGCCACGAGGCCGCCCAGCCGGTGCTCGTCGGCACGATCTCGGTCGAGGTCTCCGAGCTGCTCGGCGAGCAGCTCTCCAAGAAGGGGATCCCGCACACGGTCCTCAACGCCAAGCCCGAGTACGCCGAGCGCGAGGGCGAGACGATCGCCGAGGCGGGCCGACCCGGGGCGGTCACGATCGCCACCAACATGGCCGGCCGCGGCGTCGACATCAAGCTCGGCGGCAACGCCGAGCACCAGACCAAGCTCGAGCTGGCCAAGCTCGGCCTCAAGCCGGGCGATCCCGACTACGACGAGCGCTTCGCCGACCTGCTCCCGACGATCGACTGCCGCATCGAGGCCGACCGCGAGAAGGTCCTCGAGGCCGGCGGCCTGTTCATCGTCGGCACCGAGCGCCACGAGTCGCGCCGGATCGACAACCAGCTGCGCGGCCGCGCCGGCCGCCAGGGCGACCCGGGCGAGTCGCGCTTCTTCCTCTCCGCCGAAGACGACCTCGTTCGCCTGTTCGCCGGCGACCGCATCTACCGCATCCTCGACCGCCTCGGGCCGGTGGACGAGTCGGGCGAGGAGGAGCCGATCGAGGCGAAGATGCTCTCGAAGCAGATCGAGAACGCCCAGCGCAAGGTCGAAGAGCAGAACTACCTGATCCGCAAGCGCGTCCTCGAGTACGACGACGTGATGAACCAGCAGCGCGAGATCGTCTACAAGTACCGCGACGAGGTGCTCGAGGGCCGCGACATGGGCGCGGTCGCGCGCGAGCAGATCGCCGAGGTCATCGAGCGCCTGGTCGACGAGTACACGCCCGGCGACTACATCGAGGAGTGGGACCTCGAGGGCCTGTGGGTCCAGCTCGACCAGGTCTTCCAGGTCGACTTCGGGCACGACGAGCTCGACCAGGAGTCGATCGACCGCGACGAGCTCAAGCGGCTGCTGACCGAGGACGCCGCCAAGCTCTACGAGGAGCGCGAGACGGAGCTCGGCGAGGAGCTCATGCGCGCGCTCGAGCGCTACCTGATCATGCAGACGATCGACCAGCGCTGGCGCGAGCACCTCTACGACATGGACTACCTGCGCGAGGGCATCCACCTTCGCGGGTTCGCCCAGATCGACCCGCTCGTGGCCTACAAGAACGAGGGCTTCTCGCTCTTCCAGGACCTGATGAACACGATCTGGGCGGACTTCGCGCGCATGATCTACAACGTCGAGGTCGAGGTGGAAGGCGAGAACGGGCAGGGCGAGTCGCTGGCGCCCGCCGCCGGCAGCTCGACCGGCGGCGCGTCGTTCTCCTACTCCGGCGGCACGCCCGACGACCAGCCGAACGCCTACGGCGACGCCTACGAAGGCGAGGACGACATCGCGCCCGCCGTCGTCCAGCAGCGCCGCGTCGACGAGAACGAGCAGATCGGCCGCAACGACCCGTGCTGGTGCGGGTCGGGCAAGAAGTTCAAGAAGTGCCACGGGGCGTAGGCCCCGAGCGGCCTCACTGAGCGGCGCGCGCCTTCGCGATCAGCCCGGCGTCGACGTCGATCCGGAACACGCGGTTGAAGTCCGTGATCGCGCCGCGGCGCCGGAACGAGCTGCTCGTGTGGTCAACGTTGCGCCACACGCCGTCGTCGTCCTTGACGATCAGCATGAAGTGGTGCGCGGCGACCGGCGGCGTGTTGTCGAGGTCCTGGTGCGTGATCGCGACGTTGGCGCCGCTGGCCAGGAAGGCGCGGAGCTCGGCCTGACGCGACGGGTGGCCGATCGCGTCGGCGACCACCTTCGGGTCACCCGGCTTCCACGCCGCGAGATCGGGGTCCTCGAGCCGGATCAGGTTGCGGTCCGCCCCCCACTTCGTGCTGCCCTCGCCCCAGAAGACGCCCGAGGCCGAATTGCCCTTGTAGTAGCGGATGCGGCCCGCCTTCACCTCGGTCAGGTAGTAATCCTTGAAGTCGGTGCCGGCCGGCACCACGCCGACGGCCTTGCCGTAGAGGAAGAAGGACAGGACGTTGCAGAGGCTGCCCACGGTGCCGGCGGCGCGTTCCGTCGTCGTCTTGCTCGGATCGAGGATCCAGGCGATCGTCGTCGCGAACTTGTCGCGCTCGGCGACCAGGGCGTCCTTCGCGCCGCCGCGGTCGCGGACCGCGCGCTTGGCCGCGGTGACGACCTTGTCGGCGGCGGTCTTGCGCTCCTGGGCGGCGGTGATCGCCGCCGCATGGGCGGTTCGCTCGGCGCTCGGCACGCCCTTGGTCGCCTTCAGCGCGGCGAGCTCGGCCTTCGCGGCCGCCGCCGCCGCGTCGGCGGTCGCCAGGGCGGCGGTCGCCTGGTCAAGCTCGGCCTGCGCGGCCGCGGCGGTCATGAAGAGCGTCGGCTGCAGCTTCGCCGCGAACGCGCGGGCGAGCGTCTCGTGGTTGGGGTAGGGGGTGGCGAGCCCGACGGCGATCGGGGGCTTGAACGCCTCGAACTCGGCGCGTAGCTCGTCGAAGGCCGTCATCACCTTCTTGGCCAGTTCCGACTGCCGCACGTCCTTGCCCCTGCCGGTCGTGGAGCGCTGGGTGTAGACGCCGGAGGCGGCCTCACTGACCAGCTCCCCGACCGTTGCGTCCGCCGCGCCGCCCTGCACCGGCGTGTCCGAGCCGCGCAGGGCACCCAGCGCGGTCTCCTGGGCCTCGGACTCGACCTCCGCCTGCGCCTGCGCGAGGAAGACGTCGGCGGCGACCGCGCCCTCGGCGAGCTTGACCTTGGCGCCCTGCAGGTCGCGCAGGACGGTGTCGCGGGTCACCTTGGGCGGCGGCGGGGTCTGCCCCTTCTTCGCCTTCTGCGGGACGCGCTTGGTCTTCGTCACCTCGAGCAGCCCCGCGGCCGTGACCGTGATGCGGCCGTCCGGGTCGGCGGGGTCCCCGAGCACGAAGCTCGGGAGCCCGCCGTCGCTCACCGGGTCGCGCCTGTAGTCGGACGGGGCGCCGGCGCGGTTGGAGCCGAGACGGTCGACGGCGTCAAGGAGCTTGCGGGTGCCCCGGCCCAGGACGAGCCCAGGCCCCTGGGGGCGGGTGAGCAGCGCCAGCTCGGCCACCTCCTGGAGCTCCTCCGGCAGCAGCCGGCGCGCGTCGGCGCGCCGGCGCGCCGCCGCGGCGATTCCGGCCGCCTCCTCGGCGTGGCTCGCGGTGTCCCCGCCGGGCTCCAGCGCCGGCGCGATCGGCCCGGCGCTGGGGACTAGCCGCTGGACGCCGGCCCGTCCGAGCAGTTGCGCCACGCCGCGGTTGCCGACGCTGCGCTGGAGGGCGAGGATCCCCGCCACCGAGAGCCCGGGCGCGGCCGGGCGAACCGGCCGCAGCTCGCTATCCGCGCACTTCGGGGGCGCAGCGATGTGCTCGAGGGTCGCGCCGATGTCCCAGTCTCGCAGCGCACGGCCGCCGACGGCAAGTCTCAGGTGACGGGCGGTCTGCCGTTCGAACATCGCCCCGACGCAAACTCAGGTGATCGTGATCGGTCAACCCACGGCGAGGCGCTAGCCTCACCGCATGGCCGGCGCCGCCACCTCACAGCCCACGCCCCAGCGCCTCGCCGCGATCCGCGAGCAGTTGTCCCTGCTCTCGGACTACCTTTGACCCAGCAGGGCTGAAGGACCAGATCGCGGAACTCGAGCGCCGGATGGGCGAGCCGGGCTTCTGGGATGACCCGGAGGCCGCTGGGCGCGTCGGTTCCGAGCACGCGCGCCAGACACGCCGCCTCACGACCTACGAGGGTCTGGCGAGTGACGTCGACGATCTCGAGGGGCTCGCCGAGATGGCGGAGGAGGACCCCGACCTCGCCGCCGAGGTCGAGCAGGCGATCGGATCCGTCGAGCAGCGGCTCGCGGCGCTCGAGGAGGAGCGGCTGTTCTCCGGCCCCTACGACCAGGGTGACGCGCTGGTGACCGTCAACGCGGGCGCAGGCGGCACCGACGCCCAGGACTGGGCCGAGATGGTGCTGCGCATGCTCATGCGCTGGGCCGAGCGGCGTGGCTTCTCCGTCGAGCTGCTCGAGGCGAGCCCGGGGGAGGAGGCCGGGATCAAGTCCGCCACCTTCCGCGCCAAGGGCGAGAACGCCTACGGCCTCTACGCGGCCGAGAAGGGGGTGCACCGGCTCGTGCGGCTGTCCCCGTTCGACGCTGCGCACCGGCGCCAGACGTCGTTCGCGGGCGTCGAGGTCGCGCCGGTCGTCGAGGAGGCGGGCGAGCTCGAGATCGACGACGAGGACCTCCAGATCGACACCTACCGCGCCTCGGGCGCCGGCGGCCAGCACGTCAACAAGACCGACTCGGCCGTGCG
>JBDTMF010000155.1:0-10163 GCA_039934455.1 Solirubrobacteraceae bacterium
GGCGGCACCAGCACGCCGTCGGCGCCGTCCTCGACGACCCCGCGATCGCCGGCGATGTCCGACGCCACGACCGGCGTCCCGGCCGCGAAGGCCTCGGTCAGCACCATCCCGAACGACTCGCCGCCGAGCGACGGCGCGCACAGCACGTGCGCACGGGCGAGCGCGGCGCGCTTCTCCTCGTCGCCGACGCGCCCGAGCGCGGTCACGCCGCTCGGGTCGGCCAGCAGCGGGGACAGCGCGTCGGCGCCGGCGCCGATCACCGTCAGCCGCGCGGGAGCGTGCTCGCGCAGCGCCTCGAACGCGCGCAGCAGCACCGGCAGGCCCTTGCGCTCGACCGCCTGGCCGACGAACGCGATCTCCAGCGGTTCGCCAGGCGCGCAGCGCCGCGGGGCGGGCGCGCCGCCGGCGGGCAGCGTCACGCCGTTGGGCACGATCCGGTACTCGCCGCCGAAGAAGCGCCGCCCGGTCCACTCGGCAGCCTCGGAGACCGCGATCCTCACGCGCACGCGGTTCATGTTGCGGCTCGCGCCCCACAGCCACGCCACCGCGTGCGGGAGCAGGTGGTGCGAATAGGTGTGGTACGTGGCGACGATCGGCGCGACGGCGAGCGCGGGCGTCATCCAGCCGGTCAGGGGCGCGACCGGCTCGTGCAGGTGGACGACGTCGTAGCCGCCGCTGCGCAGCTCCCGCCGCAGCGTCGCGGCCGCCAGCGGCGTGTTGGCGATGTTCGAGACCGCGCCGTTGAATGACCAGCCCAGCGTCGGGCCGAGGGAGACCAGGAACTCGGGGCCGCTCCCCGGTTCACCGTCGAAGGGGGCGATCACCCGTGGCTCGTGGCCCGCGGCGGTCAGCTCGGCCGCCAGCGCCTCGATGTGGCGGGTGACGCCACCGGGGTGACTCCACGAGTAGGGGCTGACGAGGGCGATCCGCATCTTGCACGAGGGTAGAGATCAGACCGGCCTGAGCGTGGCCACGACGCCCGCATGGTCGGACGGCCACAGCCCGGAGCGCAGATCCGTGGGGGTGTGACCGACCAGGAACGCCTCCGTGGCGGCGATCTTCCCGCGCGTGAGGATCAGGTCGATGCGGGCGCGCAGCGCGTCCGCCGGATCGTCGAGCCGCTCGCGGTGGCAGCAGGTGAAGCCCGCCGGATCGTCGGGGTTCGCGCGCGTCCAGGCGTCGTCGAAGCCGGCCGCCCGCAGCGCCGCGTAGGTCCGGCCCTCGGGCAGCGAGTTGAAGTCGCCGAGCATGACCACGGGCAGGCTCGTGTCCGCCGGCCCAGCGAGCAGCTCGCCGGCCTGCGCGAGCTGGGCGGCGGCCGCGGCGGGCACGGCCGCGACCTCGAGGTGGGTGCTGATGAGGCGCACCGGCGCGCCGCGCACGGTCGCGTCGACCGACATCCAGCCGCGGGCGAGCGCGAACGTCCCGTGCGGGGTCTCGATCGGGAGCGTGTTGGCGAAGGCGGCGGTCTGGACGTTGCCTGTGCTCACCTCGCCGTCGTCGCGAACCAGGATCGCCTCGCGATCGCTCAGCCCGACGTTGAAACCGGCGGCGCTCGGCAGCGCGACGTCGCCGTTGACCGCCGCGGCGACGCGCCGGTAACGCAGCCCACGGCGCGCCAGCTCGGCCTCCAGCAGCTCGAGGTGGTCCGCCGCGACGGTGTCGTCGGTGCGCCATTGCGCCGCCTCCTGGAGCCCGATCAGGTCCGGCTCGGTCGCCGCGACCTCGTCGGCGAGGGCCGCGGCGCGCGTGGCGAAGTCCGTGCGCTGGACCACACCCGGCGGCTCGCCCGGGTTGAAGATGCCCGCCACGACCGCCGGGAGCGTCGCCAGGCTGCCCGCCGCGAGCGCCAGATACGCAGGCGTGAGGTCCGCGCCGAGGAACAGATTGCGGGTCATGACTCTCACGAGTTGCGCCACGGTAGAACGTAGGTGGCTACCGTGCTGTGCCCGCGCATCGTGTCGACCCCAGATCCAGGCAAGGCTCCCTTCAGGTGATCGCATCGTATGAACGCGGCATGACCGCCGACCCGCACGCCCTTCGCGCGCACCTGCCGTGGCGCTTCGTGGTGGCCGGACCGGCCGTCGCCGCCGTCACGCTCGTCGCCGCGCTGATCGCGACCGCCGCGGCCGGCGTGCCGCTGCGCGATCCGCACGGTGTCACCCTGGCGCGCCTCGAGTCGGCCGCGATGCTGGTGGCGGTGTTGGTAGCGCTCGACATCGTCTTCCGCGGTGGACGCAAGCGCTGGACCGCCGCGCGGGCGCTGACGGTCGCGAGTGCGCTGGTGAGCTTCTACGTCACCTATCTCGCCTATCGCAATCTCAAGAGCGTCGTGCCCCTGCTGCGCCCCAACGAGCTGTTCGACTACCGCCTGGCGGAGATCGATCGGAGCCTGTTCGCGGGGAGCGAGCCCGCCGGGGTGCTGCAGAGCCTGTTCGGCACCGGGATCTCGGCGCACGTGCTGTCGAACGTCTACGAGGCCTTCTTCCTCTTCATCCCGGTCGCGGTGGCGTTCGCGCTCGTCGCCCTGCCCGACCTTCGCTCGGGCCTCTTCCTCACCACCGCGCTGGCGATCAACTGGCTGCTGGCCGCCGGGAGCTACTTCCTGCTGCCCTCGCTCGGGCCGGTCTACGCCGACGCGACCCAGTTCGCCCAGCTGCCGGCCACCGGCGTGAGCGGCCTGCAGCACGTGCTGTTCCAGCAGCGGATGGGGTTCCTGCGCGATCCGTCCGCCACGGGCGCCGCGCAGAGCATCGGCGCCTTCGCCTCGCTGCACTGCTCGATCTTCTTCACCGCGGTGCTGGCGTCGCACCTGCTCGGGCTCAGCCGGTACGTCAAGATCGGCGTGTGGGTCCTGTTCGCGCTCACCGTCGTCGCCACCATCTACTTCGGCTGGCATTACGTACTCGATGACCTCGCCGGCGTGGTCATCGCCGTGACGGCGCTGGCCCTGGCCCGGGCGATCGTCGGGATCGACCTGCGAATCGCTCGGCAGCGGGTGCCCGCGCCGGCCCCGGCAGCGGTCTGATGGCGTCACGGACCCTCCTCCAGCCCGGTCGCGAGACCCGGCACCGCCCAGAGGCGCGCGCGGGCGCCGTGCCCGCGCCGCGGTGGCGCAGCGTGCTGGCCGGGCCGATCGTCGCCGGCTTCCTGGTCGTCGTGGGGCTGGTCGCGACCGGCGCGGCGGGCGTGCGGCTGCGCGACCCGGACCACGTCGCCGCGCTCTACCTCGTGCTGGTCGGCTTCGCCGTCGTCGTGCTCGTCGGGCTCGACATCGCCGTGCGCGCCGCCCGTCGGACGGGGGCGCGGGTGCCGTCGCGCGCCGCGTTCGCCGCCGTCCGGCGCGAGCGCTGGACCCCCGCGCGGGCGATCGCCGCGGGCACCGCGCTGGTCAGCTTCTACGTCAGCTACATGGCCTACCGCAACCTGAAGGCGATCGTCCCGCTGCTGCGGCCCGACGACATCTTCGACCGCGAGCTCGCCGACCTCGACCGCAGCCTGTTCGCCGGCCACGATCCGGCGGATCTCCTGCACAACCTGCTCGGCGTCGGGATCCCGACGCACATCCTCTCGACGGGCTACGCGGCGTTCATCGTCTTCCTGCCGCTGTCGCTCGCCGTCGCGCTCGTCTTCTCGCGCGACGTCCGCGCAGGCCTCTTCTACGCGACCGCGCTGTCGGTCAACTGGGTCCTGGGCGCCGCGAGCTACTTCCTGATCCCGTCGCTGGGGCCGGTCTACTACGAGCCGCAGGCGTTCGCCCACCTCCCGCACTCCGAGGTCACCCGGCTGCAGGACATGCTGCTCGACCAGCGCGTGGAGTTCCTCCTGCACCCGACGACCGCGACGCCGCAGAGCATCGCGGCGTTCGCCTCGCTGCACATCTCGATGAGCCTGACCGCCGTGCTGGCCGCTCACCTGCTGGGACTCGGGCGGCGGCTGAAGACCGGGCTCTGGATCTGGCTCGCGCTCACCACGCTCGCCACCGTCTACCTCGGGTGGCATTACGTGCTCGACGACCTCGGCGGCGTGCTCATCGCCGTCGGGGCGCTCGGCACCGCGCGGCTCCTGACGGGCATCGACCTGCGCTCCGCGCGGCTCACGCCGCACGCGGCGCAGCCTGCGGTCGACTGAGCCGGACCACGAGCGCCGCGCGCGAGCGCCGCTCGGTCGGGAGGTGGAGTGGACATGCGACGAAGCTAGGGCTGCGTCGTGATCCGGCGGTGAGAGCTTCCTTGGAGTCTCCTGGGGTCGCGACCCCGGTCCTCGCTAGCGTGGGAAACATGGAGCTCGACGCCGCGTTCGCCGCCATGCGAGAGCGCTACGAGGGCTGGCTCGCCCAGCACGGCGCGGAGTCTTCGCGGGCGGTGGGCTGGGTCGATCCGGCCATGCAGGCGCTGCGCTTCGACCTGCTCGCCCAGGTGATGGAGGGCGAAGAGCCGGTGACGGTCGCCGACTTCGGCTGCGGCACCGGCGCGCTCTTCACCCACCTCGCGGCGCGCGCCGAGCCCCCGCCGCTCGGCGGCTACATCGGCTACGACCTCGTCCCGGCCATGGTGAAGGCGGCGCGCGGGGTGCACGCCGACCGGCGGGCACGCTTCGAGGTTGGGACCGCCGTGGACGAGGAGGTCGACTACGTGATGGCCTCGGGCGCGTTCTCGATGCGCGGGCCGATCGACGACGCCGACTGGGAGGCGCACGTCCACGGCGTGCTGGAGGGGCTGTGGGCGCGCTCGCGCCGCGGGCTCGGCTTCAACCTGTTCACGCGCGGCACCGAGAAGTTCCAGCCGGTGATGTACGCCGGCGAGCCGGAGGCCTGGGCGCGCTGGTGCTCCCGCGCGCTGCCGGGCGCGCTGGTGGCGCTGCGCTACGGGCCGCCGCTGCAGGACTTCACCGTGCTCGTACGCCGCGGCCGTTAGGTTTCCGCCCGTGTTCGCCGTCCGCCTCTACGACGTGGTGCTGTGGGTCCACATCACCGCGGTGGTGATCGCCTTCGGCGCGCTGTTCGCCTACCCGGTGTTCCTCGCGGTCGTCGCGAAGGCGGCGATCGGCCAGCGCGCGACGTTCCACCACGCCCAGATCGCGTTCAGCAAGCGCGTCACGGGGCCGACGATCGGCGTGATCCTGCTCGCGGGCATCTACCTCGCGACCGACCGCGACCTGTGGTCGGAGGTCTGGGTCACCGTCCCGTTCGCGCTCCTGTTCGTCATCGCCGGGCTCGGCGCCACCCTGCTGCGCCGCGGCGAGGAGGGCCTCGCGGCGACCGCGGAGGCGGGTGACGAGCCGGGCTACGCCGCGGCACTCGCGAAGTTGCGGACCTGGACGTACGTGACGCTCGTCCTGATCGTGATCGCGATGTTCTTCATGGCCGTCAAGCCGTAGCGCCGCATCAGGACTCCTTCAGCACGGACAGCGTGTGGCCGGCCGGGTCCTTGAACCAGGCGATGTCCGGCCCCATGCCGCGTGCGATCCCCTTCTCGTCCTGGGGCGCGCCCTCGTAGCGGAGGAACTCCACGCCGCGCGCGGTCAACGTGTCCACGGCCGCGTCGATGTCGTCGACCGAGAAGTTCAGCACCGTGTAGTTGCCGACCTGGAGGTCGGGGCTGAGATAGAGCAGCGTGGTCTCGCCGCCCGGCCGGTGCAACGTCAGCAGGCCGTATTTCTCGTCGACGACATCCACCTTCAGGCCGAGCGTCTCGCCGTAGAACTCGCGCGCCTTCTGCAGGTCGTCGACGCCGAGGCCGTGGAAGCTTGTTGCGTTGTCGAACATGTCCTGGCTCCTCTCGAGGGTGTGGTTCTCCCACTCAGACCTGGCGCGGGCGGGGAACTCATCGGCGCCTCAGTCGAGGCGCTCCGGCAGGCCGAAGTGCTCGAACGCCGAGGCGCTCTCGAGGTCGCGCGGCTGGTCGGGGAAGCGCGCGTAGTACTCCGGATCGCGGCCGAGCGCGGAGCGCGAGATGAAGGAGGTGATCGCGTTGATCCGATCGCCCTCGAGCGTCACCCGATGTGGTTCAGGCAGATGTTCGTCGCGATCGTGTAGAGCCAGGAGCCGCAAGCGAGCTGCGGCCCTCGAAGCGCCCGAGGCCGCGCCAGGCGCGCAGGCTGGCCTCCTGGAGCGCGTCCTCCGCGTCATGGACCGAGCCGAGCGTCCGGTACGCGGCCACCGATGAGTTCTGCGCGGCCTCGCGGTCTCTACTGGCACATGACGACCCAAGGAGACCCCGAGATGCCTGCCCAAGACACCGACCGCTCCCGCTGGATCGCGCTGTACGTGCTCTGCGCGGGGATGCTGATGATCGTCCTCGACGGGACCGTCGTGAACGTCGCTCTTCCGACGATCCAGGAGGACCTCGGCTTCTCCCAGTCCGGCCTCGCGTGGGTCGTCAACGCCTACCTGATCGCGTTCGGCGGTCTGCTGCTGCTGTCCGGCCGGCTCGGCGACCTGATCTCGCGCCGCGGGATCTTCCTGACCGGCCTGGCCGTGTTCACCACCGCCTCCTTCGCCTGCGGCATCGCCCAGAGCCAGGAGATGCTGATCGCGGCCCGCTTCGTCCAGGGCGTCGGCGGCGCGATGGCGTCGGCCGTGGTCCTGGGCATGATCGTCACGATGTTCCCGGAGCCGCGCGAGCAGATGAAGGCGATCGGCGTCTTCGGCTTCGTCGCCTCCGCCGGCGCCTCGATCGGCCTGCTGGTCGGCGGGGTCCTGACCCAGTCGATCAGCTGGCACTGGATCTTCTTCGTGAACATCCCGATCGGGATCGCCACGGCGGTGCTCGCGGTGCGCCTGCTCGAGAACGACCGGGGCACCGGCCTCGGGCGCGGCGCCGACTTCCTCGGCGCGATCCTGATCACCGGCGCGCTCATGCTGAGCGTCTACACGATCGTCAAGCCGGCCGCCGACGACGGCTGGGTCTCGGGGCGCACCCTCGGGTTTGGAGCGGTCGCGCTGGCGCTGCTCGTCGCCTTCCTGGTGCGCGAGTCGACCGCGCGCGAGCCGCTCATCCCGCTGCGGATCTTCCGCTCGCGCAACGTCTCGGGCGCCAACGCGATCCAGGCGCTGTTCGTGGCCGGCATGTTCGGGATGTTTTTCATGGGCGCCCTCTACATGCAGCGCGTGCTCGGCTACGACGCGCTCCAGACCGGCCTCGCGTTCCTGCCCTCGACGCTCGTGATGGGCACCCTGTCGCTGCGCTACGCGGAGCGGCTGGTCATGCGCATCGGCGCCCGGTCGACGCTGGTGCCCGGCCTCATGTCCGGCGTCGCAGGCCTGGTCCTGCTCACCCGCGCGCCCGTCGACGGCAGCTACGCCGAGCACGTCCTGCCGGTGATGATCCTGCTGGGCGCGGGCGGCGGGCTCTCGTTCCCCGCCCTGATGACGCTCTCGATGTCCGGCGCCACGCCGAGCGACGCCGGTCTCGCCTCCGGCCTCGTCAACACGACGCTGCAGGTCGGCGGCGCGCTCGGCCTGGCCGTGCTGGCGACGCTCTCCTCGACGCGGAGCGAGGACCTGCTGGCCGGGGGCGACTCGACCGCGGCCGCGCTCAACGGCGGCTACCACCTGGCCTACCTGATCGGCGCCGGGTTGATCCTGGCCGCGCTCGCGATCGCGCTGACCGTGCTCCAGCCGGAGCGCGCGGCGGCCGAGCCGAAGCCCGCCCCCTGCCGGCGGCCCGAGCCGGCCTACGAGGGCGCCTGAGACCCCTGGTCGCTCGAGACCCCGGCGGCGCGGAGCTCGATCTGGGCGAGCACCGCGGCGGCGAGGGTCTCGAGCGTCTCGATCTGCTCCCTCGTCCACGCTCGCGGCTTGTGGTCGATCACGCACAGCGTGCCCAGGGCGTCGCCCGCGGCGGTGATGAGCGGGATGCCGGCGTAGGCGACGACATTGAGCTCGCTGATCGCCAGGTTGTCGCGCACGAGGGGATGGTTGCGCGCGTCCTCGATCACGAGCGGCACGCGCGCGTCGACGGCGTGCTGGCAGATCGAGTGCGACAGCGGTGTCTCGCGTGCGGAGGCCCACGGCTCGTCCAGGCCGTATGCGCTCTTGAAGAACTGCCGGTCCTCGTCGACCAGCGAGACCTGCGCGACGGGCGCGTTGAGCAGGTTCATCGCGAGTCGCGTGAGCCGGTCGTAGCCCTCCTCGGCGTGGGTGTCGAGAATGCGGGCGCTGCGCAATGCCTCGAGCCGCGTCGGGTCCCGTACGACGGCGGGTGAGGCGTCACCCCGCGCCGGGACCTCGCGCCGCGCGACCGCGCCGGCGGCCAGGTCAGCGAGCGTGAGGCTCGCTCGCGCGTCGCCCCGCTGCGCGCTCAGCGCGCCCAGGCGGAGCATGGCGGCGTCCCTGACGAACTGCGCGGCGCTGATCCCCTGCGAACCGGCCTCCGCCTCGAGCAGGTCCCAGAGGTCGTCGGCGAAGCGGACGGTCGTCGCGCGCATCGGCATGATCCGGAGCCTATCCGGTGTCGGATCAGGGATCAAGATGTTCCCAATACCGGTCGAACGCGCCAGAACTCCTCCGCGACGATTGCGGATTCGCTATCAAGGGGACCTGAAAGCTGCAGCCGTATCAATCCGCAGAATCGAGAGCCCCTTGCTTGAAACGCCCGCACTCGCCCTCGGCGAGGGGCCGCAGACCCTCCCCGCCCCCGCCGCGAGGAGCGACGACGCCGGACTCATGCGGCGGCTCATGGCGAACGACGTGGCGGCGTTCGGCCTGCTGTACGACCGGCACGCCGGGTCCGTCTACGGGCTCGCCTACCGGATGCTGCGCGAGCGCAGCGCCGCCGAGGACGTGGCGCAGGAGGCCTTCGTGGCGCTCTGGCGCAGCCGTCACCGCTACGCGCCCGAGCGCAGCACGGCCGTCGCGTGGCTGCTGACGATCACCCGCAACCGGGCGATCGATGCGCTCCGTCGCGGCCGCGGCCACCTGCACGAGGAGATCGACGGCCGGCACGAGCAGGAGGCGCCCGACCGGACCGACGAAGAGGCGCTACGGCGGCTCGAGGCGCGCGCCATCGGGGTCGCGCTGAGAACCCTGCCCGACGCCCAGCGGATCGTGCTCGAGCTCGGGTACTTCAGCGGGCTCACCCACAGCGAGATCGCCGCCCGGCTGCAGATCCCGCTCGGCACCGTCAAGGGCCGCATGCGCCTCGCGCTCGGCAAGCTCGCCGGCCTCCTCGACGCGCCGGCCGTCGCGCTCAACTAGCGGCGACCGGCCTGGGCGGCCGATAGCCTGGCGGCACCGTGGTTCGGCTCGGAGCCCTCATCGGCGCAGTTCTCGTCCTCGCAGGATGTGGCGGCGAGAACCGCACGGCGCCGAAGCCGAAGCCCCCGGTCCAGCTGCGGGTCTCGAGCCCGTCGGACACCGCGCTCGTCCTCGGCAGCACCGTGCAGGTCAGCGGGAGCGTCAGCCCGAGTACCGCGCGCGTCCAGGTGCAGGGCAGGCAGGCGCAGGTGAGCGGCGGCCGCTTCAGCTCCCAGGTCGCGCTCGAGCCCGGCGCGAACGTGATCGACGTCGCCGCCACGGCCCGCAACCGCTCGGCGGCGCTGACCGCCTTCCGCGTGACGCGCGAGCAGCGGGTGACGGTCCCGGACCTCGTCGGCGCGGGCGTCGACGACGCCGAGCGCCGGATCGAGCGCCGCGGGCTCTCGCTCGAGCGCGAGCGCGGCGGCGGGTTCCTCGACCCGCTGGTGCCGAAGGGCCTGGGCGTGTGCGAGCAGGTCCCGGCGGCGGGCAGCGAGGTGCGGCGCGGCACCACCGTGCGCGTCGTGGTCGCCCGCGCCTGCTGAGCGCTCAGCCCGCCGGCGTCACGGCGATCAGGGCAATCCGCGGCTGCCCGCGGTCGCGCACCACGCCGAACACGATCCGGCCCGCGATCGCGTCGCGGCCCTTGCGATCGACGCGGTAGCTGCCGGTCGCGCGGCCGACCCGGCCGCCGTGCGCCTCGAGATTGTCGAGCGCGTAGCCGCGCGTGTCCTGTGAGCGGAACTGGCGCTCGTACTCGCCGACGACGCGCGAGCGCCCGCGGGCGACCCCGGTCGGGAGCACGCGCTCCACGCCGGGAGTGAGCACCCGCCGCAGCGCGGCGCCGTCCTCGGCCTTGTAGGCGTTGGCGAACTCTTCGGCGACGTCGCGGACCTCGCCGTCCGACAGCGGCGCGGTGGAGCTC
>JBDTMF010000156.1:0-10124 GCA_039934455.1 Solirubrobacteraceae bacterium
GGTCTGGCGGTCGCCGATGATCAGCTCGCGCTGGCCGCGGCCGATCGGGATCATCCCGTCGATCGCCTTCAGCCCGGTCTGCAGCGGCTCCTTGACCGGCTGGCGCTGGACGACGCCGGGGGCCTTGAACTCCGCGGGGCGCTTCGCCTCGGTCTCGATGTCGCCCTTGCCGTCGAGCGGGTTGCCGAGCGGGTCGACGATGCGGCCGAGCAGGCCCTCGCCCACGGGGATCTCCAGCTGCTGGCCGGTGCGCTTGACCGTGTCGCCCTCGACGATGTGCTCCCAGCTGCCGAACAGAACGGCGCCGACGTTGTCGGACTCGAGCGAGAGCGCGAGGCCGGTCACGTCGTGCGGCAGCTCGAGCATCTCGAGCGCCTGGCAGTTCTCGAGGCCGTGGACGCGCGCGATGCCGTCGCCGATCGACAGGACGGTGCCGACCTCGGTCAGGTCGGCGCTGCCCTCGTCGAGCCCTTCGATGCGGCTCTTGAGGATGGATGTGATCTCGTCTGGCTTGATCTGCATTTAGGCCCTTGCGACTTGTTTGCGAAGTGAGTCGAGACGCGCGCGAATCGATGAGTCGATGATCGAGTTGCCGACCCGCACGACGAGGCCGCCGAGGATGTCCGGGTCGACGCGTTCGGAGAGCTCGATCTTCTGGCCGGTCTCCTCGCCGATCCGGTCGCCGATCTGCTTCACGGTCTTCTTGTCGAGCTCGATCGCCGAGGTGACCTCGACGGCGAGCAGCTTGTTCTCCCGCTGCCACAGCTCGTCGAGCGTGCGCCGGATGCGGAACACGGCCGGCATGCGGTGCTTCTCGATCAGCAGCTTGAAGAAGTTCTGCAGGATCGGCTCGGCCCCGGTCACGACCGTGTCCAGGCCGTCCTCCTTCTCCGGCGTGGAGAAGTAGGGCGAGAAGAAGAACACCTGCATCTCCTGGTTGGAGTCGAGGGTGTCGGCGAACTCGCCCAGCTGATCGCGCACCTCGTCGAGCTTGCCGTGCTCCTTGGCAACCTCGAAGAGGGAGCGCGCGTAGACCGAGGCGATCTCCTCCATGGGCTAGTTCTGGTTCCGATCACCGGACAGGGCGGCGAAGTCCAGCTCGGACAGCGCCTCTTCGACGAGCCGCTTCTGGTCGTCGGTGGTCAGCGTCTTGCGCGTGACCTTCTCGGTCGCCAGCACGGTGAGGTCGGCGACCTCGGCGCGGATCTCCTGGATCGCGCGGCGGGTCTCCTGCTGGATGTCGCGCCGCGTCTGGGCCATCATCTCCTCGCGCTTGCGCCTGGCCTCCGCGACCGACTCCGCCTCATTGTTCTCGGCGGTCTTGCGCGCCCGCGCGACGATCTCGTCCGCCTGTCCGCGCGCGTCGCTGAGCCGCTCGCGGTACTCCTCGAGCAGCCGCTGCGCCTCGGTGCGGGTGCGCTCGGCGGTGTCGATCGCGTCCTCGATCGCCTGCTGGCGCTTGTCCAGCGCCGCGGCGATGCGCGGGAACGCGAGCTTGTTGAGGACGTACATCGAGATCACGAAGACGACGAGGGTCCAGATCATCAGCCCGACGTCGGGCGAGACGAGGAAGGACCCCCCGCCGCTGCTGGCCGCGAGGACCCCGGGCATTAGAGGAAGAAGGCGATGAGACCCGCCACCAGGCCGTAGAAGAAGCACGCCTCGGTGAGCGCGAAGCCGAGCCACTGGATGCCGGTGATCTCGTCGCGCATCTCCGGCTGGCGGGTGACCGACTCGATCACCTTGCCGAAGATGATGCCGATGCCGACGCCGGCGCCGACGGCGCCCAGGCCGCCGCCCACGCCCAGGGCGATGGCCTTGCCCGCGTCGGAGCCGTCAGTGGCGGACGCGAACACGGTGAGAAGAGCTGACAGCACGGTGGGTCTCCTTGGACTAGTGGTGTTCGGCGACCGCGCCGCCGATGTAGATCGCGCTGAGAACGGCGAAGATGAACGCCTGCAGGGTCGCCACCAGTCCCAGCTCGAAGAGGAAGAGGATCACGCCGGCCGGGAGCGTGAACACGCCGAGGACCTCGAGGCCGAGCAACACGGCGAGCCCGCCGGACATGAACAGGATGATCAGGTGGCCGGCGAGGATGTTGGCGAACAGTCGTACGGAGAGCGACAGCAGCCGCATGAAGTTCGAGACGAGCTCGAGCACGAACAGCGGGGCCGCGCCCGGGCCGTCGACGCCCTCGGGGATCAGGCTCTTCATGTACCCGACGAAGCCCTTGGCGCGGATGCCCTCGACGTTGAAGGAGACGAACACGACGAGCGCGAGCACGAGCGGGATCGAGATGTTGGCCGTCGCGGCGTAGATCGCGAACGCGGGGATGTGGGCGAAGCCGACGTTGACCTTCTCGGCCGAGTTCGTCGGCAGGGGGATGTAGCCGATCAGGTTCGAGAACCAGATGAAGAGGAAGAGCGTGGTGAGGAACGGGAACCACTTGCGCGCCATCTTGTCGTCCATGTTGCCGCCGACGATGTCGTCGCGGACGAAGGCGTAGACCGTCTCGACGAGGGTCTGCACGCGGTTGGGGCGCGCCTGCATGCGGTTGGCGATGTAGACCATCGTGATGACGGTCAGGAGCGCGGCGAGGACCACGTAGAGCACGCCCTTGTTGAGATCGAGCGGCCCGGGCAGGTTGACCCAGGTGTCGAGCTTGAACTCGTTCTGCGGCTGGAACTCCTTGTTGTCCCGGCGGGTCGCGCCGAAGATGACGACGGTCGCGATGATCGCGAGCAGGTAGACGGCGCCGACGCCGAGCAGGATCTTCCTGGTCTTGCTCACTTCGTCCCCCGGCCGACGGTGTGGAGGATCACGGCCAGCGCGAAGTAGACGGTGAAGGCGGCGAACACGAGCACGGCGGCGGTGAGGCCGTCCTCGCGCTCCCCGGCGAGGCCGACGGCGAGGATGGCGCCGCCGACGATCCACGCGCGGGCGAGCGTGCCGCCGAAGTTGAGCAGGACCTGGCTGCGCATCTGCTTGGTCTTCGCAGCCTGGTGCTCGAGCGCGACGCCGGCGGCGCGCTGGAAGATCCAGGCGGTCGCGCCGACGGCGTAGCCGAGCAGCGGCAGGCCGGCGAACGCCACGAGCGGCAGCGCGGCGATGACGAGCACGATGTCGAGGTAGCGCAGGAGCCCCAAGGGTTGCTCAGCGGTCCTTGACGGAACGGTGTGTGGGCGTGGGAAGGCAGCGTCTCGCATGGGACAGGCGCGCCACCCTACAGCCGTCGCCCGGAGGACGGCGGCCGGTGGTGACGAGAAGTAAGTAGAGGACTGGGACCGCTCGGGTGCCGCGCGGCGAGTCTAGCGTGAAAAGTGACTTTGTAACAACTTTGTGACACCCGGCTCATGGCTCCCCTCCGCCGATCGTGCGCCTCTCACCTACCCAGGTCGTGGTGGGTAGGACGCGTGATCCTTCGTCAAGTCACCCACGACGATCTCGGCTGCGCCTCCTATCTCATCGGCGACGACCGACGCGGGGGTCGCGGCCGTCGTCGACCCGCGGCTCGACATCGACGAGTGCCTGCCGCCCGCGCGCGCTCCCTCGGGTGTCGATCGAGCACGTGCTCGAGACCCACACCTACGCCGACCACGTGTCCGGGCACAGCCGCCTCGCCGTCCCCACCGGCGCGGTCATCCACTCGCGCGGCCGGACCTGGCCGTCGATCGGGAGGAGGGGGTACCGGGGGGTTCGGCTCGCTGCTGTCGCTGCCCGGCTCGACGGAGGTGTCGCCGGGACACCTGGGCGGGTCGCAGTGCGGCGGGCCCGGGATGCACACGAAGGTCGCCTCGACCGTCGCGTTCGAGCGGGCGCACAACCAGCTGCTCCTAGCTGCAGCGCCACGGCGCAACCGAGGTCTGGCACGTGGTCGAGGGCGGCGTGCCGCGGTGGGAGCGCGAGGGCTGGCCCGTGGTTCGTCAGGGCTTCGTGCCGGCTCTGTGACGAGGTTGCAGAGGAGGTACGTGAACCGCGTCTGGTGAGGGAGGGTGGCTCGGATGAGGAGGATCGAGTGGGAAGTAGTGGCCCCGATCGGCTGATCTTGGCGCGCGCCCGCGGGCAGCACGGGGCGGTGGCGGTTCGCCGCCTCGCGGCCGTCGGTGTCAGTCGCAAGGTGGCGGAGCGCAGATTCCTCGAGCTGATCAGAGCCGCGCGCCTGCCCGAACCCGAGACCAACGCGAGGGTCCACGGCTACGAGGTCGAGTTCCTGTGGCGCGACCAGCGCCTGATCGTCGAAGTCGACGGCCACGCGTTCCACTCGACGCGCGGTTCGCTCGACCGCGACCGCCGCCGGGACGCAGACCTCAGCGTCAGGAACCATCGCGTACTCAGAGTCACCTGGCGCCAGATCACCACCGAGCCCGAGGCGCTCGTGGCGACGCTCGCGCTCGCTACGGGCCGGCCTTGAGGGTGGGCGTCTGCGCCGGGTTGGCGGGCATACCCGTTTCATCGCCGCCACCCGCGAGCAGGATCACCCGGGTAGTAGAAACCGAGGCGGGGGGATCGCATGCCGACACGCAACGCACACGCTGAGTGGAACGGATCGCTGCCGGAGGGCAGGGGCCGGATGGAGTTCGGGTCGGGCGCGTTCGAGGGCCCGTACTCGTTCAAGTCCCGCATGGAGGAAGGCCCCGGGACGAACCCCGAGGAGTTGATCGGCGCGGCGCACGCGGGCTGCTTCTCGATGGCGCTCTCCGGCGTCCTCGGCGGCGAGGGCCACGAGCCGGAGTCGATCAGCACGGACGCCAAGGTTCGGTTCGACAAGCGGGGCGAGGGCTGGGCGATCACGGCCATCACGCTCACCACGCGCGGCAAGGTGCCAGGGATGGACGCCGACGCCTTCGTCAAGGCGGCCGAGGTCGCAAAGGAGAACTGCCCCGTCTCACAGGCCCTGACCGGGGTCGAGATCAGCCTGGACGCCGCGCTCGAGGACTAAGGACGCAGGTACTCGCGCCGGCCGCCGGCCACCCGGAACGCGCTGAAGCGCGCCGGCGCGACCTCGCCCGAGCCGAGCACGCGCAGCGGGCCGGCGACCGTGTCGCGCACGGCGCCCGAGAAGTATTCGCGCAGAACCCGCCGCCGCCGGCCGGCCTGGTGGTCGGCGGCGGCGCGGCTGAGCGCGTCGAGCACCGTCTCCATCGCCGCGTGGCCGAGGGCCGCGTAGGGGCCCGGGCGGCGCCCGAACGCGCCCGCGAACGCTGTCTCGAACGCCCTCAGCGCCGGCGTCGAGCCGGGCTCCGGCGCGCTCGAGACGAGCACGACGTGGCGCGCGGCCGCGCCGCTGAGCGAGCCCTCCACACCGTTGCGCACCGCCCCGTCGGGCAGCACGACCCGCGCGCCGGGCGTCTCGCGGGCAACGCCCTCGGCGACCCCGGCGGCGGCGACCGGGTCCTCGCCGGCGTAGATCACGGCCCCGCCGCGACCGGGCCGGGACACGACCTTCACCCCCGCCGCGGCGGTGGCGCGCCGGACCTCGGTCGCGAGCGCGGCGCCGTCCTCGCCGCCCTCCGCCTCGACGACGACGCGACGCGCGCCGGCGGCGCGCACGAGCGCGGGCGCCTGCGCGCGGTCGTCGCCGACGAGCCGCGCGAACGTCCGCCCGCCCGCCGGGTACCAGCGCTCGGGCTCGTCGGGTCCGAGCCGCCCCGTGAAGCCGGGGTAGCCCGCGCCCAGCGAGACCTGCAGGAACCCCGTCGCGTTGAGCAGCGGGATCGAGGCCCGGGCGCCGGCGGAGCCGGTCGTGCCGATCACCGCCGCCGTCTGCGTGTCGGCCATCGCGGTACGGGCCGAGTCGCCTGCCGCCCGCAGCTGCTTGCGCGGGCCCGACCCGGCCTCGTCGAGCGACGAGAAGTTGATCGTGTAGTCGCCGGCCTTGCCGTGCGCCTCGGCGAGCGCGAGCTTCTCCCCGTCGACGAGGTCCCGGGAGCTCCCGCTCGCCGGCGTCGGCAGCGAGGAGTAGATCGTCAGGGTGGTGCCGACCGTGGCGCCGCCGCCGCGGATCGACTCGCGGTTGCCGCACGCGGCCTGGGCGAGCGCGGCGGCCGCGAGCGCCAGGACGAGCGCCCGGCGCCTCACCGGCGGCCGCGCGTGGCGGCGTGCAGGCGCGTCGCCACGCGCAACCGGCGCACGAACGTGCGCACGACCGCATAGGCGGGCCGCGGGCGGCCGCGCCGGTCCGTCAGCGCCGAGTCCCAGGTGGCGTCGGGAGCGGGCGCGGTCCAGTGGTAGAAGTAGACGCGCCGGATGCGCGGGCTCAGGCGGGCGAGCTTGAGCACCCATCTCGTGGCCTTCACCGCGTGCTTGGGCGACTCGGCGAACTCGATCTTCGAGCCGTTGTCGCGGCGTACGAGCCCGCCGGTCTCGGTGAACCAGATCTTCGCCTTCGTCGCGCGCAGCAGCGAGCGCGTGCCGCGGGTGCGGAAGCGGTTGGCGTCGATGTAGTTGTGGATCGCCCAGATCCCGATGCGGTGCTTCGCGGCCTTCTCGACCTGCTTGACCCAGCCCGGCATCTTGGTCGAGTCGAGCACGGACGGCGCGACGATCGTGCACTCGTGGCAGTTGTTGCGCAGGATGTCGTAGTAGCGGCCGGCGACCTTCGGGTGGTTCCACGTCGGCTGGCCGCGGTGATTGGCCTCGTTCCAGGTCAGGTACTCCCTGATGAACGGATAGCGGGCGCGGAAGCGCAGGAACACCTTCCGGAAGCGGCGCGGCGAGGGCAGCTTCTTGCGGACCGACTTGAAGCGCGAGCGCGAGTGGCTGAAGCCGAGCAGCACCCGCGCGCCGGCGTTCTCGGCCGCCGCCATGTAGCTGTCCACCTCATCGCGCTGCCACTTCGCGTCGAGCGCGTCCCAGGCCACGATGTAGCGGACGTCGCGCGTGCGCAGCCGCTGCCATGGCGTGCTCGCGAACATGCCGTCGCTCTGCTCCCCGATCCCGACGACCAGCGGGCCGGCGGCGCTCGCCGCACAGGGCAGGGCGAGCAGGATGGTCGCCGCCAGTGCGGCGCAGAGGAGGCGGCGCACCCGGCTCAGGACCCCGTGAGGACGGTGTCCTCGTGGGAGTAGGCGGGCGCGCAGCAGCACAGGAGCACGAGCGGCTCGGTACCCGGGTTGAACAGCTTGTGCACCGCGCCGGGCGCGATCACCACGCAGTCTCCCGAGCGCACGGGCGCCTCCGCATCGTCGAGCCGCATCGTCCCCATCCCCGACAGGAACAGGTAGATCTCCTCTGAGGTGCGGTGGTAGTGCTCGGCCGTCTCGCCGCCCGGCGAGACCGTGGCCTCCGCCAGCGACTGGTTGGCGGCGTTCCCGCTGGGGATGCCGGCCAGCTCGCGGATCGACGAGCCGTCCGCGGTGACGAAGGATTCGCGCTGCTCGAGGCGGACGGTCTGCACCGCCCGGATGGTAGAGAGCGGCCCCGCCGTGAAGGCGGGGCCGCGTCTCCAGAAGCGACCTACGCCCGGACCCGGCGCACCAGCGCGCGGATCACGGGCTCAGGTCGGTGTCGCTCGCGGCGCTCGGCCGCTGCGGCATGTGCGTACTGCGTGTGGATCAGGGAATGCACGGTGCGGACTCCGGTCGTTGAACTGGACGGAGCCGCCCACGAGCCTGGGGAGGCGAAGGACCTTCAAAGGGTCGCGGGCGGCATGGCTGCCCGCGACGAGGGACGATCCCTACGGCGCGAGCAGGAGATCGGGAACGCTCTTCGTCATGTCTCCTGCTCACCTCCTGGGGGTCGCACGTCGGGTCGGCGGCCGACTCTACAAGAGTCCCGCCGGATCCCACAGTACGGCTAACCCCACCTAACGAAGAGCCGGGAACTCGCCCGTCTCGAGGTCCTGCTGGAGCCGGGAGTCGATCTGGTGCTCGGAGGTGTCTGGGTCGTCGCGCCGCAGCTGCCACGCGCGCAGCCGCCGCAGCTTGAGGATCTCGAGCACGTAGACGAGGTAGACGCTGGCCGCGAGCCCGATCAGCAGGAGCCCGGCCATCACCGCGGCCCAGCCCGCGTTGAGGTGGCCGTTGCTCTGCGAATAGGGCACGAAGCGCAGCGCCACGGCGATGCCCGTCATGGTCGTCGACCAGGCGTAGAGGTAGAGCACGGTCTTGCGCTGCGAGAAGCCCATGCGGTGGAAGCGGTGGTGGAAGTGGTTGGAGTCGCCCTGGTAGACGGGCCGCCGGTACTTGATCCGCTTGGCGACCACGAACCCTGTGTCGAGGAACGGCACCGCCAGGATCACGAGCGGGACGAACAGCGCGATCAGGGCGTTGGTCTTGAGCGAGCCCTCGACGACCACGCCGCCGAGCAACAGGCCCAGCAGGTTGGAGCCTGAATCGCCCATGAAGACCGAGGCGGGGTGGAAGTTGTGGACGAGGAAGCCGAGCGCCGCGCCGGCGATGCAGCCGGCGAGCACGCCCGCGGCGCCCTCGTGCAGATCGAAGGCGATGACGGCGAACCCGACCGCCGCGATCGCGCAGACGCCGGCGGCCAGGCCGTCCACGCCGTCGGAGAAGTTCACGACGTTCATGACGGCGACGAGGCCGAGCAGCGTCAGCGGCCCGCCGAAGCCGCCGAGGTCGACGCGCCCGAGGAACGGGAAGGTGAAGTTGTCGACGCTCACGCCCGAGAGCACGCAGATGAGGCCGGCGGCAGCCTGCCCGAGCAGCTTGACGCCGGGCGCGAGGTCGCGGATGTCGTCGGCGATCCCGACCACGGTGATCAGCGCCGCCGCGCCGAGGATGCCGCGCATCTCGCTGGTCAGGGGCAGGAACAGCGCCCCCGCGACGAGCACGCCGACCAGGATCGCCAGACCTCCCAGCAGCGGCGTACGCTCCTGGGCGAGCCCGCGCTCCTGCACCGGATCGACCGCGCCGACCCGCCGCGCGAGCCGCGCCACGAGCGGGGTGACGGCCGCCGTCAGCGCCAGGGCGGCCAGGAAGGCAAACAGCGCGCGTTCTTCCATGGGTAGGACAGAGGATCGCAGGGCATACCGTCGTCGAGATGGAGTTCGACGCCCCCGCCGTCCTCGCCGCCCTGCTGACGCCGTTCGACGAGGCCGGGGAGGTCGACCTCCCCGCGCTGCGCGAGCACGTGGAGTTCGTGATCGAGGGCGGTGTGCACGGGCTCATGCCGTGCGGCACGACCGGCGAGACCGCGCTGCTCGAGGCCGACGAGGTGATCGCGGTCGTCACGACAGTGGTGAAGGCGGCCGCCGGCCGCGTGCCGGTCGTCGCTCACGTCGGCCGCCCGAGCACGCCGGCGACCGCGAAGCTGATCGAGCGGGCGATCGACGCCGGGGCGGAGGGCGTGTCCGCGATCGTCCCCTACTATTACGCCTACGGCGACCGCGAGATCGCCGCCCACTTCCGCGCGCTGCTGCGGGCCGCGGGCGATACGCCGCTGTTTGCCTACAACTTCCCGGCCCGCACCGGCAACGACCTCAGCGCCGACGTGTTCGCCTTGCTCGTGTCCGAAGGGCTCGCCGGCCTCAAGGACTCCACCGGCTCGCTCGAGCGCCAGGAGGCCTACCTCGCCGCCGCCCCCGACGCGCAGGTCTTCGTCGGCTCCCCCTCGCTGCTGCTCGGCGCACTGCGCATGGGCGCACGCGGCTGCGTGGCGGCCCTCGCCAACCTGCGCCCCGACCTGATCGTCGAGCTGGCCCAGGCCTGGCTCGACCGTCACGACGACGAGGCCGAGCGCCTCCAGGCGGAGATCGCGGAGCTCGAGCGGCGGCTCACGTCGGGTCCGGCGCTCGTCAGCCTGAAGACGGACGTCGCCGAGGCGATGGGCGCGCGGGGCTCGCGCTACCCCGCGGCGCTGCGGAGCCCGCTGGGCACCTGAGGTCCTACGGCACGCTGCGGTCGTAGTACTGCTGGGCGCCGGGGTGCAGGTGGATCGGCGCGATCACCCGTTGCGCGCGGGCGGGATCGAGGTTGCGCGCTCCCGGCTCCGCGACGGCAAGCTCGTTGCGGTACTTGAACAGCAGTGCGGTCAGATCGTGCGCGAGCCCGCCGTTCATCCTGTCGCTGACAACCAGGTAGTTGGGGGTGGAGATCGTCGGCACCGCGACGTCGAGCCCGGGGTACGTGCCCGCGGGGATCGCGGCATCCTCGTACACACCGCCG
>JBDTMF010000157.1:0-10080 GCA_039934455.1 Solirubrobacteraceae bacterium
AGCTCAAGCACGAGAAGTGCCGCACCTTCAAGCGCCCGAAGCGCATCAGCATCTGCTGGCTGGGCTCGATGACGCCCCCGAAGCCGCTGACCGAGTTCCGGATCGACTCCAAGGGCCGCGTCAACAACGTCCGCGTCGGGATCGTGATCGACTAGTGGTCCTGGAGGGCCGCGCGGGCGCGCAGCGTGGGCTCACGCGCGTCACAGCCCTCGAGGTGGTCGTTGACGAGCCCCATCGCCTGCATGAAGGCGTAGACCGTGGTCGGGCCGACGAAGCGCCAGCCGCGGCGCTTGAGCTCCCTGGCGAGCGCGCGCGACTCCGCCGTCTCGCTCTCGAGCGCCGCCCCCTGGGAGGCTGGTTCATAACGCCAGACGAACGCGGCGATCGAGCCCTCCGCCTCGACCAGCTCGATGGCGCGCGCCGCGTTGTTGATCGTCGCCTCGATCTTGCCGCGGTGGCGGATGATGCCCGCGTCGCCGAGCAGGCGCTCGACGTCGCGCTCGCCGAAGCGCGCGACCCGCTCGAAGTCGAAGCCTGCGAAGGCGCTCCGGAACGCCTCGCGCTTGCGCAGGATCGTCAGCCACGAGAGGCCGGACTGGAAGCCCTCGAGGCAGAGCTTCTCGAACAGCCGGACGTCGTCGGTGACGGGCCGGCCCCATTCATCGTCGTGGTAGAGCCGGTAGTCCGGGGTCGAGTCGCCCCACGCGCAGCGCGTGACGCCGTCCTCGCCGCGGACGAGATCCACTACGGGGCGGCCGCGGCGCGGGGGTCGCGCACGGCGTCGAGCGCCTGCAGCAGCACGGCGTTGAACTCGTCGGCGCCGGTGATGACCGAGGAGTGATCGCCGCGGACCTCGAACGCCGGCGCGCTCATCGCCGCCGCCAGCGCACGCTGCTTGGAGGGTGGGACGGCGGTGTCCTGGGTGGTCACGATCACCGCCCCGGGGGCGTCGAGGCCGGCGATCCACGAGCGCGAGTTGAAGCGCCCGAGCTCCCGGCCCGCCTCAGCGATGTCGACCGAGTTGCCGCGGCTGAGCTCGGCCGCGGTCCAGGTGGTGATCGGCGATGCGGGGAAGCCGCCGGCCTTCAGGCCGCGCTGCCAGAACGACTCGGGCGCGAGCCCCATCGCCAGCCGCAGCGCCGCCATCGTCCGCCAGAACGTCCGCATCCGCCGCCCGCTCCAGTCCATCGCCGTCGCGCCGAGGACGACCCCGGACACCCACTCCGGGTGGTCGCGGGCCAGCAGCGCCGCGATCGGGCCGCCCATCGAGTAGCCGACGGCGAGCACCGGAGGGATCTGGAGGTGCGCGACGAGCGCCGCGACGTCATCGGCGCAGTCCTTCAGCGAGAACGGCTCGGGCGAGCGGATCCCGCGCCCGTGGCCGCGGTGGTCGACCGCCAGCACGCGGTAGCCCGCCTCGGCCAGCGCCCCGTAGTTGCGGTACCAGTTGAGGTCGGCCGAGAACATCCAGCCGTGCAGGAGCAGGAGCGGCGGCCCGTCGCCGCCGGAGTCGCGCAGGAACATCTCGCCCCGGCCGGGCACGTGCACGATGCAGCCGGGGGGCAGCGGGATGGGCGGCTCGGGGGCCCAGCGGGGCATCGCGGCAGGCTACCGTGGAGCGCTGTGGCTCCGCCCAACACCTTCGAGGGCGCGCGCCTGGACCGCGTCACCATGCGCCGCCGCGACGCGGACTGGGTCGCCGGGCGCCTCGCCGACCCCGACAGCCGCGCTGTCGTGCTCGCCGAGACGGCGGTGCTGGTGGAGGACGAGCGGCTTGCGCTGGTCGCGCTGCCGGGGCTGCTGGAACGCGGCGCCGAGCCGTTGCTGCTCGGCGTGCAGGACGGGCGGGCGCTGTTCGCGGTCGACGCGGGCTCGCTCGACGCGGCGGCGCTCGGATCCGCGGAGCTCGTCCCGGTGCGCGACATCGCGCCGCGGCTCGCCCAGGACGACGGCGGGCTGATCGCCTACGCGGCCTCGCTGCTCAACTGGCACCGGCGCCACCGCTTCTGCAGCGTCTGCGGCCACGAGAGCCTGATCGCGGAGGCCGGCCTGCTGCGCCGCTGCCCGGCCTGCGGCACCGAGCACCACCCGCGCACCGACCCGGTCGTGATCATGCTCGTGGTCGACGACGAGCGCGACCGCGTGCTGCTCGGCCGCCAGCCGAGCTGGCCGCCGGGCCGCTACTCGGCGCTGGCGGGCTTCGTCGAGCCGGGCGAGAGCCTCGAGGACGCCGTGGCCCGCGAGGTGCTGGAGGAGTCGGGGGTGGAGGTGGCCCGCGCCCGTTATGACTCCTCACAGCCATGGCCGTTCCCGAGCTCGCTGATGCTCGGCTTCAGCGTGGAATTTGTGGCCGGCGAGGCGGTGGAGACCGACGGGGAGCTCGAGGACGCGCGCTGGTTCACGCGCGACGAGCTCTCCGAGGCCGCCGCCGGCCGCGGCGAGCTGCACCTGCCGCCACCGGTCGCGATCGCGCGGACGCTGATCGACGCCTGGCTCAGCCGCCCGCGATGATCGACGCGGCTGCCCTGCGGGCGTGGTGCCTCGCACGGCCGGGCGTGACCGAGGAGATGCCGTTCGGGCCGGTCACGACGGTCTTCAAGGTCGAGGCGAAGGTGTTCGCGCTCAGCCGGCTCGACGGCGAGCCGCTGGAGATCTCGCTCAAGTGCGAGCCCGAGCTGGCGGAGGCGCTGCGGCGCGACCACGCCGCGGTGCGACCCGGCTACCACCTCAACAAGCGCCACTGGAACACCGTCCTGTGCGACGGCTCGATCCCGGACCCGACGATCATCGACATGGTCGAGGACTCCTATGACCTCGTCGTCAGCGCGATGTCGCGAGCGACGCGGGAGCGGCTCGGGTGGGCGCCGGGCTCGTGACCGCTAGCGCCGCGAGAACGGGCTGACGGGCCGTTCCCGGGCCTCGCCGTCGATCTCGATGTCCACGAACTCGTCGTAGAACGCGATCCGGTCGCGGATCGGTCCGACCTCCCAGGCAGGCTCGGGATAGGTCCAGGCGATGTCGTGGTGCTCGCCGGACGAGAACGCCGAGGCGTGGCCCTTATAGGCGCAGATCGTGCGCGTCTCGCTCGGCTGCAGCAGGTCCATCCGCACGTCCTCGCGCGGGAGGTACCAGCGGGTCGGCAACCCGGTCTCGAACAGGACCAGCGGGCGATCGGACTCGGCCAGCGTCTCGCCGTCGAGCGTGACCTTCACGTGCCGCGAGCTGCGGTTCACGTCGATCCGGTGGAAGGGGTCGCGCGGGTGGCCGATCACCGGCTCGTCCTCCTCGAGCCATGAGTCGAGCGCGTCGAAGTGGAAGGCCACGAGGCCCCGGAGGCGCTCCATGCCCGCGAGCGGCTCGGGGTAGGTCCAGGCCGCCTTCTCGACGTCGCCGAGCGCGTAGTAGCGCGTGTCGCCCTTCCACGGGCAGTGCGTCGTGTGCCGGGTCTCCCGCAGCAGGTCCATCCGCACGTCCTGCTCGGGGAAGTACCAGACCGGCAGGATCCGGGACTCGTGCAGCATGTGCACGCGCGTGGAGTCGACGACGGTCACGCCGTCCCTGACGCCGCGCACGTGGCGCGGGATGACGTCGAGGAGGATCGCGCCCTTGTCGGGCGTCTCGAAGTTGAAGCTGCCCGCCGGGGCATGGCCGAACGGGCCGGTGCCCATCGTCAGCGACATGCTCTGAGGATAGCTCCCACGCGCTCATCCCTACCGGTCAGAATCACGGTTCTGGAGAATGATCCGGGAGGAGTCCCCGTCGCGCCGCGGAATGCGGCGTGAGTGGCCGCCGACCCCATCTCCCTCGCACCCGACGACGAGTTTGCGGATCTGCTCGACGACTTCCTCGCGTCGCAGCTGTCGCCGTTGACGCGCTCGAGCTACGCCGGCGACCTCTCGATCTTCCTGACCTGGCTGGCCGGCCGCGACAAGCACCCGCGCGACGTCAGCCGCCCGGACGTCGACCGCTACCGCAACTGGCTGGCCGAGCTCATCGGGCCCGACGGCAAGCCCGCCTCGAACGGTCGCCCGCGTTATGCACCCGCGACGATCGCGCGCAAGCTCTCCGCGGTACGCGCGTTTTACAACTATCTGTCTGAACGGCGTGTCATCCCCGGCTCGCCCGCGGCCGGCGTCAAGGGCCCGAAGCTGCGGCGCGAGCCGCGCGGCCGCGCCATCACCGACGACCAGGTCCGGCGGCTGCTGGCCGTCGCCACGGAGCGCGGCCGCGAGACCGAGGCGATGCTCGGCCTGCTGCTGCTCAACGGCCTGCGCGTGTCGGAGCTCTGCTCGGCCGACGTCGAGAACCTCCACCGCGAGCCGGGCGGCGGCCACTCCCTCGTCGTGCGCGGCAAGGGCGGAAAGGACGTCGACGTCGCCCTCAACGACCGCACCGAGCGCGCGGTCCTCAAGACCGTCGGCGCGCGCTCGCAGGGGCCGATCTTCCGGCGCCAGGACGGCCGCCGGGTGCGCGCCGGGACGGCCGCCCCGCGCGTGCCCTATAACCGCCAGGCGGTCTACCGCCTGCTGGGCGACCTCGCGGAGCAGGCCGGTCTCGTCGGCGAGGGCGACCACCAGGTCGACGGCGTCAATCCGCACCGCCTGCGCCACACCTTCGTCACGCTCCTGCTGGACCGCGGCGTGCCCCTCGCCGCAGTCCAGGACGCGGCTCGCCACGCCTCCAGCGACACCACGCGGATGTACGACCGCTCCCGCTCCGCCTGGCGCGAGCACCCGACGCACAAGCTCGACTTCTGAGCGGGTGGCCCACTAGCCGGCAGGCGGCTCGACGATGAACGACGCCTCGGTGAGCCAGCCGGCTCGCTGGTGGGTGACGACCGTCAGCCGGACATCACCCGCCTCGAGCCGGTGGTAGGCGCCCATCCTCTCGATGTAGTGCCACGGTGGGCGTGAGGCGCGAAAGTCCGGCGTGCCGAGAAAGACGTGGCGCACGGTCGCGGGCGTCCGGCCCAGGCGCAGGCTCCACGCCGGGAGCCGGAATCGACCGGCGGCGCCGTCGAGGCTCGCGAATTGCGTGATCGGGCTGTGAAAGCGCCGGGGCACCGCCGTCACGCCGCTTGCGAGTCGCCGCGCGGGGGCGGATAGTCGCCCGGCCGGCCGCCCGGCATCCACGGGTACCACCGCGCGCCCGGATACCGGCTCTTGATCGCGGACCACGGCTCGTCGAGGTGGTGATCCTCGTGGTAGCTCAGGAGGAGGTCGGAGGCGTTCTTGTCGGTGACGATCATCGAGTGGCCGATGCGGCCGGCGTTGTAGTGCCCCGGGCCCATGTCCATCTGGAGGACGTCGCCGATCTCGAGGTCCATCGGGTCCGACACCTCGGCGCCGCGGCTGCTCTCCTGCATGAACCAGTAGAGGTTCTGTGCTCCACCCCAGCTGAAACTGGCCTTCACCTCTTGTGTCCAGGGCCGCCCTCCGACCCACCGGCACTGCATCGGGTTGAACCACCAGACGTTCCTGTCCTTGCGGTCGTCGCAAGATCCACCGACCATCCCCCAGCCTCCTGCGAACAGCGCCTGCGAGACGAAGTTCGTGCAGTCATTGGGCTCGATGCGGCCGTAGACGGGGTTGTCGCTCATCGCCCAGGTTCGCGCGTAGGCCGCGGCGGCCGCGCGCGAGTAGCGCTGCAGCAGCCGGCGCGGCGCCGGTCGGCGCGCGGCCGGTCCGGTCTCCTCCACGAGCCGCGACAGCGCACGATTGCCGATCGCGGCCTGGAGCGCCGGCATGCCCCCCGGAGCGAGCGCGGCGAGCCGCGCCCGGTCGACCCGCTGACCTGCGAGCGTGACGGCCGGCCGCGCCGGCGCCGAGGCCTGCGGCGGCGGGGCGGCCTGCGTGGGGGCCGGTTCAGCTCGTGCGCGTTCGATGGGGCGAGTCTCCCAAGGCGCAACCCACGCGGTCAAGCCGCGTTCACTCTCCCGCTGCGCCGCTCCACCCTCGTCCGGAAGCAGGAGCCCTGGACGGTGAAGCGCTGGCCATCAGCGGACGGGACCGCTTCCCTCGAGCGGCACGTGACCCCTCACCTGGGCCGCCAGGCGCCGGTCGGTCTCCGTCGGCGGCAGCGTCAGCGCGATCAGCACCGCGGGGATCGGGATCAGCGCGATCACCCACAGGGTGGTCGTCAGGCTCGTGCGGTCCGCGAGCGCGCCGAGCGCCGCGGCGGCGAGCCCGCCGACGCCGATCGCGGCGCCGAGCGTGATCCCCGAGGCGAGCCCGAGCCGGTTCGGGAGGTACTCCTGGCTCATCACCACGGTGATGCTGAAGTTCGCGATCGTCACGAAGCCGATCGCGACGAGCAGGACCGTCGCGGGCCAGCGGCCGACGAGCAGGAACGCGACGAGCAGCGGCGCGAGCGCGCCCATCGACATGACGACGATCGGCCGCCGCCCCAGCCGGTCGACGAGACGGCCGCCGACGTAGGTCCCCGCCGCCCCCGCGATCAGCATCACGCTCAGCGCGGCGTTGCCGGCCGCCTCGCTGGTGCCCAGCTCGACGGCGAAGTAGACCGGCACGAACGCCTGGAGCCCGAAGAAGACCCCCGAGCGCAGCCCGACGACCGACGCGAGCCGGGCGAACGGGCCCCACTCGTCATGGCCGAGGCTCCGCTGCCGCCCGTTCTCCCTCGCCACGGGCGCGGGCGCGTGCGCGCGCAGCCGGCCGAGCTCCCTGGCCAGCAGCCCGGCGGCGAGCCACAGGGGGATCACGGCCAGCAGCGTGCCGGGGAGCCCGAACGCGAGCACGGCCGGCGTCACCAGCAGCGGCCCGAGCGCGAAGCCCGCGTTGCCGCCGAGCGAGAACATGCTCATGCCCCGCCCGCGCTGCCCGCGGCTGGCGTAGTTGGCCCAGCGTGCGGCCTCCGGGTGGAAGGCGGCGACGCCGAGGCCGCCCACCATGACCGCCGCGAGCGTGGCGCCGTAGCTGTGCGTCAGCCCGACGACCGCCAGCCCGGCGCCCCCGAGCGCCAGGCCGAACGGCATCAGCCAGGGGAGCGCCAGCCGGTCCGAGGCGACCCCGAACAGCGGCTGCACGATCGAGGAGCCCAGGCTCGACGCGAGCAGGAGCGCGCCCGCGGCGCCGTAGGAGTAGCCGCGCTGGGCGATCAGGAACGGCAGGAGCGCCGGCACCGCGCCCTGCAGGAAGTCGGCCCACAGGTGGCCGGTGGCGAGGACGGCCAGGCCGCGCCGGTCGAAGCGCTCCTCGTTCACGCCGCGCGCGCCTCGGCGACCCGGCGGGCGATCGCCTCGGCGGTCTGCGGCCGCAGCTCGGAGAACGTCAGCCGCCGGCCGTCGACCGTGTCCACGCGCAGGACCGCGACGCGGCGGCGCGGGCGGCGCAGGTGGTGGCCGATGCTCGCGATCCGCGTGAAGCGCACGAAGTCCACCCGCTTCATGACCACGTCGTCGAGCAGCCACAGCAGGCGCCGGTCGGTGACCACGAGCAGGGCGCGCGCGCTCGACCACGTCGCGGTCGGCGTGACGTAGTGGACGTCCTCGTCGTCCTCGAGCGCCTCGAGCAGCTCGCGGCCGAGGGCCTGGCGGATGGCGGGCGCGAGCCATGACCAGCGGCCCCGCGCGGCCGCCGGCGCAGCCCCGCGGTCCGGCCGCGCGCTCCGCGGCGGCGCGCTGAAGCCGCCCGCGCGCAGGAGGTCGTAGGCGGCGTTGACCTCGGCCATCCTGCGCGCGGACTCCTCGTCGCTGTTGCGGTCCGGGTGCCAGCGCTTGGCCTGCTCCCGGTAGGCGGCCGTGAGCTGCGCGGGCGGCGCGCCCGGGTCGACGCCGAGGATCCCGTAGGGGTCGTCCATCACCACGGGACGGGGTTGCCGTTGCCGCCGGTGACGAGCGCGAGAGCCATGAGCGCAGACATTGAAGCGCGGTCCCTGCTTACGTTTGATAAGCTGACGAGGTCGAAGGGAAGTATCCCGACGGCGGGCATCGTCAACACGGTTGCGCCCCGATGGCGCGATCCGGTGCCCGCGGCCCTCGCCGGGGCGGAGAAACCTTCGCGGCCCCATCCCCGCGGAGGTACACGTTGTCCTGGATCACCCTGATCGTCGCGCTCGCCGTCCTGCTCGCGATCGACCTGCTCGTCGTCCGCGGCCGCGGCGGTGAGATGAGCCTGCGCGCGGCCAGCATCGCCAGTGCCGTGTGGGTGGCGATCGCGCTCGCGTTCGGCGCCGTTCTGCTGCTCGCCGGCGAGCGCGCGGGCGCCGAGGCATTCCTGGCCGGCTACCTGGTCGAGAAGTCGCTCTCGCTCGACAACGTCTTCGTCTTCCTGCTCGTGTTCACGGCCTTCGGGCTGCCGGTCGCCGAGCGCCACCGCCTGCTCTCCTACGGCATCGTCGCCGCGCTCGCCCTGCGCCTCGTCTTCATCGTCGTCGGCGCCGCCGCGCTGAGCGCGTTCGGGTGGCTGAGCTTCGTCTTCGCCGCCTTCCTCGTCTGGACCGGTTGGAAGATGCTCCGCCACCGCCACGACCACGGCGCGGAGGCGGCCATGGTCGAGCGGCTGCAGAAGCGCCTGCGACCCGAGCACGGGCGCTGGACGCTCTCGACCGGCGCCGCCGCGCTGGCGGCCATCGCGATCGTGGACGTCATCTTCGCGGTCGACTCGGTGCCCGCGATCCTCGCCATCACGAGCGACACGTTCATCGTCTTCGCCGCCAATGCGTTCGCGCTGCTCGGCCTGCGACCGCTGTTCTTCCTCGTCGCCGACCTGGTGGAGCGCCTCTACCACCTCAAGACCGCGCTCGCCGTCCTGCTCGTCTTCATCGGCGCGAAGATGGCGGCGGCCGAGTTCGTGGGCAAGATCGGGCCGGAGTACTCGCTCCCCGCGATCGCCGCGATCCTCGGCACCGGCGTGGCCGCCTCGCTCGTCCGCAATCGCCGCGCGATACTTCGCGAATGCGATTTCCCGGAGTCATCCCCGCCGTCACCACCCCCTTCGACGCCGGCGGCGCCATCGACGTCGACGCCCTCGGCCGCAACGCCCGCTCGCTCCTCGACGCCGGCATGACCGGCCTGGTCGGCAACGGCACGATGGGCGAGGCCGGGAGCCTGAGCGCCGACGAGCGCCGCACCGTGATCGAGACGCTGGTCGACGCCGCCGGCGGCCGCGCGACCGTCACCGCGGGCGTGTCGGCCCAGACCGCCGAGGCCGCCTCCGCCTACGCCCGCGTCGCCGCCGAGGCGGGCGCCGGCGCGGTCATGCTGCTGCCGCCGCTGATGTACGGGGGCGACGAGCGCGAGGTGATCGCGTTCTACGCCGAGGTCGCGGCCGCCACCGGCCTGCCGCTGATGGCCTACAACAACCCCGTCGCGAGCGGCGGCACGGACATGCTGCCGTCGTTCCTGCTGCGGCTCGCGCGCGAGGTCGACGCCGTGGTGGCGATCAAGGAGTGCTCGGGCGACGCGCGCCGGATCGCCGAGCTGCTGGCGCGCGCCGGCGACGATCTCGAGGTGCTCGTGGGCGGCGACGACTGGGCGCTCGAGGGCTTCGCGGCGGGCTCGACCGGCTGGATCTCCGGCGTCGCGAACGTGGCGCCGGAGGAGTGCGTGGCGCTGCAGCGCCATGTCGCCGACGGCGAGCTCGACGCCGCGCGCGAGCTCCACGCGCGCCTGTTGCCGCTCGCGCGGCTCGACATGACGCCGAAGCTCGTGCAGTTCTTCAAGGGCGCCCAGGACGCCGTCGGACGTGCCGGCGGCCCCTGCCGGCCACCGCGGCTCGAGCTCACGGGAGAGGATCGCGCGCTGCTCGACGCGGCGCTCGGCTCGCTCCGCGGCCAACAGGTGCCCGCTTGAGGGCGACGCGCGTCTTCGCCGCCGTCGACTCCCACACCGAGGGCATGCCGACCCGGGTCATCACGGGCGGCGTCGGCCCGCTTCCCGGCGCGACGATGCTCGAGCGCAAGCTGCACTTCGAGGCCGAGCTCGACGACCTGCGGCGGCTGCTGATGCGCGAGCCGCGCGGCCACGCCGCGATGTCCGGCGCGATCCTGCAGCCCTCGACGCGGCCCGACGCCGACTGGGGCGTGCTCTTCATCGAGGTCTCGGGCTGCCTGCCGATGTGC
>JBDTMF010000158.1:0-10010 GCA_039934455.1 Solirubrobacteraceae bacterium
CCTCGCAATGTTCGGCTTCGTCGGCTCGCTGCTGACCGCCATCTACACGTTCCGGATGATCTTCCGGGCGTTCTGGGGGGAGGAGGTCGAACCGGCGCGGATCCTGCGGACGACCGGCCACCTCTACCACGCGCCCGAGCACACCAACCCCGCCACCGGCGAGGTCGAGGACACCGAGGTCGGCTTCCCCGGCCCGGACCACCACATCGCCGAGCAGGAGGGCTCGATGAAGATCGCTATGGGCTCGCTGGCCGTGCTCGCGATCATCGGCGGCTTCCTGCAGATCCCGAAGGTCACCGAGGTCCTGCACACGTTCCTCGAGCCGACGTTCGCGGACTCGCGCTACTACACGGCGCTCGAGCCCTCGGACTCGCTCACCTGGATCGGTCTGGCGACGGGCGCGCTGCTCTCGCTCGGCGGCATCGCGCTCGCCTATCACCTGTGGGTGCGCAAGCCCGACGCGCCGGGCTCGCTGCGGGCCCGCCTTGCGCCGCTGCACCACTTCTTGGTCAACACGTGGTACTTCGACGAGCTCATCAACACGAGCGTCGTGCGGCCCGTCGCGTGGTTCGGGCGCTTCGGGCGCAACACGTTCGAGCGGATCGTGATCTCGGGGCTGTTCGTGGGCGGCACCACAGGCGCCGTGCGGGCGGGCTCGGCCGCGGTGCGCGCGGCCCAGTCGGGCTACCTGCGCTACTACGCGGCGCTGCTGCTGCTCGGCCTGACCGCGCTCGGGCTCTACTTCCTGCTGGCGGGGAGCTGAGGCCGCGGTGAACCTCTCGATCCTGCTGTTCTGGCCGCTCGCGCTCGCGTTCCTGAGCGCGACGATCGGGCGCCGCATCGCGGCCTGGCTCGCCGTGGTCGGCGCGCTGATCCCGCTCGGCTTCGCGGTAGGGCTGATCATCGGCTTCGACAATGGCCGCGACGGCCTCCAGTTCGTCACCGATGACGCCTGGATCAAGCCGCTCGGCATCCGCTACAAGCTCGGCCTCGACGGGCTCAACCTGTGGCTGATCGGGCTGACCACGCTGCTCTTCGCGGCCGCGTCGATCTGGATGCTGCTGCGACCGGTCGCGCGCCCGCGCCTGTTCGCGTTCCACCTCGCGCTGGCCGAGACGGCGGTGCTCGGCGCGTTCCTCGCCCAGGACCTCGCGCTGTTCGTCCTCTTCTTCGACCTGATGCTGGTGCCGTTCTACTTCCTGGTCGGGCAATGGGGCACCGGGAGCCGTGAGCAGGTCCTCGCGGCGACCTACAAGCTGATCATCTACACGCTCGTCGGCTCGCTGCTGATGCTGGCCGGCGCGGTCGCGACGGCGGTGCTCTCGGCCGACGGCGGCACGCTCTCGTTCGCGCTCTCGGACCTCGCGAAGGCGGACCTCGGCGAGTCGACGCAGCGCTGGATCTTCGTCACCTTCGCGCTCGCCTTCCTGATCAAGATGCCGCTGTTCCCGTTCCACGCATGGATGCCCGACACCTACAGCACGATGCCGCTGCCGGCGCTGGCGATCTTCTCCGGCGTGCTCTCGAAGGTCGCCGCCTACGGCTTCCTGCGCATTGTGCTGCCGCTCTTCCCGGCCGCCGCACAGGACTACCAGACGCTGATCCTCGTGCTCGCGCTGTGCTCGATCGTCTATGGCTCGGCGCAGGCGTTCACGCAGACGAACGCGCGGCTCGTGCTCGGGTACTCGTCGGTCGCGCAGCTCGGCTTCATCGTGCTCGGGATCTTCGCCTTCGATCCCGAGGGCCGTGGCGGCCAGGGCGCGGTCCTGCAGATGGTCAACCACGGGCTCGTGGTCGCCCCGTTGTTCTTCATCGTCGCGCTGCTCGCGGAGCGCGCGGGCGGGTCGGACGACATCCGCGACATGGGCGGCCTGGCCTTCCGGGCACCTGTGCTCGCCTCCCTGTTCCTGATCGCTGCGCTCGCGACGCTCGCGATGCCCGGGTCGGCCAACTTCGCCGGCGAGTTCCTGATCCTGCTCGGCCTGTTCCAGACGAAGCTCGCGATGGCGGTGATCGCGTTCACGGGCGTCGCGATGGCGTCGGTCTACATGCTGCGGTTCTACATCCGGACGATGCATAACCGCCGGCCCGAGGGCACGGCCTCGCGCGAGCTGACCCTGGGCGACGCGGCCGTGATCGTCCCGCTCGTGCTGTGCATCCTCGCCTTCGCGCTCTACCCGCAGGGCGCGCTGAAGGACTCCGAGCCCGCCGTCAAGGCCGCCATCCAGGAGGTCGTCCGATGAAGGGCCCCCACATCGACTGGGCGGCGATCTCGCCGCTCGTGGCGCTGACCGCCGGCGCGTGCATCGTGCTGCTGTCCGGGCTGCTGCGCGCCGCCTTCATCCGGACCGCCGTCGTGCCGGGGCTGTCGGTGCTGACGCTCGCGGCCGCCGCCGGGCTCGGCGTGTGGCAGTGGGGCGAGAACACCTCGGTGATCGCGGGCGCTCTCTCGATCGACGACCTCACGCTCGCGATGCTGATGATCTTCGCGTTCGCCGGGTCCGCGACCGTGCTGTTGTCGGCGCGCTCGCTGGCGGCGGCGGAGGCGGGCCACGGCGAGTACCACGCGCTGATGCTGTTCGCCCTGCTCGGGATGGTCGTGCTGTCCGGCGCGACGAACCTCGTCTCGCTCTTCATCGGCTTCGAGCTGCTCTCGATTCCGCTCTACGTGCTGTGCGCGACCGAGCTGCGGCGCGAGCACTCCCTGGAGTCGGGCCTGAAGTACCTGATCATCGGCTCGCTCGGCTCGGCGGTGCTGCTCTATGGGCTCGCGCTGCTCTACGGCGCCACCGGCTCGACGGACTTCGCGACGATCGCGGCGGCGGTCGGAGACGTGCGCGACGACCCGCTGTTCCTGACCTCGCTCGCGCTGATCGTCACCGGGCTCGCCTTCAAGGCGTCCGTCGCGCCGTTCCACCAGTGGACGCCCGACGTCTACGAGGGGGCGCCGACGCCGATCACCGCGTTCATGGCGGTGGCGACGAAGGCGGCGGCGTTCGGGATCCTGCTGCGGCTGTTCGACAGCGCGCTGATCGGCGCGGCGAGCGATTGGGCGCCGGCGTTCGCGGTGCTGGCGGTGACGACGATCGTGATCGGCAACGTCGGCGCGATCGGGCAGTCGTCGATCAAGCGCATGCTCGCCTACTCCTCCATCGCGCAGGCCGGCTACATGCTCGCCGGCGTCGTGGTGTCGACGCGGCTCGGCATCTCGGCGGTCGTCTTCTACCTGTTCGCCTACGCGGTGATGAACCTCGCCGCCTTCGCGGTCGTGGTGGCGCGCGAGCGCGAGACCCCGTACGGCGACGACCTGCGAGCGCTGCACGGGCTCGGCGCCGACCGCCCGTGGCTGGCGTGGCCGATGACGATCGCGATGCTCGCGCTCGCCGGCTTCCCGGTCACCGCGGGGTTCTTCGGGAAGATCTACCTGATCGACGCGGCGGTCGACAACGGCTACGCGTTCCTCGGGGTCGCGATCGTGCTCGGCTCCGCGCTCTCGCTCGCCTACTACCTGCGGGTGGTCTCGGCCGTCTGGATCGCCGTGCCGGCCGTCTCGCGCACGCCGGCGCCGCTGGCGACGCCGGGCGGGCGGCCGGCGATCGCGGGCGGCTCGGTCGAGGCGGATGAGGAGGGTGGAGCGGTCGCCGCCGGGCGCGGCGGCGAGCGCCAGCTCGAGGTCGCCATCGTCGCCGGCGTCTGCGCGGTGCTGACGCTCGCGATGGGGATCTACCCAGGACCGCTGTTCGACGTCGCGCGCGACGCCGGGGCGGCGCTCAGCTCGCTGCTGTGAAGCGCCGGCGGTAGTGGCTTTGCAGCTCGTCGCTCCGCGCGTGCGCGTCCTCCTCTGAGAGGAAGCCGCCGGCCAGGTGGGCGTCGAGCCGGTCGAAGTACATCTCCCAGCCGGCGGCGTGCTGCCAGTCCGGCCCGTACTCCAGGTTGAAGACGTGGGTGAAGACGAGGACGCATCGGTCGCCGTCGGCGGTGAGCTCGAAGCTGTACGCCTCGACGTGCCAGGTCCACGCGATCAGCCGCGGCGGCTCGAGCGCGGTGATGCGCCCGGGGTGGCCGCCGGCCTCGAACTCCTCCCCGGCGACCGGGGTCCACGGGACCTCGGCGACGAACCAGCGGGCGAGCTCGTCGGGCGCGGTGACGGCCCGCCACACGCGCTCGATCGAGTGGTCGAGGCGCCGCTCGAGGCGCAGCGCGGGGCGACCGTCGACGGTGTGCTGGCTCGCGGTCATCGGGGGTTGTCCTCCAGGTGTCGTTCGAGGGCGTCGAGGCGGTCCGACCAGTGGCGGCGGTACGGCTCGAGCCACCCGGCGACCTCGGCCAGCGGCTCGGCGCGCAGGCCGTACCAGCGGCGCTTGCCGTCGGGGCGGACCGCGACGAGCCCCGCCTCGCGGAGCACCTTCAGGTGCTTGGACACGCCGGGCTGGCTGAGCTCGAGCTGCGCCACGAGGTCGCCTGCGGTCCGCTCGCCGCCGCGCAGGAGATCGAGGATCTCGCGCCGCGACGGCTCTGCGACGGCGGCGTAGGGGGTCATGGAGTTCATATTACCGCTTGGCAATATGAGGTCAAGCGGGGGCGAACGTTCCGGGCGCGGACCTATGGGGTGCGCTGTGCCTCCCCCACGCTCCATCGCCGGTCAGGCCTCCGCCGAATACGTCGCGCTCCTCGCAGTCGTGGTCGCGATCGTGGCGGGGGCCGCGGCGGTGGGGTCTCCGCCTCCGCTCGCGCTGAAGGTCGCGGGGGCGGTGCGCCACGGGATCTGCCTGGTGACGGGCGGGGTCTGCACGCCGGGAGAGGCGCGCGCGGCAGGACTGCCGCCCTGCCTCGTCCAGGCGCGCATGGACCGCGAGCGGCTCGGCGGCCGGCTTCTGGTCGTGCGGCTCGGCCGCGGCGACGCGCTGCTCGTCGAGCGCCGCTCGGACGGCTCGGCCGCGGTCTCCTTCACCGACGGGGGCAGCGCGGGCGGGACCGTCGGCGTGGGGCTGCAGATCCCCGGTCTCACGCACGCCGGTGTGCGGGGCGGCGCGGGGCTCCAGTTCAACTCCGGGCGGACGTGGGAGTTCCCGAGCTTTGCCGCGGCCGCGGCGTTCGTGCGCCGCTGGACGCCCCGCGAGTCGCTCGGCGGGGAGGCGAAGCGCCTGCTCGCCCACGCCTGCCCGCTCTGCCACCACCACCGTTCGCCGCAGATGCCGCCGGCCGACGCGACGTTCCGTGAGGGCGGCGCGTACGGCGAGTTCGTCGCGGCGCTGCGCGGCAGCCTGCGCCATGGTGGCGTGGGCGGCGAAGAGGAGGGCGAGGCGGGGTTGATCCTGGGCCGGCGCGTCGCCCGCGGCGGGCGCGTCACGTGGTACGACCGCGTCGACGCCGAGGCCGCCCTCCACCTCGGCGCGGTTCTGGGCGCGGTCGAGCAGCGGGAGGCGGGTGCGGCCTCGCTGGAGGTCACCTCCGTGCACGACCGGCCCGTCGAGCTGCGGCTGAAGGTCGCGGCGCGCTGGCACGGCGACCTCGACCTGCCCGGTCCCGCGGGCTCGGTTCGGGATGTCGCATCCGCGCTGCGCGGCGCGCCGGCGGCGACGCCCGGCGGGCGCGGCCGCCGCGTCGAGGCCGAGGTGTCCCTGGACCTCACCGATCCCGCCAACCTGCGTGCGCTGACCGGCGTGCTCGACGTCTGGCGCCTGCGCGTGCGCCCGAGCGACTGGGCCGCCCGGGTGCGCGCACTGGCCGCGCGGCTCGACCGCGACGGTGCCGTCGACGTCCGGCTGATGCGCGTCGCTTTGGACGAGCGCGACCTCGGCGCGGAGGCGGCGCTCGGGCTCGCGGTCGGCGGCAGCTACCGGCGCACGCAGGAGGTTCGCGAGCTGCTGCGAGCATGGTCGCTGCGGGCGGGCGGCGCGCCGCAGGAGCGGGAGGACTGTGTCAGCGCGTAACCCTTGCCCGTCCGAGCGTACTTCGTGACGTATCACACAAGCTGTCGCTCCCAAAAGGAGGATGCGGTGGAACTCATGAAGCGATTCGAGCCCCTCTGGCTCGGGCTCGTCCTGCTCGGTGCTCTCAACTGGGCCCTGGTGGCCCTCCTCGACTTCAACGTCGTCGAGGAGATCCTGGGGACCGGAACGGCGACCGACGTGGTCTACGTCATCGTCGGCCTCGCGGCCGTGGCGCTCCTGCCGCGGATGCTCGAGGGCATGCACTTCGGCGATCACGCCCACCCGCGCGGCGCCTAGCGCACATTCCGAGGAGGGCCGGGGGTGTACACCCGGCCCGATCGGATGCACGGGGGGGAGTACGCTCCGCACCATGACGCGCGCGAACCTCCGGCGCCTGCGCTACCTGGGCCCGCTGATCCTGGCCACCGCGTGCCTCGTCGCCGCCTACTACGTCCCGCCCTGGGTGACCTACGTCCTGGTCATCGGTTCGTTCGGACTGCTCTTCGAGGCCGGCACCGCGTGGTTCGCCCGCGCGGGCGGCAACGGCGGGCTGAAGGACTACCACCAGTAGCTCGCGAGCCCGTTGTCCGCGGGAACGTCAACTGCGTCTAGGTAGGGAGATGAGCGAGCCGAGGAAGTGCCATCTCGGTCTCCGCTGGAGGTGGCGGTGGCAGTTACCCAGACGCCGTTGACGTTCGCCGATCATGGAACACGAGCTCGATATGTCGTAGAAGCGCGCGGAGGCGTCGAGGTCGGCCGCGCGGAGGGTGACGTGATCCCACCTGCGCTGCGGGTTACCCGTCAGCCCCCGGCGCTAGTGTCAGCCGCCCGATGCGCTACCCCTCCGACGACCTCAGCGACGCCGAGCGGGCCCGGCTCGCGCCGCACTTCACGGACCTCGACGGCCCCGTCTTCGCGCTCACCAACCTGCCCGAGACGGTGAAGGGCGCGCTGTTCGCGCGCTACTCGCGCTACCCCGGCACGCTGCGGCGGCTGTTCCTCGACGAGTTCGCCGACTCGCTGCCCGAGGCGACGCAGGCTTACGACGGCGACGAGGGCAAGCGCGCCGCCGAGCTCTACGAGCGCATCTTCGTCGGCTACGGCGATGACTCGGTCGCGCAGCTCGGCGGCGCCCACGTCGCGTGCGAGTGGACGAGCAACATCCTCACCAAGGTCCTCCAGCGCCCGCGCCTGGGCGCCTACCTCGAGCAGTCGACCCGCTACATCGCCTACGACGCCCCGATGCCCGGCGGCGGCTACCGCTACCACCGCGATCCCGCGCTCGGCCCCCGCTACGAGGAGGCGATGGACTCGCTGTTCGGCGCCTACGCCGAGGCGCTGCCGATCGTGCGCACGTGGGTCGACGAGGCCTACCCGCGCGCCGAGGGCGAGTCGGACGCCGCGCGCCGCCGTGCGGTCAACGCGAAGGCCTACGACCTCCTGCGGGGCCTGCTGCCCGCCGCCTCGCTCTCGCACATGGGCATCTACGCCACCGGCCAGGCCTACGAGCAGCTGATCCTTCACCTGCTCGGCCACCCGCTGCCCGAGGCCCGCTTCTACGGCGGCGCGATCCTCGACGCGATCAAGGCCGTGATGCCGAGCTTCGTCGCGCGCGTCGAACGGCCCGAGCGCGGCGGCGAGTGGGTGCGCCACCTCGAGCGCCGGCGCGAGGCCGGCGCGCACTGGGCCGCCCGGCTCGGGCTCGACCGGGCTGAAGGCGACGATCGCCCGTCGGTGCGCCTGGTGCACGTCGACGGCGACGAGGACCTGCTGCTCGCGGCGCTGCTGTTCGAGGCCGCGGGCACGAGCGAGGAGCGCACGCGCGAGGAGGTTTCGCGGCTGTCCCACGCCCACCGGGCGCAGCTGCTCTCCGACCTGATCGGCGAGCGCGCGAACCGCCGCCACCGCCCCGGCCGCGGCTTCGAGGCCCTGCGCTACCGCTTCGAGATCGTCTCCGACTACGGCGCCTTCCGCGACCTCCAGCGCCACCGCATGCTGACGCTCCAGTGGCAGGGCCTCACGCCCGACCTCGGGGCCGGCGTGCCCGACGAGGTCGTCGAGGCCGGGGCGGGCGAGCTCTACGCCCGCGCGCTCGAGCGCTCCGAGGAGGAGTACGAGCGCCTCGCCGCCGCCGGCCTGCGCGATGCCGCGCCCTACGCGCTCTGCCTCGGCTTCCGCATCCGCTACGTCATGGACATGAACGCCCGCGAGGCGATGCACACGATCGAGCTGCGCTCGGGCCGCGAGGGCCACCCGAGCTACCGCGCCGTCGCGCACGAGATGCACGCGCAGATCGCCGCCGTCCACCCGGCGGTCGCCGCCGCGATGACGCACGTGGACACCAGCACCGAGTCCCGCCTCGAGCGCATCCTCTCCGAGATGCGCACGGAGCGCCGCGCGCTCGGCACCGCGGGCTAGGCACGTGCCGCCCGTCCGCCGGGACGACAGCGTGCTCGTGGTCGTCGACGAGCAGCCCGGGTTCTTCGCCTACGACGCGCTGAGGCCGGAGGACGCGACGCGCGCAGCCGGCGCCGTCACCCGCATCACGTGGATGGCGGGGCTCGCCGCGCTGCTCGGCATCCCGGCCGTGGTCGTCGAGGAGCGTCCCCAGCGCAACGGCCACACCGGCCCGGGGCAGCCTCGATGTTCGAGTGGCGGCACACCGTCGACCAGGCGAGCGAGACCTTCCCGCAGGCGGCCGCGCTCGGCACGCCGCCCTGGCGCCTGTAGCTCAGGCGCTCGCGAACGCGTCGACGCCGGTGAGCTGAGCCGAGACCGCCCACAGCCGCGCCGCGTCGTCGCGGTCGATCGCGTGGGCGTCGACGCCCTCGGTGCGGGCGCTGGGGGAGCCGACGTCGGTCGGCTTCGCGATGTCGCAGTTCTCGCAGTAGACCCCGCCCATGCCCGCGAGCGCCGGCGCGGTTGCCGCCCAGGTCGAGGTCGATGCGCCCTGCTCGGGCGTCTTGAAGCGATCGTCGACGTTGCCGTCCTCGTCCATCCAGCCCGAGGCGATCATCTCCTCGCGTGACAGGTGGCGCTGCAGTGGGGTCATGATGCCGCCGGGATGCGCCGCGAAGGCACGCACGCCCGCGTCCTGGCCGAGTGCGTCGAGCTGGACGGCGAACAGGCTGTTGGCGGTCTTGGCCTGGCCGTAGGCCGGCCACTTCTCGTAGCCCGTCTCCCACTGCAGGTCGTCGAAACGGATCGGCGAGAGCTTGTGGCCGGTCGAGGACAGCGCGACGACGCGCGCGCCACCGCCGTCGACGAGGAGCGGCCAGAGCACGTTCGTGAAGGCGAAGTGGCCGAGGTGGTTGGTGGCGAACTGCGCCTCGAACCCGACCCCACCCACCCCGACGCGCGACTCGGGGCAGGCCATGATCGCCGCGTTGTTGATGAGGATGTCGATGCCGCCGCCGGTGTCGAGCACCTGCTGCGCGCAGGCGAAGACGCTGTCGAGGTTGCCGAGGTCGAGCTCGAAGACGTCGACGCGCGAGACGTCCGCGAGCACCCCGGCGGCGTGATCGGGACGGCGCGCCGGGACGATCACGGAGGCGCCCGCGCCGCTGAGCGCGCGCACCGTCTCGAACCCGAGGCCCGAGTAGCCGCCGGTCACGATCGCGAGCCGGCCGGTGAGGTCGATGCCCTCCAGGACCTCGGCCGCCGTGCTGCGGGCGCCGAAACCGGAGTCGATGGGCTGCTGGAGAGTCGCCATGCCCTCCAGCCTAGGCCCCGCCGAGAGCGTCAGCGCGTCGTCGTCTCGCCGAAGCCGAAGCGGTGCGCCACGGCCGCCGCCTCCGTGCGGCTGCGCACATCGAGCTTGGCCAGGATCCGTGAGACGTGCACGCTGGCGGTCTTCTCGGCCATGTAGAGCTGCGCGCCGATCTCGCGATTCGTCGCCCCGTCGGCCACCAGCGCCAGCACCTGGCGCTCGCGCGGCGTGAGCCCGAACGGGTCGCCGGCGGCGTTGGCGGTGTCGGGAGCGACCTCCGTGACGACCGCCTCGGCGGCCGCGACCGCGAGGCGCGCGCGGGCGGCCAGGCCCCCGGCCTCGGCGCGCAGCCAGACCGCCCCGAGGGT
>JBDTMF010000159.1:0-9857 GCA_039934455.1 Solirubrobacteraceae bacterium
CGCTCGAACAGCGTCGAGAGCACGATCTGCGTCTGGGTGCGCGTGATGCCCGGGCGGTCTCGCAGGCGCTCGAGGGTCTCCTCGAGATGCGCGGTGTCGCGCGCGCGCACGTGCACGACCGCGCTCGCCTCGCCCGCCACCGTGTAGGCCGCCTCGACCTCGGGGTGGTGCTCGACCGCGTCGCGCACCTCGGTGGCGGCCATGCGGCCCTCGCAGTAGAGCTCGACGAAGGCGTGCGTCCCCCAGCCGAAGCGGCCGGGATCGACCTGCGCCGAGTAGCCCCGGATGACGCCGTCCGCCTCGAGCCGGTCGACGCGCCGCTTGACCGCGGGCGCGCTCAGCGCGACCCGCATCCCGATGCTCTGGAACGAGCGGCGCGCGTCCTGGCGGAGCAGCGCAACGATCTGGCGGTCGACGTCATCCATATGTGTATGTTGTGTGTATGTTCAGCGAACGCCTCCAGATCCTCATCTCTCCCGAGCAGCGGCGCGCCCTCGAGGCCGAGGCGGAACGGCGGGAGGCGTCGGTCGCGAGCGTCATCCGGGACGCGATTGACCTCCGCCTCGGCACCGTTGACCGATCTGCGCGCCTGCGCGCGCTCGAGGAGATCCGCGCGATGCAGGGCGGTCCGTTCCTCACCCCGGAGGAGTTGAACCGGGAGGTCGCCGCCGAACGGGAGCAGCAGTTCGACCTCCCGACCGCGCCTTGACGTTCTTCGTCGACGCGAACGTGGTCGTGTACAGCGCCGTGCGCGACTCGCCCTATCGCGAGCCATGCGTCGAGATCATGGCCGCGATCACGCGCGGTGAGGCCGAGGGACGGACGTCGACCGCGGTGCTCGAGGAGGTGTGGCAGCTTGAGCTGTCGGGCCGGGTCAGGGGTCTCGACGGGCTGACCGCACGCGCATACGCGATCCTCGGACCCCTCCTGCCCGTGACCGACGAGTCCTTCCGCCGCGCGCTCGGACTCGAGGCGCCGGCGCTCGGCGCTAATGACCGAGTCCATGTCGCGACCTGCCTCACGCATGGGATCGACCTCGTGATCTCGGCGCACCAGGGGTTCGACTCGGTTCCGGAGATCCGTCGCGTCGACCCGCTCGACGGGCCGGCCCGTGCGGCGCTGCTGGCGGGCTGACCCGCAACGCAACGATCTGCCGGGTAAAGGCCAGCATCCGCCCCCCAACATACGCCCTCACGCAACGGATCGCTCTTGAGAGCAGCGCCGGAGAGGCGGATCATTGCTCGTTATGAGCACGCAACCCCTTGTCGCACCCCGAACCACTGAAGACTTCATGCCGCTCCACGGCATCGACCACGTCGAGCTGTGGGTCGGCAACGCCAAGCAGGCCGCCTACTACTACAGACACGCCTTCGGCTTCCGCGAGGTCGCCTACGCAGGGCTCGAGACCGGCGTCCGCGACCGCACGTCGCACGTCCTCGAGCAGGGCCGCATCCGGCTCGTGCTGACGGGCGCGCTGACGCCCGACCACGAGATCGCGAAGCACCACGCGCGCCACGGCGACGGCGCGCGCGTGATCGCGCTGTCCGTGCCCGACGCCGCCTACGCCTACACCGCCGCGGTCGGGCGCGGCGCGATCGGCGTGCGCGAGCCGTGGGAGCAGACCGACGAGCACGGCACCGTGAAGATGGCCACGATCGAGGCCTACGGCGAGACGCTGCACACCTTCGTCGAGCGCGGCGCCTACGACGGCCCCTTCCTCCCCGGCTACGAGCAGCGCGACGACGCGACCGCCGGCACCGGCCTGCTCGCCATCGACCACATCGTCGGCAACGTCGAGCTCGGCCACATGAACACGTGGGTGAAGTTCTACGAGGACGTGTTCGGGATGACGGAGATGCTGCACTTCTCCGACGAGGCGATCTCGACCGAGTACTCCGCGCTGATGTCGAAGGTCGTCACGGACGGCAACGGGCGCGTGAAGTTCCCGATCAACGAGCCCGCCGAGGGCAAGCGCAAGTCGCAGATCGACGAGTTCCTCGAGTTCTACGGCGGCCCCGGCGCGCAGCACCTCGCGGTCGCCACGCGCGACATCGTGCGCACGGTCACCGAGCTGCGCGAGCGCGGCGTCGAGTTCCTCACGATCCCCGAGACCTACTACGACGACGTGCCCGAGCGCATCGGGGAGATCGAAGAGTCACTCGAGGACCTGCGCCGGCTCGGCATCCTGATCGACCGCGACGACGAGGGCTACATGCTGCAGATCTTCAGCAAGCCGATCGGCGACCGCCCGACGATGTTCTTCGAGGTCATCGAGCGTCACGGCGCCCGCGGCTTCGGCGAAGGCAACTTCAAGGCCCTGTTCGAGGCGATCGAGCGGGAGCAGGACAAGCGAGGGAACCTCTAACCCCATGCGCTACCACTCACTCGGCCAGGTCCCCGCCAAGCGCCACGTCGTCTTCCGCGATCCCGCGGCGCAGTCGTCCAACGGCCAGGCGCCGCTGCTGGTCGAGGAGGTCCTCGGCTTCGAGGGCTTCTCGGGCAACGAGTCGATCCTCTACCACCTCTGGAGCCCGTGCCGGGTCAAGGAGGTCGGCGAGTTCGAGCCGATCGTGATCGAGGAGTGGGTGCCCGAGACCCACGTGCACCGGCTCACCAACACCGCGGGCCTCGAGCCGATGGGGGATCCGGTGATGGGCCGGCGGGTGATGCAGTACAACGGCGACGTCGAGATCGGGATGTGCATCCCCGAGGCCGAGGCGGACTACTTCTTCCGCGACGGCGAGGGCGACGAGGTCGTGTTCGTCCACGAGGGCGGCGGAGTGCTCGAGACGATCTTCGGCTCGCTGCCGTTCCGCCGGCACGACTACGTCGTGATCCCGCGCGGGACCACCTACCGGTTCCGCTTCGACGGCCCGCAGCGCTGGCTGACGTTCTTCACGCCGGGTGAGATCGAGACGCCGAACCGCTACCGCAACCGCTACGGCCAGCTGCTCGAGCACGCACCGTTCTCCCACCGCGACTTTCACCCGCCGAACGGGCTCGAGACGCGGCGCGAGCGCGACCGGTACGACCTCAAGGTGCGCGTGCGCGGCGGCTACCAGGACTATGTCCTGGACTACCACCCGTTCGACGTCGTGGGCTGGGACGGCTACGTCTACCCCTACACGTTCAACATCGACGACTTCGAGCCGAAGGCGGGGCGGCTGCACCAGCCGCCGCCGGCGCACCAGACCTTCCAGGGCCCGAACTTCGTCATCTGCTCGTTCTGCCCGCGGATGCTCGACTGGGACGACAACGCGATCGCGCTGCCCTACCACCACTCCAACGTGCAGTCGGAGGAGATGATCTATTACGTCGACGGCCAGTTCGGCTCCCGCAAGGGCGTCGACATCGGCGCGATCACGCTGCACCCGTCGGGTCTCCCCCACGGTCCGCAGCCCGGGCTGGTCGAGAAGTCACTGGGCGTCAAGCGCACGGAGGAGCTGGCGGTCATGTGCGACACCTTCCGCCCGCTCAAGCTGACCCCGCTCTCGCGCGACCTCGACGACCCGAGTTACGCGCTCTCCTGGTACGCGGAGGACGCGGAGATGTCCCCCACCACGATCCCCTGAGCCCCGCCTTACGCAGGTTTGCGTTACGCTGACCTGCGTAATGACCAGCATCAACCCGTTCCGCTACGGCGCCCTCGCGCTCGACGAGGCGTTCACCGACCGGGAATCCGAGATCTCCGAGCTCAAGACCGACGTCCGCAACGGGCAGGACGTCGTGATCTTCGCGCCGCGCCGCTACGGCAAGTCGTCGCTGGTGTGGCGCGCGGCGCGGGAGCTGGAGCGCGAGAGGACGCTCGTCGCCCAGGTGGACCTCATGACGGCGCCGACGCCGGCGACCTTCGCCGAGAAGCTCGCGCGCACGATCCACGACGACGTCGCGTCCCCGCTGCTGCGCGCGAGGGAGCGGCTGCGGGTGTTCGGGGACCTCAAGGTCACCCCCACGATCTCGGTCGACCCGCAGACCGGCGGCGTGTCGTTCTCCTTCGACGTCGGCGAGCGCCGCGAGGACATCGCGGCCACGATCGCGCGGCTGCTCGAGCTGCCGGGCGAGCTCGCCGCGGAGCGCAAGCGGCGGGTCGTGCTCGTGCTCGACGAGTTCCAGGAGGTCGTCGAGATCGACCGCCGCCTGCCCAACCTCATGCGCGCGGTGTTCCAGCGCCAGCCCGAGGTCGCGCACGTCTACCTCGGCTCCAAGCGGCACATGATGCAGCGGATCTTCAATGACGAGAACGAGCCGTTCTGGCGCAGCGCCAAGCAGGTCGAGCTCGGCGTCATCGAGCGCGAGCCGTTCGCCGCCTACATCAAGCACCAGTTCGAGCGCACCGACCGCTACATCGCGGCGGAGGCGGTCGGCGCGATCCTCGAGAGCACCGGCGGCCACCCCTACGCGACGCAGGAGCTCTGCTACTTCGCGTGGCAGGAGACGGCGGCCGACGAGCGCGCCGAGGCCGGCGACGTCGACGCCGCGCTGACCAAGGTGCTGCGCTCCGAGCACGCCCACTTCAGCCTGCTGTGGGAGCGCGCCTCGGGCGTGCAGCGGCTCTTGCTGTCCGAGCTAGCGCTCGAGCCCGGGCGCCCGCTGACCGGCGACTACCGGCGCCGCCACAACCTGCCGGCGCCCTCGACGGTGCAGCGCGCGGTCGAGGCGCTGGAGCGCGACGAGCTGATCGAGCGCGACCACGGCAGCGTCCGTATCGTCGAGCCGTTCCTCGCGGCGTGGCTGGTGCGTGATATGAGGGGGATCTAATGGCGAGCGACTTCACCTGGCGGGACGGCGAGCGCACGATCCGCTTCGGGACGGGCGTCGCCGCCGACGCGGTCGAGACGCTCGGCGGCGACGGCTACGCGCTGCTCACGACCGAGCGTGCCGGGACGATGGCGCCCGCGGTCGTGGAGGGCGCCGCGGCGGTCCACATGGTGGGCGCGGGGCGGGTCGACGAGCTGGCCGGCGACCTGCTCGGCGCGGTCGCCCGCGAGCGCATCGTGGCGCTCGGCGGGGGGCGCGTGATCGACACCGCGAAGGCGCTGGCCGCCGCCTCGGGCGGCTCGCAGGTCGCGATGGCCGTCCCCACCACGCTGTCGGGCGCGGAGATGACGCGCATCCACCGCCGCGCCCGCGGCGGCGACCAGCGCGCGCCGACCGTGCGCCCCCGCGTGGTCGTCAACGACCCGGCGCTGTCGGCCTCGCAGCCCGTCGCGGAGTTGGCCGCCAGCGCGCTCAACGCGCTCAGCCACGCGGCCGAGGGGCCGTGCACGCCGCTGGCCAACCCGGTGGCGACGCTCGCCGCGCTCGACGGCGCCCGTCTGCTCGCCCGCTCGCTGCGCGCGGAGCCGGATCGTCCCGGCCTCGCGCTCGGCGCCCTGCTGGCCGGCTACGTGATCGACTCGACCGGCTACGGCCTGCACCACGTGCTCTCCCAGACGCTCGTGCGCCTGGCCGGGGCGAGCCACGGAGGTGCCAACGCGGTCCTGCTCTGCCACACGATCGGCGCGCTCGCCTGGCGCTTCCCGCAGCACATCGGCGCGCTGGGCGCCGCGGTCGGAGGCGACCCCACGGACGTCGCTGCGCGCATGTGCGAGCTCACCGGCACGACGCGGCTGCGTGACCTCGGTGTCGAGCGGGAAGCCCTGGGAGCGTGCGCCGAGGCTGCTTCCGAGCGCCCGGAGCTCGATCTCACGCCGCCGCGGGCCGACCGCGCGGAGCTGATGGCGATCTACGAGGGAGCATGGTGAACGACGACGGACTGCGGGCCGCGAAGGAGAAGATGCAGGCGGAGGGCGTCCCGGACGCCGCGATCGCCACCTTCGAGCACTACTACGAGCAACTGGTGGCGGGCGAGTCGGGGATGCTGCCCGACGACCGGCTCGAGCAACTCGAGGACATCCCCGAGTCCGAGGACCTGCCCGACGAGGCCGACACGGACGCGCTGGACCGCACCGTCGTCATCAAGCTCAACGGCGGCCTCGGCACCAGCATGGGCATGGAGAAGGCGAAGTCGCTGCTCGACGTCAAGGAGGGCCACACCTTCCTTGACATCATCGTGCGCCAGATCCTCGAGCTGCGCTCCAAGCACGGCGCGCGCCTGCCGCTCGTGCTGATGGACTCCTTCGCCACGAGCGAGGACACGCTCGCCGCGCTCGAGGCGCATCCGGAGATCGGCTCCGACCTGCCCGCGGACTTCCTCCAGAACAAGGAGCCGAAGGTCCGCGTCGACGACCGGTTCCCGGTCGAGTGGCCGTCCGATCCCGCGCTCGAGTGGTGCCCGCCCGGGCACGGCGACATCTACACGGCGCTGCTGACGTCGGGGACGCTCGAGCAGATGCTCGACGCCGGCTACGAGTACGCGTTCCTCTCCAACTCCGACAACCTCGGCGCGGTGCTCGAGCCGCGGATCCTCGCATGGCTCGCCGCGGAGGAGATCCCGTTCCTGATGGAGGTGACGCGCAAGACGGAGGCGGACCGCAAGGGCGGCCACCCGGCGCGGCTGAAGGAGACGGGCCGGCTGATCCTGCGCGAGAGCGCGCAGACCCCGGAGGAGGACATGGACTCCTTCCGCGACATCGACCGCTGGACCCACGTCAACACGAACAACCTGTGGGTCAACCTGCGGCAGCTCGCCGACGTGCTGCGCGAGCGCGAGGGCGTGCTCGGGCTGCCGATGATCGTCAACAAGAAGACGGTCGACCCGTCCGACGATGGCTCGCCCGAGGTCTACCAGCTCGAGACCGCGATGGGCGCGGCGCTCGGCGTGATCGACGGAGCGCAGGTGCTGAGCGTCCCGCGGACGCGCTTCGCCCCGGTCAAGACGACCGACGACCTGCTCGTGCTGCGCTCGGACGCCTACGTGCTGACGGACGACTTCCACGTCGCGGTCGCGCCGGAGCGCGAGGGCGCGCCGTTCGTCGAGCTCGACCCGAAGGTCTACAAGCGGCTGCGCGACTTCGACGCGCGCTTCCCCGAGGGGCCGCCCTCGCTCGTCGCGGCCGAGCGTTTCGTGGTCAAGGGCGACGTGCGCTTCGGCCGAGACGTCGTCGCGCGCGGCGCGGTCGAGGTCCGCCAGGAAGGCTCCGACCAGCGCGTGATCGAGGACGGAGCCGTGCTCGAGGGCTAGGAGCCTAGGGGGAGGCCGCGACCAGCGTCGCGGCGGCGGTCGGGCGGTCGTTGCGGGCGAAGCCGCCCGCGACGAGCGTGTCGGCGGACCACAGCGCGGTCGCGGTGTCGAGCCGGCGGTCGCCGGCGGTGGGCGCCACGGTGCTGAAGCGCCGCGCGATCACCTCGTAGCGCTCGATCGCCGGCGCACCGCCCGCCACGATCGGATCCCGTCCGGTCACCCGGGACACGGAGCCGGCGATGCCGGTGCGCGCGGCCGCCATCCGGCCCTCGGGCGCCCAGGTCTGGTAGGCGTCGCTGCGGATCTCGCCGTCGTAGAGCTCCGCGCTGTCCAGCGCGTCACCCTGCTCGCCGCTGACGCCGCCGAGCACGAGCACCCGCTCCTCCAGCGCGATCGCGCCGTGGCCGGCGCGCGCGGTCTGCATCGGCGCCGTCTCGGTCCACTGCCCCGTGGCCGGGTCGAAGAGCTCCGCGCTCGTCGTCGCCGCGCCGCCGGGCCCGATTCCGCCTGTGACGAGCACCTTGTGGCGGTGGGCCAGGAGCGTCGCCGTCGCGTCGACCCGCGCGTGGTGCATCGGCGCGACCGCGCGCCAGCGACGGCCCTCCGCGTCGTAGACCTCCGCGGAGCGCAGCGGCCTGCCGTCCGCGCCGGCGCCGCCCGCCACGAGCACGCTCGAGCGGACGTCTCCGAGCACGATCCCGCCCCGGCCCGTGTCGGTGATGAGGGCGACGGCCACGTGCCGGGCGCGCGGGGTCGACAGCGCGCCCACCGGACGCGCGCCACGGCCCGTGACGAGCTCGGCGGAGGCGATCGGGCGCCCGCCCTCGCGCGCGTAGCCACCGGCGAGCAGCACGCCGCCCTTCACCAGCGGTGTCGCGGTGTGGCCCTCGCGCGGCGACGCCAGCTGCGGGCCGGCGCGGAAGCGCTCGCCGTCGAAGAGCTCGGTCGTGCGCGTGGCCCGGTGGCAGGCCTTGGTCGCGCAGCCGCCGGCGAGCAGCACGCGCCCGTCGTCCATCAGGGTCGCCGTGTGGGCAGCGCGCGGCATGCGCATCCGCAGCGCCCGGGTGGCCGGGCTCGACGTCGCACTGCTGCAGCCCGCGAGCAGGGTCAGGGTCGCGAGCGCCGCGAGCGCCCGCATCAGCGCGGCTACAGCTTGAGCAGCGCGAGCGTGTTGAGCACGAACAGGACCGCGAAGATCACGGTCCAGCGATCGAGGTTGCGCTCCATCAGCGAACCTCCCGAGCTGGCGCCGCCCCCGGTCCCGACGCCGAAGGCGCCCGACATGCCGGCGTCCTTCCCCGAGTGCAGGAGGATCAGGAACACCAGGCCGACGGCGATGAAGACCTGGACGACGGAGAGCACGGTGTACATCGGCTGAGAAGGATAGCCCGGGAAGAGCACGGGGCGGCCGGAGCCGCCCCGCTCACGTGATCCTGGTGCCTAGCGGCGGCGCTTGCAGCCGCGCTTGGCGGCGTGCACGCCCTTCGACTTGCCGGGCTTCCCGGCCTTCGGCTGCTTCTCGGGATGCGCGGGGTGCGGCTTCTTGGCCGGGTGCTCCCCGTGCGGCTTGGCGTGGTGCGGCTTCGCGTGATGCGGCGTGCAGCGCTTGGCCTTCTTACCGTGGAGCTTCGCGCATGCGACCGGCTGCGTACCGTCCGACACGAGAACGAAGTAGCGGCGCGCCCTGTCGGCCCTGAAGGTCCTCGAGCGCTGGGTCCCGTTGAGGTTCCCGTGCCGGTTGGTCGTCTTGGCCTTCGGCGGGAACGCGGTCTCCTGGGTGCCTCCGGAGGCGCCCTCCTCGCAGCGCGGCTGGCCCTTCGCCACGCTGAAGAGCGCGAACGTGTAGGTCGTGCGCGGCGCCAGGTGCCGCAGGTGCACGCTCAGCTTGTCGTGCTTGCGGTTGTCGACCAGCTGCGCCTTGCCGAACTTCCTGTCGGTGTAGGCGCCATCGGCTCCCACGGCACGGAACGAGCCCTTGAGGACCGCCGTGCGGTGGTGGGAGGAGTGCTTGTGCTTCTTCTTGGCCGGCGCCGCCGCGGGCAATGCGAGGGCGAGGCACAGGAGCGCGAGCAGCGCGAGGATTCTCTTCATGTGTCCTTCAACTCCCCGGTGCACCCAGAGTTGGAAGGTTGGCGCGCTATTCGCCCAGCGCGTCGAGCTGGTGCAGGATCTCCATCGCCTCGGCGCGCAGGCCGCGGTCCTGGGCGCGCCAGTCGTCGTCGGACAGCTTGCCCATCCGGTGGTCGAGCTCGGCGTCGCGGATCTCGGCGTATTTGGCCTCCTTGGCCGCCTCGAGCGCGGCGCGACGGGCGGACTCCGACGCCTCGACCGCCTCCACGCGCCCACGCCGCAGCGGCGCGCTGACCACGAACACGACCACGGCAAGGACGACGAGGACCAGCAGCACGTCCACTCCGGGGGGAGCTAGACCCGGCCGAGCTCGCGCGCCACGCGAGCGGCGTAGCGGGCGGCGACCGGCCGCGGGGCGCGGCGCAGCGGCGGCCAGAGGGCGATCAGGCCGCCCGCGAACACGATCAGGGCGCCGATCCAGATCCAGCTCACCAGCGGCGAGACGATCAGGCGGAAGGTGGCGGGCGGCGGGTTCGCCGCGTAGGAGCGGGTCAGGCCGTTGAGCGCCTGCGCCAGCGCAACCTGGCGCTGGTCCTCCGGCAGCGCCCTGGCGCCGCTGAAGACCTTGTCGCCCTCCGCGACCTGCTTGCGCAGGTCGCGGACG
>JBDTMF010000160.1:0-9818 GCA_039934455.1 Solirubrobacteraceae bacterium
ACGAAGCCGAGCGCGGCGACCGTCTTGCCGGCGCCGGTGGCGTGCTCGAACCAGAAGCGCTTGGCGGCGTTGGGGTCCTCGACCGCCTCGCCGGCCGGCTCCGCGTCCTCGGGCTCGGCATCGGTCCAGTCGAGCGGCTCCTCGTCGGGCTCGTCCTCGACGAGCTCCTCGGGCAGGTCCTCCTCGCCGGGGATCGCCGCGGAGGCGAGCATCAGCGGCTCGTCGCCGACCGTGGCGCCGTTGGCGCGCCCGTTGCCGTTGGCGCCGCGCTGCGACTCGGCGAGCAGCGCGGTCAGCGTCCCGGAGAGCGCGTCGACCTGGTGGGCGGAGAGCACCGTGCCGTCGACCAGCGCCGGCTCGTCCTGGGAGAGCAGGCGATCGAGGCCGAGCAGCAGCGACCAGCGCCGGCGCCACTTGCTCGACGGCGCGGTGTGACCCTCGGCCAGCTCCTTCAGGACCCACTCGAGCGCGACGCGCCGGGGCATGCCGGGCGCGAGCGACACGGCCGCGACCTCACCCTCGAGCAGGAAGGGCTCGCGGGCGAACGCTTCGGCGCGCTCGAGGTCGTCGGAAGAAGGAAGGGGTGCGACCGCAAGGGTCGCTGTATCAGGCTCAGCCATGAAGGCTCGACAAATCGACGTAGGGGGAAGCCGGCGTTACCTCCGCACGGCTTCGAGCTCCCGGACCGCAATGGGGAGACGTCATCAGGACGTCTGCCCGGGAAGCACTGCATATTCAAGCAGAGTCCAGCGACAGCCACGGCGCATCTGCCACCGTGTGTTCCTGATGCGACGTCTTGCGGTCATTCTCGCCGGGCTCGCGCTGATCGTCCTGCTCGTCGTCGGGCTCAGCCAGGCGGGTGGAGGGGACGGCGGCGCCTCGTCCCCGCCCTCCTTCGACCTCGCCAAGGCGCGCCGCGATCTGGCCGGTGCGCCGGCCCCGCTGGCCGCGCTGCACGCCCAGTCGGCGCAGCTGCTCGAGGGCGGCCGAGCGGCCTTCCGCCGCCGCCTGGCGGCGCTCAAGGGCTACCCCGTGGTCGTCAACAAGTGGGCGTCCTGGTGCGGCCCCTGCCGCACGGAGTTCCCGATCTTCCAGTCGGAGGCGGTCGCCAAGGGCAAGCGGGTCGCCTTCCTCGGGCTCAACGCCGGCGACTCGAGCGGTCCCGCGCAGCGGTTCCTGCAGGGCTCGCCCGTGCCCTACCCGTCCTACGTCGACCCCGCCGAGCAGATCGCGAAGTCGATCCAGGCGCCCGCCAACTACCCGATCACGATCTTCTTCGACGCGCGCGGCAGGCTCGTCTACTCGCACCAGGGCGGCTACCGCCGGCAGGCCGACCTCGCCGCCGACGTGAAGCGCTACCTCAAGCGGTGACGCCGACCGTCCACCGCCCGCGCGACGCGAAGGAGCTCGCTGCCGCGCTCGCCCTGCGCGTCGAGGTCTTCTGCGGCGAGCAGGGCGTGACGTTCGACGGCGACCGCGACGGGCTGGACGACGACGCGGTGCACCTGGTCGCGATCGATGGCGGCGAGGTGGTCGGCACCTGCCGGATGCTGATCGAGCCCGGCGGGACGGCGCGCTTCGGGCGCCTGTGCGTGCACGCGAGCGCGCGCGGGACCGGCGTTGGCGCGCTGCTGCTCGCCGAGGCCGAGCGCGAGGCGCGGGCGGGGGGCGCGCGGCGGATCGGCATGCACGCGCAGACCGATGCGCTGTCGCTGTACCGTCGCGCGGGCTACCGGCCCTACGGCGAGCGGTTCGACGAGGAGGGCATCGAGCACCTGGGGATGGAGAAGCACCTGTGAACGAGCTGCGCGTGGATCCGCTGACCGGGCTGCGGTCGATCATCGCCGCCGGACGCGCCTCGCGGCCCGGGGCCGGCTTCACGGTCGAGCCTGCCGATCCGGTCGACCCGGAGCGCGACCCGTTCCTGGAGGGCCACGAGGACCGCACCCCGCCCGAGGTCTGGGCCCTGCGACCCGGCGGCGGGCCTCCGGACACCCCCGGCTGGCTCGTGCGCTCGGTGCCGAACCTGTTCCCGGCGGTCAGCCCGGACGCCGAGGAGCCGGCGCCGCATCCCGACCCGGACCTCTTCACCGCAAAGGCCGCCACCGGGGTTCAGGAGGTGATCGTCAACGCGCCGCAGCCGGTGACCTCGCTGGCCGACCTGACCCCCGAGCAGCTGGCCATCACCGTCGGCGCGTGGCGGGAGCGGATCCGCGCGCACGCCGATGCCTCGTGCGTGCACCTGCTCGTCAACGAGCGCCGCGAGGGAGGGGCCTCGCTGCCCCACACCCATGCGCAGCTCTACGCGCTGCCGTTCGTCCCCGCCGCGATCGCCCGCGAGCGCGAGCGCTTCGGCGCCTACGCGACCCGCACGATGGGCGGCAACCTGCTCGGCGACCTCGTGCAGGAGGAGGTCAGGCTGCGCGACCGGATCGTCGCGATCGACGACGAGGCGGTGCTGATGGCGCCGTACGCATCGCGCCTCCCGTTCCAGCTGATGCTCGCGCCGCGGCGCACGCAGGCGCGCTTCGAGGACGACGGCCCGACCGGCTCCGCCCTCCTGCACGACGCGCTGCTGCGCCTGCGCCGCCGGCTCGGCGCCTCGCCGCCGCTGAACCTCTGGATCCGCACCGCGCCGCGCGGCGCGGACACGTTCTGCTGGCGCATCGACATCCTCCCGCGGCTGACCCAGCTCGCCGGCCTTGAGCTGGGAACCGGCCTGAACCTGTGCGTCGTCGCGCCCGAGCTCGCCGCACAGGAGCTGAGAGACGGCTGACGGACAAGCGTCGTATCGGCGCCCGGTCCGCGCGCGCCGATGGGGGGGTGTGGACGAAAGGACTCGTCTGGAACCGTCGGGCTGGGCGGGACTCGAGAGAATCGCGCTCAGCACCGCTGGGGTGCTGACGGCCGCCTTCGGGCTGGCGGTGCTGATCGGGGGGGCGTCGTCGATCCCGGTGCTGCGCGAGGCCCACGAGGCGTGGCCCCGCGTCACGCCCGCGCTCGCGCTGGGGCTGCTCGTCGCCGGCGTCGCGCTCGTCGCGCTCGGTGCGACGCCTGACGTCCTCGCGGCCTGGACGCGCGACCTGCGCTTGAACGCCGCGCGCCAGACGCTCCTGCTTTCCGCCGCGGCGCTCGCCACCGTCCTCGCCACCTGCGTCGCGGTCGCGCACGGCGAGCGCGAGCGCGCTCAGCGCCACGAGCGCCAGCTCACGATCGCCGAGAGTGACATGCGCAACGCGACGGTCGAGATGGTCGACCGCCTCACCGACGTCGCCTCGACGGTCGAGGGCCCGCTGTCGGTGCGGCGCTCGCAGTTCGACGGCCTCGCCGCGCGGCTCCTGCGCCAGCCCGCGCTCACCTCGGTGGCGCTCGCGCGCAGCGCGGGCGAGCGTGCTCCCGCGCGCTCGGGCGCCGACGACGCCCCCGGCCGTCCCGGCCGCTACAAACTCGTCTTCGCGGCCTCGCGCGGGACCGGCACCGCGAGCCGCGAGGCCGTCGAGCTGTCCGCCGGGCGCGCCGCCGTCGAGGGCGCGATCCGCTCCGGTGAGACGCGCTCCACCCAGATCCTGCCCGCGCTCGACGGCTCGCCGCCGAGCATCGCCGTCGCGGTCCCGGTCCGGCCGTCCTCGGCCGGCGCGTCGGGAGCCTTCCTCGCGACCTTCTCCGTCGCCGCGGTCCGCGCCGCCGTGGCCGCGCACCTCCCCGGGGGCACGGTCTTCTCGGTCACGCAGGGCTCCACGCCCGCCACGCCGCTGCACCGGGCGAAGATGCGCCGGGTCAAGCTCGGCGACCGCGTGTGGACCCTCGCGCTCGAGCAGCCGGCCGGGCGCCAGGGGCTCGCGCTCGCGACGCTGCTCGTCGGCGGTCTGCTCACCATGCTGATCGCCGTCGTCGGCTCGCAGGCCGCCCGCCGCGAGCGCGACGCGCTCAGCCTGATCGCGATCCGGCGCGCCGAGCGCGACCGCGCCGAACTCGCCCGCCGCGCGGCCGAGGAGCGCACGCGCGTGCTCGCCGAGACCTCCACCGACCTGATCTGCGTGCTCGCTCCGTCGGGGACGCTGCGCTATGCGTCGCCGGCGTGCCGGGAGCTGCTCGGCGAGGAGCCCGACGCCCTGTTGGGCCGGTCGTTCACCGACCTCGTCCATCCCGGCGACGCGGCCGGCGTGGCGGCGGTGCTGGCCGCTCCGAGCGACGATGCCACCCCGATGTCGTTCACGCATCGCATGCGCCGAGCGCGCGGGTCGCCCGTGTGGGTCGAGACGCGCGTGCGCGTTGTCCGCGACCCCGTCACGCGGGCTGTGGTCGAGAGCCACGCGACGGTGCGCGACGTCGCCGAGCGCATGCAGTCACAGGCCGCGCTGGCCGCAGCCGAGGAGCGCTTCCGCTCCGCCTTTGAGGAGGCGCCGATCGGCATGGCGCTGACCTCGACCGACTTCCGCTTCCTGCGCGTCAACCGCGCGCTGTGCCAGATCACCGGCTACACGCCTGCCCAGCTCGAGGGGCTCCCGGTCGCGTCGATCACCCACCCCGACGACCTCAAGGCCGACTGGGAGGCGCGCGGGGCGATGCTCGAGGGCGAGATGTCGAGCTCCCGCGCCGAGCGCCGCTACCTGCACGCGGCCGGCAGCGCCGTGTGGGTGATGGTCAACTCGACGCTCGTGCGGGACGCCGACGGTGTCCCGCTGCACTTCCTCTCACAGATGCAGGACATCACCGAGAGCCGCCGCCACGAGGCCGAGCTGCGCCACATGGCCGACCACGATCCGCTCACGGGGCTGCTCAACCGCCGCTCGTTCGGGCGCGAGCTCGAACGCCACGTCTCCTTCGTCGAGCGCTACGGGCCCAAGGGCGCGGCGATCGTGCTCGACCTCGACCACTTCAAGACGATCAACGATACGCTCGGCCACTCCGCCGGCGACGAGCTGATCGTGCGCGTCGCGCACGCGCTGCGCAGCCGCCTGCGCGAGTCCGACGTGCTCGCCCGCCTCGGCGGCGACGAGTTCGCGATCCTGCTCCCCGAGGCGACGCCGGACGAGGCCGACGGCGTGGCCGCCGCGGTGCTCGACGAGGTCCGCACGCTGGTGGTGCCGACCGTCACGGGACGCACGCGCACGGTGACCGCGAGCCTCGGGATGGCGCTGTTCGACGCCACGCACCGGCTCTCGGGCGAGGAGGTGCTCGTCAACGCCGACCTCGCGATGTACGACGCGAAGGAGGCCGGCCGTGACCAGCTCGCCGCGTACGCCGCCCCGGAGCGGCACGAGACGCGCCTCGAGGCGCGCATGTCGTGGGCGGACATGATCCGCGACGCGCTCGCCGAAGACCGCTTCGTCCTCTACGCCCAGCCGATCGTCGACCTCGCCTCGGGCGAGGTGACGCAGTACGAGCTGCTGCTGCGCATGCGCGAGCCCGACGGCGACCTCATCAGCCCCGCCGCGTTCCTCCCGGTCGCCGAGCGCTTCGACCTCATGGCCGCGATCGACCGCTGGGTCGTCGCGCGGGCGATCCAGATGGTCGGGGTCGAGCGCCGCCGCGGGCGCGAGCTCGTGGTCGAGGTCAACATCTCCGGCCGCTCCGCGGGCGACCCGGAGCTGCTGGCGCTGATCGAGCGCGAGCTGGCCGCGGCCGATGTCGACCCGGCCCTGATCATCTTCGAGATCACGGAGACGATCGCCGTCACGAACATCCCGCGCGCGCAGCACTTCGCCGCGCAACTCGCCGACCTCGGCTGCCGCTTCGCACTCGACGACTTCGGAGCCGGCTTCGGGTCCTTCTACTACCTCAAGCACCTGCCGTTCGATTACCTCAAGATCGACGGCGAGTTCGTGCGTCATTCGGCGGTCGACACGACGGACCAGCTCGTGATCGGTGCCGTCGTCGACATCGCGCGCGGCCTGGGCAAGCGCACGATCGCCGAGCACGTGGGCGACCACGCCACGATCGAGCTGCTGCGCCAGATGGGTGTCGACCACGCCCAGGGCTTCCACCTCGGCGAGCCGGCCCCGCTCTCGGACTGGCTGCCCGAGGCGGAGGCGGTCGTCCTGACCTAACGGCGGGAGCGCAGCGCCCAGTCGAGGTCCGGGCGCTCCGGCAGCCCGGTCTCGCGCAGCTTCGCGCGGGCGGCGTCGATGCGGGCGCGGCGCTCGGCCTTGCGTGCCTCGATCGCCTCGATGTGCGGGCCGAGCCGGTCGCGGGCCGCCTGGCGATCCTCGTCGCTGAAGAGCGACTCGTAGGGCTTGTCCTCCGCGACGACGAGCGCCTCGCAGGCGAGGTCGAGCGCGCCCTCGGACTCGAGCTTCTGGTAGCCGCCGCTGGGCGCCTTGTACAGGTAGGCCTTGACGTACTCCGCGACTGCGGTGCCGCCCTGCTCGATCGCGTCTTCCAGACCACGCTTATAGAACGACGGGTTGTACTGATGCCCGGCGTTGTTCTTGATCCTTCGCTCACGCATCTGGTCGATCTGCCACTGCAGGTCGCCGACCAGCGCGCGGATTGCCTCTTGGTCGGTCATGACCTCCACCGTAACGCGTTCTCTCCCATCTAACCTGGCGGTTCGTGCGGGCTCTCGTCCAGCGGGTCGCGCGGGCCGCCGTCCGCGTGGAGGAATCCGAGGTCGCCTCGATCGGCCCCGGGCTGCTCGTGCTGCTCGGCGTCACGCACGACGACGGCGAGGCGGAGGCGGACCGGCTGGCCGACAAGGTGCGCGCGCTGCGGATCTTCCCGGACGCCGAGCGGCGCATGAACGAGCCGCTCGGCGAGCGCGAGGTCCTGTGCGTGTCGCAGTTCACGCTCTACGGCGACGCGCGCAGGGGCAATCGCCCGTCGTACGTCGCCGCCGCGCGCCCGGAGCACGCGGAGCCGCTGTACGAGCGCTTCTGCGCGCGGCTCGGGGCGCAGCGCGGCGTGTTCGGCGCGGACATGGCGGTGGAGCTGGTCAACGCCGGGCCGGTGACCCTCCTGCTCGAGCTTTGAGTAGCCTCCGCCGATGCCGCCCGAGGAACGCTTCGTCTGTCGCTTCGCCGCCGAGCCGCCCCAGGAGGGGCCGGCGACCGGCCGCTGGGCCGACGCGCTGCAGGCCGAGTTCCTCGCCGCCTGCCTGCGGATCGACTCCGATGGAGAGGACCTCGGCGAGGCCGGCGTGCCGACCTGGTTCCCGGACCGCACCTGGAACGGCCGCACCTACGTCCCGGTCACGGCGCGCACGACAACCGACCTCGAGCTGTTCGGCTTCGTGTCGTTCGTCCCCGGCGATCCCGACGGCGAGGGCGACCTGCAGGAGCCGTCGGACTTCGCGGCCAGCGCCGACTTCACCGACGAGCTCGCCGAGGCGCATCCCGAGTGGCGCATGGACCTGTGCGACGAGGTCATCGGGCGCTGGCGCGGCGAGGCCGGCCACGCCGCGGAGATGACGCTCGTGTGGGGATCGCCGCAGATCCGCGGCGGCACGATCGCGACCGCCGAGCTGGCGGACCTGTGCGTCGACCAGTGCATGCTCATCGGCGACCGCTTCACGCTGATCGCGCCCGACGCGTACCGCTCGGACTACCTCGAGATCAAGCTCTTCAACGTCCGCGGTGAGGAGCTCGCGCGCGAGTCGCTCTACGCGGACGATGACGAGGACGACGAGGGCGAGGAGTCTCCGCCCGCGGCGTAGCGCCGGCGAACGTCAACTGCGCTGGGTAGGGAATGATGTGCCGCCCGAGGCGGCATTTCGTTCGATTCGAGCTGGATCTCCAGCGGTGTCGATCGAACTGCCGCTGGTACCGGCAGTTCGGTCGATGGCCGTGCGATGGAGGGCTCGAATCGAACGAAATGCCGGTTGGACCCACCTCCTTCCCAGCCGCCGTTGACGTTCGCCCCGCTCACCGCGAACTCCCGTTCCCGTTCCCGTTCCCGTTCTTGCGCATCGCGGTCACCTTGTCGATCAGCCCGTAGCCCGCGGCCTCCTCGGGGGTGAAGAAGCGGTCGCGCTCGAGCGCCGCCGAGATCTCCTCCTTCGGCTTGCCGGTGTGCTCGGCGTAGATCTCTTCCATCCGCTCGCGCAGCGACAGCGCCTCCCTGGCGTGGATCGCGATGTCGGTCGACTGGCCCTGGTAGCCGCCCGTCGGCTGGTGGATGAGGATGCGCGAGTTCGGGAGGGCGAAGCGCTTGCCGTGCGTGCCGCCGGCAAGGATCAGCGAGCCCATCGACATCGCGATGCCGCAGCAGGTCGTCGCGACGTCGGGCTTGATGAAGCGCATCGTGTCGTAGATCGCGAGCCCCGCGTAGACCCCGCCGCCGGGTGAGTTGACGTAGAGCTGCACGTCCTTCTCCGGATCCTCGGCCTCGAGGTGGAGCAGTTGTGCGACGACGAGGTTGGCGATCTCGTCGTTGATCTCGCCGCTCACGAACACGACGCGCTCGCGCAGCAGCCGCGAGTAGATGTCGAACGAGCGCTCGCCGCGCGCGTCCTGCTGGACGACCATCGGGACCAGTGGCATATGCAACCTCCACGTTGCGGGTCGCGAGGAGCGTAGCGTATGTGCAACCATGTGGTTGCTTATGCCTGCCGTCCGCCGCGAAGTCGTGCTCCCCGTCGATCCCGATCGCGCCTGGGAGCTCATCACCGACCCCGAGGAGCTCGAGGGCTGGCTCGCCGACGACGTCGAGCTCGAGCCCGAGGAGGGCGGCGAGGTGCGCGTGGAGTGGGAGGACGGCGAGCGCCGCGAGGGCGTCGTGGAGGAGGTCGACGAGGGCCGCCGGATCGTGTTCGTGTGGGGGGAGGAGCCCTCGCGCGTGGTGTGGACGCTCGACCCCGTGCCCGACGGCACCCGCTTCGTCGTCACCGAGCGCAGCCTCGCGCCCCTGGTGGGCCCGCGCATGGCGGCGCTCTCGGCGCACGCCTCCCTGTGCCCGGCCTGAGCGAGCCGGAGCTCGGCGCGGTGTTCGCTGCGCTCGCCGACCCGACCCGCCGCCAGGTCGTGCGCTCGCTCGTCGGGCGCCAGGCGGTCACCGCGTCCGGCCTCGCCGGCGAGCTCCCGATGACGCGCCAGGCCGTCGCCAAGCACCTCTCCGCGCTCGAGCGCGCCGGGCTCGTGACGCCGCGGCGCGAGGGCCGCGAGACGCGCTACCGGCTCACGCCCGAGCCGCTGGACGAGGCGATCGCCTGGATGGCCGACGTCGGGGAGCGCTGGGACCGCTCACTGGAGCGCCTCAGCGAGCGGGCGCGGCGAGCCTGACCACGCGGCCGCCGGCGAGCCTTGCGAGCTCGGCAGGCGCGATCGGGAAGACCGCGTGCGGCGTGCCCGCGGCGGCCCACACCACCTCGTGGCCGAGCAGGTCCTCGTCGACGAGCGTGCGCAGCGGCGCGGGATGGCCGAGCGGCGGGACGCCGCCGATCGAGAAGCCGGTGGCAGCGCGGGCGAAGTCGGCGTCCGCCCGCGCCACCGGCGCGCCGAACTCCTCCTCGAGCCGCGCCTCGTCGGCGCGGTTGGCGCCCGAGACGAGCGCGAGCACGGCCTCGTCGCCGCAGCGGAACACCAGCGACTTCACGATCGCCCCCACCTCGACCCCGACCGCGGCGGCCGCCTCGGGGGCGGTGCGCGCGGAGTCGGGGAGCAGACGCGCGGCGACCTCCACGCCGCGGGCGCGCAGCGCGGCCTGGAAGCGGTCGACCGCGCTCAGACCGAGCGCGCGGTCGGGATCCGCTCGGCCACCTCGGCGTCCGTCAGCGGGAAGTGACAGGCGGCCAGGTTGCCGCCGTCCTTGACCTCGAGCGGCGGATCGTCCTGGCGGCAGATGTCCTGCGCCTTCCAGCAGCGCGTGTGGAAGCGGCAGGC
>JBDTMF010000161.1:0-9764 GCA_039934455.1 Solirubrobacteraceae bacterium
CTCATGCGGTGAGCGACCGGAGCGTCCGGCCGATGAGGACGTAGGCGGCCGCGAAGCCGCCCCACACCAGCAGGACGATGAACACCGTGTGCGCCGAGAACAGCGCGGCGGTGATCGAGATCGCCGCGAACCGCTCGCCGATCGGAAAGGCGATCATCTTCTTGATCCAGCGCAGCGCCGGGATGCGGTCGGTCGCCCGCCAGAGCCCCGCCAGCCGCCGCTTGACGCTGACCGGGCCGGCGGGAGGCGGCGGCGCCGGCAGCGAGTCGGCCTCCTCGGCGTCGACCGGCTGCGTGACGCGCGAGGCCGGGCGCGGCCCGTCGAACGGGTCCTCGAGCGGCGGCTGCGGCGCGGCGCCGATCACCTGGTGCTGCGAGGCCGGATAGGAGAAGTCGACCCCGTGGCGCGCGGTCTGCAGCGCCAGCGCCGCCCCGGCCAGCAGCCACGCCGGGTCGCCGCTCCGGCTCGCGCCGATCGCCAGCCCGGCGAACACGACGTACTCCTTCGTGCGGTCGAAGATCGAGTCGAGCCAGGCGCCGAGCTTGGAGAACTGGCGCGTGTAGCGCGCGAGCTGGCCGTCGACGCAGTCGAGCACGAAGGCGGCGTACAGGAGCAGCGCCCCCGCCACCATCCCGGGGCGCTCGCCGGTGGCGAAGGCGGCGGCGGCGAGCACCCCGACCGCGGCCGAGATCAGCGTGACCTGGTTCGGGGTCAGGCCCCGGCCAGCCGCCCAGCGCGCGATGTACTTCGAGTAGGTCGAGACGAAGAACGTCGTGAAGAAGCCGTCCGAGCCCTTGACCGCGCAGTTGAGCAGCTCGCGGCCCTCGTCGTACTCGAGGATGTCCGCCGCCGCGCGGTCGAGCGCCGCCGGTGACAGTGGGCGCGCCCAGAACAGCGAGCGCAGGTGCGACGCGCTGACGTGCACACCCGAGCGGATGAGGCCGACGAGCAGCAGCGCGGTCACGTCGTCGGGGGCCATCGCGCGCCGGCGCTCGAGCGCGGCGGCGCTCTCCGGCGGCAGCGTCATGGCGTCGAGCTCCTCGCGTGGGGGCGCCGGCTGCCCGCGCTCGCGCTCCATCGCGGACAGCGCGAGCATCCGGTGCCAGTGCTGCGTCTTGAAGACCAGCTCCTCCTGCCACCCGGGCGACGGCACGGCGACGAGCGCGGCGAGCCGCTCGGTGACCGCGGTGACGCCCGGGCGGTCGGCGGGCGCGACCTTGAGGACGCCGAGGAACGTCCCGGTCGGGCTGCGCACGGCGTGGTAGGGCGAGCCGGCGGAGATGATGCGCCCCCGGCGAGCGCGCGTCTTGAAGCCGAAGGGGCGCGCCACCGGGCCGCCGGTCGAGACGATCCCGGTCGCGATGCGCGGCTCGGCCAGCAGCCCGGCGAGCACTTCGCGCTGGGTCACGACGTCGGCATAGGCGACGACGAGCGGCCCGGCGGCGTCGGCAGCGATGCGCCCGATCGTGCGCAGGTCGTCCGCGGGCCCCTCGCCCGCGTGCACCTGCACGCCCGGCGCCTCACCGACGGCGGCGGCCCAGGCCGGGCGGGTGAGCACGTGGACGCGCTCGATGCCGAGGCTCGTGCACTGGTCGGTCAAGCGCGCGAGCAGCGTCGTGCCCTCCCACGGCTGGAGCGCCGCGGCGCCGCCGCCGTCAGCCGCCGCGGTCGCGACGAGCACCGCGGTCGAGCCGGGCACGACCGGCGAGCGACGGCGGACGGGCCCCGCGCGGCGGCGCGGCTCGGTCTCGGTGACAGCGCTGTTCACGAGCGCGTCAGGGTATCCGGGGCCGCTCAGCCCGAACGGACGAGGTCGTCCAGCAGGGCGACCCAGGCGCCGCCGACCGTCGCGGGGTCGTAGCGGCGCGCGGTCTCGAGCGCGGCGGCGCCGAGCGCGCGCCGTCGCTCCTCGTCCTCGACCAGGCCCAGCAGCGCCCGCGAAAGCGCGTCGACGTCGCCGGCCGGGACGAGCACCCCGTCGCGGCCGTCGTCGATGATCTCGCCGGGCCCGCGCGGGCAGTCGAAGGAGACGACGGCGAGGCCCTTGCTCATCGCCTCCACTACCACGATCCCGAAGCCCTCGAAGCGAGAGGAGAGCACGAATAGGGACCCTTGCGCGAGCGCCTCGCCGAGGTCGCGCGTCGGGCCGAGGAGCAGAACGTCGTCGGACAGCCCGAGGTCGGAGATCTGCGTGTGCAGCGCGGCGCGCTGCAGCCCGCGGCCATAGATCCGCAGCTGCCAGTCCGGGTGGGCGGCGGCAACCGGGCCCCAGGCGGTGACGAGCAGGTCGAAGCCCTTCTGCGAGTTCAGGCGGCCCGCCGCGACCGCGACCTTGCTCTCCGGCCGCGCACGCCCGCCGGAGAGCGGGGGCACCGCGTTCGGGAGCCGCACGACCTGCGTGGGCGCGCCGTCGAGCGCCGCGGCATAGTCGCTCCGATCCTCCTCGGTCAGGACGGCGAGCGCGTCGAGCGAGCGGTAGCGGCGCTTGAGGTCGCGCGCGAGCCCGCGCCGGTGGGCGTCGAAGTTCATGTGCTCCTGCGCGACGGCGCGGGTGCCCGCGGGGCGCAGCGCGGCGAGCAGCAGGTTGAAGCTCGGCCGCGTCCCGACCACCACCCCGCCGCGCATCGCGCGCACGCGCCGGAGGAGCAGCATGTCGGTCTTCAGGCTGCACCACGGATAGGCGAAGTCGTCGGGGTGCACGAGCAGGCTGGGGAGCTTCGCGAGCAGCCGCCCGCCGCCCTTGCGCTGGTCATCGACGGCCGTCACGTCGACACCGTCGGGGAACGGGAAGAACGGCCGCTCGCCACGCCGCACGACGCTCACCACCTCCACCGACCGGCCGCTCCGAGCCAGCGACTCGGCCAGGCTCAGGGCGGCGCGCACGGTGCCCCCCATCCCCCACGCGTGCAGCAGGAGGATCCGCACGTCGCGGCCGTCGGACTGCTTCGCCCGCCCGGGGCGCGCGGCGGCGAGCCGCAGCGCGAGCCGGTGCAGGAGCACCGCCGGCGGCCCGAGGACGCGGCGCGCGAGCCGGCGCTTGGCGTCCTCGTCGAGCGCCGCGGCGGGCGCGAGCTCCTCCGCCACGGAGGCGGGGGTGGAGCGCACCGAGACGTTGTTCTCGACCGTGTAGTACGGCTGGAGCCGGCGGTCGCCGACCGCCGCCGCGGGGTACTCGGTGGCCTCGTTGCGGTTCGGGACGCCGTCGAGGTGCGTGCCGAGCCGCAGCGAGCGGCGACCGATCTGCAGCCGCAGGTTCCAGACGTCGCGCTGCTCACCGGGCAGGACGAGCTCGGCGAGAGCAAGGCCCGCCGTGAAGCGGCCGCCCTCGAGCGTCGCCGGCACCACGACCTCCATCACGTCGCCGCGGCGGCGAGCGAACAGGTAGGCGCGGTCGTCCTGCTCGACCGGGAAGGTGCCCTCGACGTGGAGCACTCCCTGGTCCACGCGCAGGCGGGTGACCTCCGCGTGCGGTGCCTGCGGCGTCGCCTCCACGGTCAGCGCGCCGCCCTTCGGCCGCGTGACGGTGAAGCGGTAGACGCCGCCCTGCGTGCCGAGCACGACCGTCTCGTGGACCGCGGCGCCGCCGGAGGCAGACTCGAGCTCCTGCGTGGCGGTGCCCCCGCCCTCGGGCACGAGCGCGGCGAGGTCGATCTCCCGGTCGCCCACACGCAGGCGCCGCCGCTCGATGATCTCGACGCGGCTGGCCACGGGGCTAGGGTACTCACCCGACCATGTACTACCGCGACTTCCTGGGCCGCATCCACGAGGTGCTCGAGCCCCCGACCTACCTCGAGATCGGCGTGCGCAACGGTGACAGCCTCGCGCTGGCGCGGTCGCCCGCGATCGGCATCGACCCCGCCTACCGGCTGCACGTCGCGCCGCCTCCGGGCGCGAAGCTCTTCCCGGTCACGAGCGACGACTTCTTCGAGCGCGCCGAGCCGCTTCTCACCTTCGGCGGCCGCCGCGTCGGGTTCTCGTTCATCGACGGCATGCACCTGTCGGAGTTCGCGCTGCGTGACTTCGCCAACGTCGAGCGCCACGCCGACTGGACCGCGGCGATCGTCTTCGACGACATCCTCCCGCGCGACATTCCAGAGGCCAACCGCGACCGCACCACCCACCAGTGGACGGGCGACGTCTACAAGCTGCTCGAGGTGCTCGAGGAGCACCGGCCCGACCTGATCGTGCTGCGCGTCGGCACGGAGCCGACCGGGCTCGGCCTCGTGCTCGGGCTCGATCCCGACAGCGGCGTGCTGGAGGAGCGGCTGGACGCGATCACCGACCAGATCGTCCAGCCCGACCCGCAGCCGGTGCCCGAGGCCGTGCTCGCGCGCCACGGTGCGCTCGAGCCCGACACCGTGCTGGCCGCCTCGTTCTGGTCCGTGCTGCGCGACCTGCGCGAGCGGGGCGTCAGCCGCGACGAGGGCCTGCCGCCGCTACGCGCTGCGATCGAGCGGGACTTCGGCGGACGCGGGTAGGTAGCCCCACTTCTCGCTCATCTCGCGCAGCGCGGGCGGGATGTCCTCGGCGGCGGGCGGTGGCTCAGGCGGCTGGATCTGGCCCGTCTTGATCTTGTCGGCCCAGTCGCCGAGGCCGGCCTTGTAGCGGCCGTGGTCGAAGTTGCCGTACTCGAGCATGCCCGGCTCCCACGGCAGGCCGAGGAACCCGCAGATCGCGCGCGTCTCGCGCTCCGGGTCGGCGGTCAGGTCCTCGTAGCGGACGGTGTGGCCGTCGTAGGTCTGGCGCGCCGCCTCGAGCGCCTCGCAGTAGCGGCGGATCAGGTCGGTGTTCTTCTCGTCGTCGTCGGCGTGCTCGCCGCGCACCGACTGGCGCGAGCGCGCGATCGCGGCCGGGTGGCGCAGCAGGTAGACGAAGCGCGCGTCGGGCCAGCACTCGCGCAGCCGGTCGACGATGAAGACATTGTTGGGCGTCTTGTCAGCGATGATCGCCTTGCCGCTGGCGGCCAGCTCGCGCTGCAGCAGCCGGTCCCACAGCAGGTACTCGGCGCCCTTGGTGTCGAGGCCGAGCTCGGCCATCGAGCGCTCGGACCACTTCTGATCGAAGTGCACGGAGACGTAGCGCAGGTGCAGCTCGTGCGGCGAGCGGATCTGCGAGTGGCTGTCGAGCAGCACGCGCAGCAGCGTCGAGCCGGAGCGCAGCGTGCAGATCACGAACACGGGCGCTTCGACGAGGCGGTCGCCGGTGCGCGCCTCGCCGACGCGGGTGCCCCGCGGTGCCGTCTTCGGCGTGGCAGCAGCGGTGCCGGCGCGCTGCAGCTGATAGCCGGTCGCGCGGGTCAGGACGCCGTTGATCGTCTCCTTCCAGGGCACGCGCGCTGACGATAGCGAGGCACCTTGTACCGTGGCCGCCCATCTTGGGCCGGCTGAAGGGCATCGCGGTGAGGATCGTGCGGGGCGTGCTGCTGCGCGCCGTCCGCGTGCCGCCGCGCGACGAGCAGCTCGCCGGCGCGGACAAGCGCCTGATCATCTGCCTGTGGACCGCCTGGAACATGGGCGGCACGATCCGCGCGGCCTTCAACCTCGCCGAGTACATGCAGGCACGCGGCTGGGAGGTCGAGATCCTCAGCGGCTACCGCGACCGCGACGAGCCGTTCTTCGGCGCGTTCCCCGCGGGCGTGCGCGTGATCGACCTCGACGACCGGCGCAAGGGCGCCAACCGCGGGCTTCGCGGGATCGTCCGCACGGTGGTGCGCAAGCGGCCGAGCCATCTGATGCCGCTGACCGACCGCGCGGCGACCGGCTTCAGCCTGTGGACCGACATCCAGCTCGTGCGCCGGCTGCGCGGCCGCGCCGGGATCCTCATCGGCACCCGCCCGGGCGTGAACCTGATGCTCGCGCGCATCCAGGCGCCGGGGCTGCGCACGATCGGGCTCGAGCAGATGAACCTGAGCAAGCACGGCCGCAAGCTGCGCAGGTCGATGCGCGCGCACTACCCCAAGCTCGACGCGCTCGTGGTGCTGACCGAGCAGGACCGCGAGGCGTATCACCGGCTGCTCGACGGGAGTGTGCCGCTGCATCGCATCCCCAACACGGTGCGGCCGCTGCCCGGCGCCAAGGCCGACCTCGCTGCCAGGACCGTCTACGCGGCCGGGCGTTTCCGCTACCAGAAGGGCTTCGAGCTGCTCATCCCGGCTTGGGCGGAGACCGCGAAGGCGCACCCCGACTGGCGGCTGCGGCTGCGCGGCCGCGGGCATCTCGAGAGCCGCTTTCGCGGCCTCATCGAGCAGTACGGGCTCGAGGACTCGGTGACGATCGAGGGCCCCGCCGAGGACATCGGCGCGGACATGGCGGAGGCGTCGGTGTTCGTGCTCTCCTCGCGCTTCGAGGGCTTCCCGCTCATCCTCCTCGAGGCGATGAGCAAGGGCATGGGGATCGTGTCGTTCGACTGCCCCACCGGGCCGGCCGACATCGTCGACGACCATCGCAACGGACTGCTCGTCCCGCACGAGGACGTCGAGGGGCTGTCGCGCGCGATCCGCGAGATCGTGGAGGACGAGGAGCTGCGCCGGCGCATGGGCACCGCCGCGGTCGACACCGCGCGGGAGTACACGATCGAGGCGATCGGCCCACAGTGGGAGGCGCTGCTGGACGAGCTGGCCAGGGCTTAGAGCTAGCCGGCGCTCCCGGCCTTCGCCCGCCTGAAGGCGCGGGTGACGCGCGGGAAGCGCCGCGCGACCTCGCCGCGCAGGCGCGGCGGGACCAGCTCGCCGTCCTTGGTGATGGTGACCACGAGCGGCACCCGGATCGGCCAGCGACCGGCCTGCGCGGGCACGCCCGCCGGCGTGAAGCCCGCGGCGGCGGCCGTGACGCCGACCGTCCACTCGCCCGGCCGCAGGTTCGCCTTGGCGACGACGACCCGTGGCTGCATGCGCGCCCGCGATGTGAGGACCGGCGTCACGCGATCGGCCCCGCCGGCGGGCTCGAGGCGCGTTTCGGTCTCCGTCCGCAGCAGGTACTCCGTGCCATGGCGGATCGAGGTGATGAGCACGTCGGCGTAGTTGCGCTCCATGTCTCCCGTGGCCTCGCGCGCCGCCGCGTCGAGCCGGCCGGCGAGCACCTCAGGCGGCACCCACAGCAGCCGATCGCCGTCGCGCGCGAACGTCAGCGGGCCGGCGTCGCCCACGATCCGCGACTCGATGAGGAGCGCGACGCCCCCCTCTTCGTCGGGCTCGAGCTCGAGCAGCGAGGCCTCGGTCCGCAGCCCGGCCTCGAACGCCGCCAGCGCGTCGAGCCCCTCGTAGTCGCCGGCGCGCAGCAGCCGCGAGCGGGCGCGGGCGTTGAAGGCCAGGTAGGCGTTGACCTCGTCACCGAAGCGCTCGAGCGCGAGCCGGCGGATCTCCTCGTAGAGCGGGCGCTTCTGGGCGGGATCGCGCTCCATGAAGTTGCGGCCGCCGACGCGGCCGAGCATCTTGCCCCGGTACCAGTGCGAGCGCACGCGGTCGCGCAGCGGGCCCGGCTCCATGTGCTCGTCGATCAGGTCGAGCACCTCGCGCACGTTGCCGTAGTAGCCGACCGGCTCGAGCCCGGCGACGGATGCGTTCTCGGCGTCGTCGCGCAACACCCAGTGGTAACAGGGGTAGCCGGCGAGCACCGAGATGCTGCGCGCGTGGAAGTAGGCGTGCATCGTGAAGACGTGATCCTCGAGCCGGCGGCGGCCCTCGGGGAAGCGGATGGCGTGCTCGTCGAGCAGCGACCTGCGGAACAGCTTGTGCGGGGTGAGCAGGCGCACGAGCGGCGCCCACTCGAGCGTCACGTCCTTGCGGTCGCGCTTGAACACCGAGCGGGCGACGAACTTGCCCTCGCCCACGACCTTGCCGATGACGATGTCGGCCTCGTCGCGCTCGGCGCGGCCGCACAGGCGCCGCAGCGCGTCCTTGCCGAGCCAGTCGTCGTTGTCGACGAAGTAGACGTACTCGCCCTCGGCCATCTCGATGCCGAGATTGCGCGGCCGGCCGGGCCACCCGGAGTTCTCGATGTGCTTGACGCGGACGTGCGGACGCTCCGCCGCCAGGGCGTCCAGGCGCGCCGGCGTCTCGTCGGTGGAGCCGTCGTCGACGAAGATCAGCTCGTACTCCTCGGGCGCCAGCGTCTGGCCGACCAGCGAGGCGACGCAGTCGTCGATGTGGGCGCCGGGGTTGTAGACCGGCACGATCACGCTCACCTTCAGCATCCCCTTCACGCTACAGCCGGCGGGCGCGGGATCCGCTGCACGTCGGGTCTTCTGGGTCGTCTAGCCGCGCTCCGCCCGCGCCTTGAGCCCGCGGGCGAACTGCGCGAACGACGGGCCGAGGTCGGGCATCGACCGCCAGATCAGGGGGAGCATCGGGCCGCTGTACTCCTCGCGCATCGTGAAGCGCGTGGTGGTTCCGTTCGGCGTCAGCGCGAACGTGCGCACGCCCTTGAACAGCCCGAGCGGCATCCCGCCGCTCCAGGTCATGGCCCGCGCGGGCTCGAAGGCGGTGACCTTGACCGGGAACGCGCGCCCCGGGTTGGCCTCGGAGACCACCTTGAGCTTCTGCCCCGGTGCGATCGTGCCCTCGACGCGCTGCACGCCGGAGTCCCACTCCGAATACGCCGGCGCGTCGGTCAGGATGGCCCAGATCGTCTCGGGCTTCGCTTCGATGGTGGCTTCGGCGTCATAGGACCTCATTGCGCTAACGTAGCAAAAATGTTACCGAATGAGGGTGACCCGTTCGACGCGCTCGGGGACCCGAACCGGCGCGCGATCGTCGAGCAGCTGCGCTCCGGCGACCGCTCCGTGGGCGAGCTCGCGGACGCCCTCCCGATCAGCCGGCCCGCCGTCTCGCGCCACCTGCGGCTGCTCAAGGAGGCTGGCCTCGTCAGCGACCGCGCCGAGGGGACGAGGCGTCTCTACCGCCTGCACGACGCCGGGATCGAGGCGGTCCGCGACTACCTCGAGCAGGTCTGGGGCGAGGCGGCCGCCCGCTACAGGCTGGCCGCCGAGAACACCCGCGAGCGCTGATGGATCCGCTGCGCCTCGCCTTCACGGTGGGGTGCCCGCCCGAGCACGCGTTCAGCACCTGGGCGGAGCGGACGTCGCTGTGGTGGCCGAAGGGCCACTCCGTCACGGGCGACCCGGAGCTCAGCGTGACGATCGAGCCGCGCCCCGGCGGGCGGATCTTCGAGCGGACCCCGACCGGCGACGAGCACGACTGGGGCGAGGTCGTCGCGTGGGAGCCGCCGTGCCGGCTCGCCTACCTCTGGCACCTCCGCCAGGACCGCGCCGACGCCACGCGCGTGGAGGTCTCCTTCGCGGCCGCCGAGGCGGGGACGGAGGTCACGATCGTGCACTCGGGCTGGGAGCGCCTCGGCGCTCGGGCCCAGGATCTGCGCGAGCGCAACGTCCGCGGGTGGGCAGGGCTGGTGCCGCACTTCGAGGCGTTCGTGCGCCTGGACCAGCGGGCGGGATCGAGCCGCTGATCTTCGGCCACCCGGCCGATGCCCGGTCGCCCGGGTGCCGATTGGATGGCGGCCATGGAACCGACCGTCACCGCCGCCCCGCAGCAACAGCACGGGCGCTTCGCCCGCTCCTCCGCGCCTCCCCCCGCCCTCGTGGCCGCGTCGCCGCCCACCGCCGCGCTCGCGCCGCCGGCCGACCTCGCCTCCGTGCGCGCGATCGAGCGGCGCTGGCCGCGCACCGTCCCGGCGAAGCGCGTCTTCCCTCGCGGCTAGCGCGCGGAGACGCGTCCGGCGAGGCCGGTCGGCTCGAACGCGCCGCCGCGG
>JBDTMF010000162.1:0-9681 GCA_039934455.1 Solirubrobacteraceae bacterium
GTGGCGGGCGGCGGAGGACTGGGCGCTGGAGCCCGAGCGAGCGCTCTAGCTAAGCTAGAAGCTTCGGAATGAGCGGGGTCGCGCGGCGGCGACGTCGCGCCGGGCCGGTAGCGTCGCCCCATGGCCACCACCGCCACCGACCCGCTCGAGGTCCGGCTCCTCCACCCCGACGCACAGCCCCCGACCCGCACGCGCTCCGGCGACGCCGGCTATGACCTGCGCTGCGTCGAGGCGTTCGCGCTCGCCCCGGGCGAACGGCGCGTGGTGCCGACCGGCGTCGCGGTCGCGCTGCCCGGGGGCGTGGCTGGGCTCGTCGTGCCCCGCTCGGGGCTCGCGGCCCGCCACGGGCTCTCCGTCGTCAACGGCCCCGGCCTGATCGACCCCACCTACCGCGGCGAGATCCGCGTGGTGCTCGTCAACCTCGGCCAGGAGCCGTACGAGGGCGAGGCCGGCGACCGGATCGCGCAGCTGCTGCTCGTCCCGTTCCTCGCGCCCGAGACGCGCGTCGTCGAGGAACTGCCGCCGTCCGCGGACGAGCGCGGCACCAACGGCTTCGGGTCCTCGGGGCGCTAGCCGGCGCCGTTGAACGCGTAGCGGCCGAAGCGCTCGGCCACCACGGCGGGCAGCCGCGCGCTGACGCGGACACCCTCGGCCGTGTCCTCGCGCTCGAGGTCGCCGGCGACGTCGTGGAGCTCGGAGAGCGTCTGGCCCTCGGAGAAGGGGACGAGCAGCTCGACGTCCTGCAGCGAGCGCTCGAAGGCGTCCGCGATGGCCTCGCCGAGCTCCTCGAGGCCCTCGCCGGTGACGGCGGAGACGAGGAAGCCCTCGGGGTGGCGGAAGGACAGCTCGCGGCGGCGCTCCTCGTCGAGCACGTCGGCCTTGTTGAGCACGAGCAGGCGCGGCGTCTCGCCCACACCGATCTCCTCCAGCACGTCCTCGACGGCGCGCGTCATCGCCTCGAGCTCCTCCTCACTCTCGTGGGCGTCGACGACGTGGAGCACGAGATCGGCCAGCCTGGTCTCCTCGAGCGTGGCGGCGAAGGCGTTGACGAGCTGGTGCGGCAGCTTGCGGATGAAGCCGACGGTGTCGGTGACGAGGTAGGTGCGGCCGTGCAGGCGCAGCGTGCGCGTGGTCGGGTCGAGCGTGTGGAAGAGGCGGTCGCGGACGCCGACGTCGGCGCCCGTCATCGCGTTCAGCAGCGTCGACTTGCCGGCGTTGGTGTAGCCGGCCAGGGCGACGTTGGGGAGGTGCGCCCGGTCGCGCTCGGCGCGCATCACCGCCCGCGTGGACTTGACGTGGTCGAGCCGGCGGCGCAGCGCCGAGATGCGGTCGCGCGCGAGCCGGCGGTCGGTCTCGATCTGCGACTCGCCGGGGCCGCGCGTGCCGATGCCGCCGACGCCGCGGCCCGCGCCGAGGCGCTCGAGGTGCGTCCACAGCCCCCGCATGCGGGCCATGTTGTACTCGAGCTGCGCGAGCTCGACCTGGAGCTTGCCGTCGGCGCTGTTGGCGTGGCCGGCGAAGATGTCGAGGATCACCGCGGTGCGGTCGATCACCGGCATCCCGAGCGCCTCCTCGAGGTTGCGCTCCTGCCGCGGGGTCAGCTCGTCATCGACCGCGACGAGGTTGGCGTCCGCCTGCTTGAGCAGCGGCTTGAGCTCCTCGACCTTGCCCGAGCCGAGGTAGAGGTTGGGGTGCGGCTTCTCGCGGTGCTGGATCAGCTCGCCGACGACGGCGACGCCGGCGGTCCGCAGCAGCTCCTTGAGCTCGGACATGTCGTCGCCGACCGGCGAGGCGCCGATGCAGTAGGCACGCTGAAGCGCCCGCCCGGGCTTGGGCGGCGCGACGTAGCGGGTCGGCTTGGCGCGGCCGTCGCGATGGCGTTCCATCACCTTCGATTGTAGGGTCGTCGCGAGGACATGGACGATCTCTGGGGGTACCGCCGGATGGCGGGGATGCTCGCGGCCCTGGGCCGCCGCCGCGCGCCGCGAGGCCGGGCCCGCTCGGTCGCCTTCATCTCGCCCGCTCGGTTCGCCGACGACTCGGTCGTTGGGGGCGGCGAGCGCAGCGGCTGGGACTCGCCGCGGCGATGGCCGAGCTCGTGCCGACCCGCATGATCTCCTTCGGCCCTGAGCGGCTCAGCACCGCGCGCGGCCCGCTGGCCATCGAGATCCACCGCCCGCGCCGCTGGATCGACGACGTCGCCTTCGACCCGCTCTCGTTCGGGTTCCTGCGCGAGCTGGCCTCGGTCGACGTGGTGCACTGCCACCAGTACCAGCTGGCCGCGACGCAACTGGCGATCGTCGCCGCGGCGGCGCTGGGCAAGCGCGTCTACGTCACCGACCGCGGCGGCTGCGGGCACCACGTCGACCCCGAGGTCCCGGTCGTGCAGTGCGTCACCGAGTCCCTCCCGATCTCGCGCTTCTCGGTCTCGCTGTTGCCGCCCGAGGGGCGGATGCACCTCGTTCGCGACGGCGTCAGCCCGGTGTTCATGGACACGCGGGGCGAGCAGCCGTGCGGTGGCCGGGTCCTCTACCGCGCATGAGCCTCCACGCCTGCACCGTCGTCACCCCTGATCACCTCGCCCGCGCGCGCGTGCTGGCGCGGTCGCTGCGCGAGCACCACCCGGACGCGCGCATCACCGCGCTCGTCGTGGGCGACCTGCCGAGCGTGCCCGAGCCCTTCGAGGTGCTGGGGCTCGAGGCCCTCGACTGCCCGCCGGTCGAGGCGATGATCGCGGCCTACGGGCCGTTCGAGCTGATGTGCGCGCTCAAGCCGTGGCTGCTGATGCATCTGCTCGCGCAGAGCCCGGCCGTGCTCTACCTCGACTCCGACATCCGGGTTTACGCGCCGCTGGACGACGCCGTGGGGCCCCCCGGCCTCGTGCTCACGCGCCACCTGCTCGGGCCGCTCCCGCGTGACGGCCGGCACCCGTCGGAGGAGGACATCCTGCAGGCGGGTGTCTACAACAGCGGCTTTCTCGGCGTGGGTAGCGACGCCGTCGGCTTCCTGGGCTGGTGGGCGGAGCGGATGGCCGAGGAGTGCACCGTCGACCCCGCGCGCGGGCTGTTCGTCGACCAGCGCTGGGTCGAGCTGGCGCCCGGGCTGGTGCCAGACGCCCGCGTGCTGCGCGACCCGGGCTGCAACGCCGGCTTCTGGGACGTCCCGAACCGCCCGCTGACCGGCGGGCCCGGCCGGTACTCCGTCGCGGGGGCACCGCTGCGGTGCTTCCACTTCAGCGGCTTCGACCCCGATCGCCCCGACGTCCTCAGTGAGCATCAGGACCGCATCGACCTGGCCGACCACCCGGTGCTCGCCGGCCTGGTCTCCGACTACGCCCGTGAGCTGCACGAGGCGAGCCACGCCGCGATGGCCGGCCTGCGCCCCGCCGTCCAGACCGCGCTGGCGCGCCGGCTCTACCGCGAGGGGCGCACGAACGGCGAGCTGCGCCACCGCCTGACGTCGCGGGCCGGCCAGGCGGAGCTCGCGGCATGGCTGGCCGAGCCCGCGGAGCCGGGCGCCTGGGCGGGCCTGACGCGCTACCTGCTCGCGTTCCACGCGGCCTCGTCGCAGCTGCGCGGCATCTTCGCCGACCTCGACGGCCCCGGCGCCCTCGCGTACGCGGAGTGGCTGCGGTCGCACGCGGACCGCCACCCGGACCTGCCCGCCGCGCTCGTGCCCGCCGCGATCGAGATCGAGGGGCGGGAGCTCGAGCCGCTTCTACTCGGGCTGTTCCGCGAGCGCGCCGAGCCGCTCGCCGACTTCCTCGCCTGGCTGGCCGAGCCCGCTCCGCAGGGGGGCGAGGCCGGGGCGACGCGCTACCTGCACGAGCTCCACCGCTTCCGCCCGGACCTGCGCGCCGCGTTCCCGGTCGTCGGGGCGGAGCTCGTCGCCTGGGCGAGGGCGACGGGCGTCCACGAGCACCCGCAGCTGGGCGAGCGGCTCTACGCCAGCCCGGAGCGGGCGGGCGCGGGCAGCCTCGCGTAGCGCTCGAGCAGGCGGGCCGTGGGGATCACCATGACCCCCTCGGCCGGGTCGCCGACCCAGGTGCCGAGCCCGACGCAGAGCGCGTAGGCGGCGTACGCGGCGGCGCAGGCGGCGATCTCGTCGAGCGTGCGGTGCCAGAGGCCGCCGTCGTCGTCGTAGATCCCCTTGAGCTTGAGCGCCGCGATCCGCTGCTGGCCGCCCCAGGGCGTGCGCTTGGGCGGCGGCCGGTGGCCGAGCAGCGCGCAGAAGATCGCGTCCGGATAGGTCTCGAACACGCGGCCGGAGCGGATCGCCGCGCTCCCGACGTCGCCCTCGAGCGCGCCGCCGGCCCGCTCGGGGATGTAGCGGCCGAGCGGAGCCAGCGCCTCGAACAGGTCGAAGCCGACCGCCATCCACTGCGGCACCGCGTCCTCGGCCCCCGGCACCGGGTAGAGCGGCAGGCCGCGGCGGTAGAGCACGGCGTCGCACACCCGCATGCGCTCGTAGCGGCCGTCGGGCAGCCCCAGCGTGGCGCGGGCGGGCGCCTCCGGGCCGAGCAGGCCGAGCCGCCGGCCCGACGGCGCGTCGACGCCGACGACCGCTTCGCCGCGGCCGAAGCCCTGGATCGTGCGCGCGACCTCCTCGATCGTGCCGGGGGCGTAGAAGGTCGCGACCAGCTCGATGCCATCGGCCCCCTTGCGCTCGTGCAGGGTGCAGAGCTGCTGGTTGTCCGGGCGGGCCGAGACGTCGATGCCGCAGAAGCGCATCCGCGTATGGTGCCCGCTCATGGCCCCGGTTGACACGGAGTTGGGCGAGCGCCTCGCGGCGAGGACGCTCGAGCTGATCGACATCCCGTCGGAGTCGCGTGACGAGGCGCGGCTCGCGGACCATGTGCGGAGCCTGCTGCCGGATGCGCGCGACCTCGGCGACACCTGCGTGCTGGCGGGGCCGGAGGGCGCGCGCGTGCTCCTGGGCGGCCACTTCGACACCGTCCCGGCCCAGGGCAACCGCCCCGGCCGCCGCGACGCCGAGCGCATCTACGGGCTCGGCGCGAGCGACATGAAGGGCGCGCTCGCGGTGATGATCGAGCTCGTGCGCGACGGCGCGCCCTTCGGCGCGCTGTTCTTCGGCCGCGAGGAGCTGCCGTTCACCGAGAGCGCGCTCACTCCGCTGCTCGCTCGCCGGCCGCTCGCCCCGGAGCTCGCGGTGATGATGGAGCCGACCGACAACGCGATCCACGCGGGCTGCCTCGGCAACATCAACGCGACCTGGAGCTTCCACGGCCGCGCGGGCCACTCGGCGCGCCCGTGGTTCGCCGACAACGCCATCCACCGCGCCGCCGCCGGGATCGCCGTGCTCGCGGCGCATGAACCCCAGCCGCACGACTTCGACGGGCTGCGCTTCACCGAGGTCGCGTCGGTGACGAGGATCGCGGGCGGGATCGCGAGCAACGTCGTCCCGGACCTGGCCGAGGCGACGGTCAACTACCGCTACGCGCCGGGGCGCACGCCGGCGCAGGCCGAGGCGCGCCTGCTCGAGCTGTGCGGTGGCCACGGCGTGCTGCGGATCGACGGCCACGCGCCCTCGGGCGCGGTCGCCCGCGGCCCGCTGGTGGACGCGCTGATCGCCGCCGGCGACCTCGCGGTCGAGCCCAAGCAGGCCTGGACCCCGGTGGCGGAGTTCGGGGCCGCCGGCCTGGCCGCCGTGAACTTCGGCCCCGGCGACCCGCCGCAGGCGCACACGCGCGAGGAGTCGATCTCGGTTGCGGCGCTCGTGCGCGGTTACCGCGTGCTCGAGCGCTTCGCCGCCGAGCTGCTCGCTCCGTCGAGCGGGCCGGGGCGCCCATGAAGCCCTCCCCGGTGCTCACGGGCCTGCGCACCTACCCCTTCGTGCGCCTCACGGACGCGAAGCGGGAGCTGATCGCGCGCGGCATCCCGGTGATCGACTTCGGCGTCGGGGAGCCGCGCGAGGACACGCCACCGTTCATCCGCGAGGCGCTCGCGGCGGCGCTCGAGCCGCAGTCGACCTATCCGCTCGCCGAGGGGCTGCCCGTGCTCCGGGCGGCGGTCGCGGAGTGGGTCGCGCGCCGCTTCGGCCCGGCGCTGGATCCCGACACCGAGGTGATCCCGACGTTCGGCTCCAAGGAGGCGATCTTCCACCTCGCGCAGGTCGTCGGGGGCGACCTCGTCGCGATCACCGGCGCGGCCGACCCGGTCGCCGAGCGCGGCGCGGCATTTGCGGGCAAGCAGGTCATCGAGCTGCCGCTGGCGGCGGAGCGCGGCTTCCTGCCCGACCTCGGCGCCGTCGACGCGGCAACGTGGGAGCGGACCGGGATCCTGTGGCTCAACTACCCCAACAACCCGACCGCCGCGACCGCCCCGCTCGAGCTCTACGAGCAGGCGGCCGCGATCGCCCGAGAGCACGACGTCGTCGTCGCCTCCGACGAGGCCTATTCGGAGATCTACTTCGGCCCCGAGCCGCCCGTCTCCGCGCTCCAGGTCGCCGATCGTCGAGGAGTGATCGCGCTCAACACGCTCTCCAAGCGCTCCTCGATGCCCGGCTACCGCTCCGGCTTCGTGGCCGGCGACCCGGAGGTGATCGCCGCGCTCAAGCGCTACCGGCCGAACGTCGGCGTCGCCCCGCCGGAGTTCATCCAGCAGGCGGCCGTCGCGGCCTGGGGCGACGAGACACATGTCGAGGACGTGCGCGCCCTCTACCGCGCCAAGCGCGACACGCTGCTGCCCGTCTTCGAGGCCGCCGGTATCCGCCACGCAGGCGGTGACGCGACGTTCTTCCTCTGGCTCGACGCCGGTGAGCGCGCCGACGCCCTGGCCGCCGAGCTGCTCGAGCACGGCGTCGTGCTCGCTCCCGGCTCGTTCTTCGGCCCGGCCGGCGAGGGCTTTCTGCGCCTCGCGCTCGTGCCGACGCTCGCCGAGTGCGAGCGCGCCGCGGAGCTCTTGAGATCAGTCGTTGGCGTGCAGGGCGGCGTTCAGGCCCGCCCACGAGCCTGAGCGCCGCATCGCCTCGACCGCGCCGCTCTGCGAGTTGCGGCGGAACAGCAGCCCGTCGGCGCCGGAAAGCTCGAGCGCCTTGACGACCTCGCCGTCAGGCAGCGTGACGCGGGTGCCGCCGGTGACGTAGAGCCCCGCCTCGACGATGCAGTCGTTCCCGAGCGAGATCCCCAGGCCCGCGTTGGCGCCCAGCAGGCAGCGCTCGCCGATCGAGATGATCGCGGTGCCGCCGCCCGAGAGCGTGCCCATGATCGACGCGCCGCCGCCGATGTCCGAGCCGTCGCCGACGACGACGCCCGCCGAGATGCGGCCTTCGACCATCGAGGCGCCGAGTGTCCCGGCGTTGAAGTTCACGAAGCCCTCGTGCATCACGGTCGTGCCCTCCGCGAGGTGGGCGCCGAGGCGGACGCGGTCGGCGTCGGCGATGCGCACCCCGCTCGGCACGACGTAGTCGGTCATGCGCGGGAACTTGTCGACGGAGAAGACCTGCATCGGCTCGCCCGCGGCGCGGAGGCGCATCCGGACCTCGGCCAGCGCGGCAGGATCGACCGGCCCCTCGCTGGTCCAGGCGATGTTCGGCAGCACCCCGAACAGACCCTCGAGCGAGAGGCCATGCGGCTTGACCAGCCGGTGCGAGAGCAGCTGCAGGCGCAGGTAGGCGTCGTAGGCGTCGGTCGGCGCCGACTCGAGGTCGTCGAGCACGGTGGTCACCTCGACCGTCTGCACCCCGCGGCGCGGGTCCTCGTGGGCCACGCCGCCAGTCCTCGTGCCGGGGGACTCATCCGCCGGACCCAGATGCGGGTCCGGGAAGAGCACGTCGAGCACCCGCCCGTCGCCGGTCAGCGTCGCCAGTCCTCTGCTCCAGGCCTCACTCATCGCCGGAGCACCCTACGCAACCTCGCCCTTGAAGACCGGAACGGCCCACCCCTCGAGGTCGACGTGCAGCGACTCGTCGACGTCGACGGTGAGCTCGCCCCCGTCGAGCTCGACAGTGACCGGCGAGTCGCCCCCGCGCAGCACGTGGGAGATCGCGGCGCCGCAGGCCCCGGTGCCCGACGACTGCGTCTCCCCCACCCCGCGCTCGAAGATCCGCGCGCGGATGCGATCCGGCGCGAGCTCGGTCCAGAACGAGACGTTGGTGCGGTCGGGGAAGCGCTCGGCGCTCTCGATCGGCGGGCCGATCTCGGCCAGGTCGAGCGTCTCGAGGCGCGCGCGCTCGTCGACCCGGATCGCGGTCTGAGGGTTGCCGATGACGATGTGATGGAAGCGCCAGCCCTCGATCTCCCCCTCGCCCTCGAGCGTCGCGCGGCCCATGTCGGTGCGGCAGCTGTGCTCGCCGGTGATGCTCGCGCGGATCTCGCCCGCGAGCGTCTGGATCGAGTAGGTCAGCGAGCGCGTCCAGCCGCGCTCGCGCAGGTAGAGCAGGGCCTGGCGCGCGCCGTTGCCCGACAGCTCGGCCTCCGAGCCGTCGGGATTGAAGATCCGCAGGCGCGCGACGAAGCCGGGCTCGTCGGGCGGGGCGAGCGCGAGCACGCCGTCGGCCCCGACGCCGCGGTGGCGGTCGCACAGCGCGCGCACGCGCTCGGGCTCGACCCCGTCAGCCTCGACGATCAGGTAGTCGTTCCCCAGCGCCTGCCACTTCTCGAATCTCATCCGGGGTTGATCATGCCGTGCAGCTCCTCCGCGACGTCCTCCGCCTCACGCCCCGTGACGTCGATCGTCCGCACCCCGGGCAGCTTGCGCATCCACGTCAGCTGCCGCTTGGCGTAGCGGCGCGTGCGGGTCTTCATCGCCTCGACGTCCCCGGCGAGCAGCTCCTCGAACCCGAGTGCCTGGCGCGCGGTCGCCGAGGCGCCGCGCGCGGCGGCGCGCTCGACCTCCTCGCGCGCTCCGTTGGCCACTATCGCGTCGACGCGGCGGTCGATGCGCTCGGCCAGCGCCGCGCGGTCCATGACCAGGCCGGCCAGCAGCGTCGGCTGGCGCGTGTCGGTGGTCCACAGCTGCGAGTCCCCGCCCGCTGGGGGCGGCGGCTCGGACCCGGTGTCGAGCAGCTCGAGCACGCGCACGATCCGGCGCCCGTCGCCGGGCGCGACGCCCGCGGCGGCCAGCGCGTCGCGCTCGGCGAGCAGGGCATGGAGCGCCGCCGGCCCCTGCCGGGTGAGCTCGGCATGCCAGCGCTCACGGACGCCGGCGGCCGCGGGCGGGCGCAGGTCGAGTTCGGCCAGCGCGGCGCGCAGGTAGAGGCCCGTGCCGCCGATCACGATCGGCCGCCGCCCGGCGGCGAGCGCGGCGTCGATCTCGGCGTGCGCCAGCGCGGCGTAGGCGCCCGCGCTGAAGGACTCGGTGACGGGCAGGAAGCCGACGAGCCGGTGCTCGAGCCGCGCGCGCTCCTCCGGCCCGGCGGCGCCGGTGACGGTCCCGAGGCCCGCGTAGACCTGCAGCGCGTCGGCCGAGATCGCCACCGGGTCCTCCCCCTGCCCGCGCAGCCGCTCGGCGAGCGCGAGCGCCACCTCGGTCTTGCCGACGCCGGTCGGCCCGAAGATCGCGATCACGCTGGCGGGCGGGGACACGCGCCGGAGTATCGTCAGACGGGTGAGCGTCCACATCGCCACCGGCCTCTCCACCACGCCCGATGCCCGGGCAGGAGCGCTGGAGGCGGCGTCCGCGGCGGCGCGCGGGCTGGGCGAGCGCTCCTGCGACCTCGTGG
>JBDTMF010000163.1:0-9635 GCA_039934455.1 Solirubrobacteraceae bacterium
CACGAGCGTCGCGCTCATGGCGCCGAGCACCTGCGGGTCGACGGCCCGCCCGTCGGTGCGGACGATGCCGCAGATGCCGCACACGGCTAGCTGTCCGCGGGCCGGAAGGGCCGCGAGAGCACGAGCCAGGCGGTCTGGCCGACCACCTCGAAGTAGAGCCGCAGCGAGCGGTCGGCGATGTACTCGAAGTCGTGCGCGAGCTTCTCCGCCCACGTCATCTCGCGCGTCAGCCGCAGCTGGGCGAAGCCGGTGATCCCGGGCAGCACGACGAGACGCTGCCAGTAGGCGGGGATCTCGACCGCGAGCTCCTCGAAGAACAACGGCCGGATCGGGCGCGGGCCGACGATGCTCATCTCGCCGCGCAGCACATTGAACAGCTGCGGCAGCTCGTCGAGCTTGGAGGCGCGCAGGACCCGGCCGACGCGCGTCTGCTCGCTCGCGGTCAGCCGCGTCAGCTCCTCGCCGTAGAAGGATCCGATGCGGGTCTCGGCCTGCGGCTTGAGCGTGCGGAACTTCACCATCGTGAAGATCTGGCCGCCCTGGCCAACGCGAGCGCCGCGGTAGAGCACCCCGCGGCTGCCGCTGAGGCGCACCGCCAGCGCGCACAGCGCCATCAGCGGGGACGTGGCGACGAGCCCCACCGCCGCCAGCACCCGGTCGAGCACCCGCAGGACGCGATCCACAGGACGCGGCTGGAAGGTGTGGGCCATCCGCGCATAGCGCTCGACCAGCGTCTCGTGGGCGGTCTGGGTCATGGTGGGGGCCGGCGCAGCCTTCGTGCTCACGCGACCGCTCCCAGGATCATGTCCACCAGGACGGCCGGATCGCGCCGCGCGATCGTACGCTCGCCGCGCTGCTTGACGACCTCGATCGCGCGCTCATCGGTCAGCGGCCGCAGGCGCCCGGTGCGGATCAGGTGCTCGTCGACGCCGCCGAGCCGCCCGCCATAGGTGGTGTACACCGGCGTGCCGAGTGCGACCGCCTCGCGGTTCATCGTGCCGCCGGCCGAGGCCGCGAGGTCGGCGAGCGCGATCAGGCTCTGGGCGTCGACCGCGTGCGCGGGCACGATCACCGACGGCAGTTGCAGCGCGACGACGTGCTCGCGCTGGGCCTCGGTGCGCGGGATGACGATCGCGGTGACGTCCTCGCGCCGGCCGAGGTACTCGAGCACGCGCGGGAACAGCCGATTGGACTTGCGGTGATAGAGCGACACGTCGGGCGGGGGGCGAACGATCACGATGATCTTCTCCCGATCGACCCCGAGCTCCTCCAACGCGGCCTCGTCGGGCGTGAAGTCCGACAGGTAGTACTCCTCCTTGAGCCCCGCGTACTGGACGAGCTTGGCCGGGCCGACGCCGAAGCGCTCGAGCCGCTGCGGCGGGATCGCGTCGGGGGTCATCACGCGGCGCGCGAGCCGGCAGCCGATGTTGTGCTGCTGGATGGCGAACTCGTAGTCGAACGTGTTGACCGCCGGGATCCGCAGCGAGGCGGCGGCGAGCGCGAGATCGTTGGAGCCGTGGGCGACCGCGAGGTCGAAGCGCCCGCGGGCGAAGCGTCGCATCTGCCACGTCCTCCCTATCAGCGCCTGCAGCTTCTTGGCACGCGACGCCCCACCGTGGCGCCCCACGGCGACGTGGTCGATCCCCATCCGCTCGAGCAGCGGGATCGTCTGCGCGTAGTCGCGCGCGGTCACCTCCACCTCGTGTCCAGCCTCGCGAAGGAGGCGGATGATCGGGCGGAAGACGACCGGGTGCGCGGGCGCCGTCATGTCGATCCAGATCCGCAGGGGAGCTGAGCCTAGCGGGCTGGCCGGGCGCTGTTGGCGGGCGGAGAACGGCAACGGCGCAGTGAGGGAAGGGTGCGAGCTGCCGCCGTTGACCTTCGCCGGCCTCACCACGAACACCCCTACAGCGGCGCGCCCGGGTCCAGCTCGAAGACGATCCCGCCCATCTCGACGTCGTCGCCGGGCGTGAAGCCGGCGTCCTCGAGCGCGCGGATCACCCCGAGCCGGTGCAACCGCTGCTCGACGTGGGCCATCGCCTCCTCGTTCTCGACGTCGTGGCGGGCGATCAGGCGCTCGACCGGCTCGCCGGTCACGCGGAACGCGCCGGACGGCAGCCTCGACACCTCGAACTCGCGGCCCTGGGCGGGACGGAACACCTTGTACTCGGCCAGCTCGTCCTCGCCGGCGGCGACCGGCACGGGCTCGGCGACCGGGACGCGGCGCAGCAGCTCGCGCTCGAGCTCGTCGAGCCCCTGCCGCGTGGCGCTCGAGGTGATGAGCACCGGGGGGGCGAAGCCCTCCTCGTACTCGGTCGCCCCCGCGACGGCCGCCGCGGCCCGGAAGCGCTCGCGCCACTCTCCGGCTGCCGCCTCGGCCTCCTCCGGCGTCACGAGATCGGCCTTGGAGAGCGCGAGGATCCGGGGCAGCTCGGCCAGCCGCGGGTCGTGCTCGGCGAGCTCGTTCTCGATCACGGCGTGGTTGGCGACCGGGTCCGACCCGTCGAGCGGCGCGAGGTCGAGGACGTGGACGAGCAGCCGCGTGCGCTCGACGTGCGCGAGGAAGTCGTGGCCGAGCCCGGCACCGCCGCTCGCACCCTCGATCAGGCCCGGAATGTCGGCGATCACGAGCTGGCGGTCGGCGGCCTCGAGCGTCCCGAGGTTCGGCTCGAGCGTGGTGAAGGGGTAGCCGGCGATCTTCGGCTGGGCGCGCGTGAGGCGCGCGATCAGCGAGGACTTGCCGGCGTTGGGGAGCCCCACCAGGCCGACGTCGGCGAGCAGCTTGAGGTGCAGCTCGACGACCCCCTCCTCGCCCTGCAGCCCCTTCTCCGCGAGGCGCGGCGCCTGGCGCACGGCGGTCGTGAAGCGCTTGTTGCCGCGCCCGCCTATGCCGCCGCGGGCGAGCGTGACCTCCTGCCCGGGCGCGACGAGGTCGAAGCGCGTTCCGTCCCAGCGCTCGACCTGCGTCCCGGGCGGCACGCCGACCACGAGCGTCTCGCCGTCGGCGCCGTGGCGCTGGGCGCCCTCGCCGTGCCCGCCGCGTGCGGCACGGAAGTGCACGCGCCGGCGGAACGCCTCGAGGTCGCGCAGCGAGTCGTCGACGCGCAGCAGCACGTCGCCGCCGCGGCCGCCGTCACCCCCGTCCGGGCCGCCCTTGGGCACGTGCGCCTCGCGGCGGAAGGAGACGGTGCCGTCACCGCCGCGGCCGGCACGGACCTCGATCTTGGCGCGGTCGTGGAGCAAAGCCGGGTAACCGTAGCCGCATGCCCTCCCAACCCGATCCCGTCTTCCTCATCACCGGCGCGTCCACCGGCATCGGCGAGGCGACCGCCCGCCACGCCGCCGAGGCCGGCTACCGCCTCGTCCTGAGCGCCCGCTCCGGGGACAAGCTCGCCGCCCTCGCCGAGGAGCTGGGCGGCGAGGAGCGCGCCATCGCGGTGGCCTGCGACGTCTCCGAGTGGGAGCAGCAGCAGAACCTCGTCCGGACGGCGCTCGACGCCTACGGGCGCATCGACGTCGCCTTCGCCAACGCGGGCTTCGGGGGGCCGCGGGGCTTCGACCAGGGCGACGTCGAGGAGTGGAAGCAGATGGTCCTGACCAATGTCTACGGCGCCGCGCTGACCATCCGCGCCACGATGGGCCCGCTCAAGGAGTCCAAGGGCCACCTGCTGCTCACCGGCTCCGTCGCGGGCCGGCGCGCGCTCAAGGGCTCGCTCTACTCGGCCACCAAGTGGGCCGTCACCGGGATGGGTGAGGCCGCACGCCAGGACTTCAACGACAGCGGCGTGCGCGTCAGCCTGATCGAGCCCGGCATGACCGACACGCCGTTCTTCGACTCACCGCCGGAGATCGAGGCGCTCAAGCCGGACGACATCGCCCGCGCGGTCATGTTCGCCGTGCAGCAGCCGCCGCACGTCGACGTCAACGAGATCCTGATCCGGCCGACCGCGCAGCCGAGCTAGGCGCTACTCGGCGGCGGCGGGGGCGGCTTCGACCGAGATCACGCGGCCGCGGCGGCCTTCGGTGAACTGGACGATGCCGGGGCTCTTGGCGAAGATCGTGTGGTCCCGGCCGATCCCGACGCCGGCGCCGGGATGGAACACGGTGCCGCGCTGGCGCACGATGATCTCGCCGCCGGTCACGGTCTGACCCGCGAACACCTTCACGCCGAGGAACTTGGGCTTGGAATCGCGGCCGTTGCGGCTGGAGCCGAGGCCCTTCTTATGAGCCATTCCCGGCCTCCTCTTCCTGCTTCTTCTTCGAGCCCGACGAGCCGCGGCCGACCGAGATGCCGGTGACCTGGAGGCGCGTCAGCTCCTGGCGGTGCCCCGCGGTGCGCTTGTAGCCGCGCTTGGGCTTGAACTTGAACACGCGCAGCTTCTCGCCGCGCTCGTGGCCGAGGATCGTGGCCTCGACCTTGACGCGGCCGAGGTCGCCGCTCTCGAACAGCGTGTCCTTGCCGCCGCTGTAGAGCAGCGGCTCGAGTGCGATCTTGGCGCCCTCGTCATCCGGCAGGCGCTCGACGAGCAGGGTCATGCCCTCCTCGACGCGGTACTGCTTCCCGCCGGTGCGGATGACGGCGTAGTTGGTAGTCGTGTCGGGCATCGTCTCTGGACTCACTCGCTGGCTTCGGCCTTGGCACGCGAACGGCGCCGTCCGCCCCTGCGGCCTCGGCGCCGAGGCTTCGATTCTAGCGTTTCCTCGCCGTCGTCCCCGGCGCCGTCGCTCGCGGCCCGCTCGGGCACGTCCTCGGGCTTCAGGTCGTCCGTCGGCTCCGGCGACGCCTTCGGGGCGGGCTTGGCCTTGACGGGTGTCCGCGCGCGCCGGCGGGCGCGCTCCTTGGCGGCCTCGGCGCGCGCGACGGCCGCCGCGGCGGCCTCCTCGGCCGCGGCGCCGACGAGCACCGCGCGGGCCCCGGTGCGCCCGGCCTCCTCGATCAGCACGAGCTTCTTCTCGCCGACGTAGGGGATCGCGTTGACGACCTCGATCATGTAGCCGTCGACCTTCGCGACGGCGTCGTCGACGTTGTACATGTGCGGCTCGACGATGTGGACGTGGACCTCGTCGCCCTCGGAGAAGGGGATCGCCTGCGTCTCGATCTCCTCCCGCGAGCCCTCCTGGGTGATCGCGAAGTGCTCGAGCGGGAGCCCCTCAGAGCCCTCGAAGAAGAACCGGCGCCCGGTCTCCTCCTCCAGCGCGTGCAGGTTCCGCGCGCCGTCGCCCGTGAAGTACGAGGTGACGCGCGGGTTGATGCGGACGAGGTAGGCATCGGGAGCCTGCGCTCCCGCGTCCTTGACGAGCAGGCGCAGGTTGCGCTCGACCTCGATCGCGACGGTCTCCTCGGACTTCACGACGCCCTCGCCGCCGCAGTGCGGGCAGGGCTTGGTCATGATCTCGCGCACACCGTCGGTGACGTTCTGGCGCGTCATCTCGACCAGGCCGAGCGGCGAGATCTCGACCACGAAGGTCTTCGTGCGGTCCTCGTCGAGTGCCTTGCGCAGGACCTTCAGCACGGCGTCGCGGTTGCGCGCGCGGGCCATGTCGATGAAGTCGATGACGATGATCCCGCCGATGTCGCGCAGCCGCAACTGCTCGACCACCGCCTCGGCGGCCTCGAGGTTGGTCTTGGTGATCACGTCCTCGAGCCGGGCCGACTTGCCGCGGCCGGTGAAAGAGCCGGAGTTGACGTCGATGACCGTCAGCGCCTCGGCGTAGTCGATCACGAGGTAGCCGCCGCTGGGCAGGTCGACGCGGCGCTCGAGCATCCCGTCGATCACCTTGTCGACGCCGTAGGCCTCGAAGACGTCGCCGCCGTCCTCCCACAGCTCGACGCGGTCGACGAGCTCGGGAGCGGTGCGCGTGAAGAACGAGGTCAGCCGCTGATGCTGCTTGGGGTCGTCGACGATCGCCTTCTCGAAGTGCTCGGAGAAGATGTCGCGCACGACGCGGATCGAGAGGTCGGCCTCCTGGAAGACCATGTCCGGCGCGGTCGTCTCCTCGACGCGCTTCTGGAGCACCTCGTTGAGCTTGAACAGGTACTGCAGCTCCCGCTCGAAGTCCTCGCGCTTGGCGCCCTGCGCCGCGGTGCGGATGATCGCGCCGCCGCCGCCGAGGTCGAGCTGCTTGGCCTCCTTGCGCAGGCGCTCGCGCTCCTTGTCCTCGAGCCGGCGCGAGACGCCGATGCCCTCGCCGGTCGGCGCGTAGACCATGTAGCGGCCGGCGATCGTGATCTCCATCGAGAGCCGCGCGCCCTTGGTCTTGAGCGGGTCCTTGATGACCTGGACGACGATCTCCTGGCCGGGCGACAGGAGGTCGGAGATGCGCGGGCCGGCCTGGCCGCGCCCGCGCTTGACCTTCTCGACCCCCGGGAGCACGATCTCGTCGACGTGCAGGAAGCCGTTCTTGTCGAGGCCGATGTCGACGAAGGCGGCCTCGAGCCCGGGCAGAACGTTGTCGACCTTGCCCTTGTAGATGTTGCCGACGATCGAGCGCGAGCCGCGGCGCTCGAAGTAGATCTCGGCGACGCGGTAGCCGGCAGGGGTGTTGCCCGCCTTCGGGCGAGCGCCCTTCTTGGTGTCCTTCGGTGACGACGGGCTGCCCGCCGCCTCCATCATGGCGACGCGGGTCTCCCCACGGTCGACCGTGACCAGCACTTGCTTTTTCAAGACGATTCCTTCTTAGAAGACGGTGGCCCGTCCCTTCCGCGATGCGGTGTCGCGCGCCTGCGCGTGGACCGATTGCAGAAGGCCGATGGCCAGGAATGTGACGAGCATCGACGAGCCGCCGAAGCTCAGGAGGGGTGCCGGGACGCCAGTGATCGGCATGATCCCGACGGTCATCCCCACGTTGACGAAGATCTGGAAGAGCAGCATCGCCGTGATGCCGCCGGCGAGCAACGCGCCGTAGAGGTTCTTCGCCACTGTGAGGACGTGGAGCCCGCGCCATATCAACAGCGCGTACAGCGACAGCACGAGCGCGGCGCCGGCGAACCCGTAGGTCTCGCCCACCACCGCGAAGATGAAGTCCGTGTGGTGCTCTGGTAGGAAGTTCAGCCCGGTCTGCGTGGCGTTCCGCACGCCGCGCCCGGTCTTCTCCCCCGACCCGATGGCGATCCTCGACTGCTGTTGCTGGTAGCCGGCGGCCCCCGGATCGCCCGAGGGGTTCAGGAACGCCGTCAGCCGGTGCACCTGGTAGGGCTTGAGGACCTCAACGCCGAGAGCCGGCGCGGCGACGAGGACAAGGCTGATGGAGACGGCGCCGAGCGCCGCCAGGGCCGCGAAGTGGCGCCATGGCGCCCCCGCGATGAAGAGGAGGGCGAGCACGCCGACGACGTAGACGAGCGACGTGCCGAGGTCGGGCTGCGCCATCACGAGCATGGCCGGGAGCAGCGCCAGCAGCATGATCCGCGCCGTCACCTCACGCCCCATCCGGCGCATGCGGTCGACGATGAAGCCCGACAGCGCGATCACGAGCAGCAGCTTGCCGAGCTCGGAGGGCTGGAAGCGGAAGAACGGGAGCTCGATCCAGCGCTTGGACCCGCGGGTCGCGGTGGCGAGCGCGAAGACGAGCAGGATCGAGCCGATCATCAGCCCGTAGATGGGGTACTTGAGCTCGCGCAGCCGCGAGTAGTCCAGCCGCGAGATGGCGTACATGAGCACGACCCCGACGACGCCGTAGAGCGCCTGGCGCTCGAGGAAGTAGTAGGGATGGCCGGCGACGTCGTCGGCGGTGGCGCCCTTGATCGCGATCAGCGAGCAGGCCACGAGGCCGAGCGTGGCGAGCGTGAGCAGCGGGTCCAGGCGCAGGCGCCACTCGCGCGGGACGAGCGGGGCGGGCAGCTCGGAGGCCGGCTGGATGGTCTGGTTGGCGCTCATCGGGTCGCGGAGCTCCCGGCCTTGAACTTGTCGTTGCCGAGATCGAACCAGTTGGAGAGGATCAACCGCGCCGCCGGCGCCGCCGTCTCAGCGCCGAACCCGCCCTTCTCCACGGTCACGACGACGACGATGGGGCGGCTGGGATGGGGCACGTAGCAGGCGTACCAGGACTGGTCGGGCTGCCCCGGGCGCTCCACGGTACCGGTCTTGCCGTAGACCGGGAGCTTGCCGCCCGCAAAGCCCGAGAAGACATCCGCCGAGGTGCCGCCCGGCTCGGAGGCTGCGCGGTGCAGGCCCTCCAGGATCGTGGACCGGTCAGTCGCGGAGAACTTCACGCGCCGCTCGGCGGTGGTGCGGAACTGCTCGACCGCGCGCCCGAGGCCGTCCTCGACGCTCATGGCCAGGTGCGGCCGGACGACCTTGCCGCCGTTGGCGATCGTCGAGTAGGCGGTCGCCAGCTGCAGCGGCGTCGCCTGAAGATCGCCCTGGCCGACCGCGAGGTTGACGTTGTCGCCCGTGGACCACGGCCGCTCGATGCCGCCGCAGGCCTTGAGCGCCGCCAACGTCTGGGCGGGCACCTTCTCGCGCTTGACACAGCTCGTGTACTTCGCGAAGCCCGCGTCGCGCCACTTGCGGTCCGGCACGAGGCCGGCGAACTCGCCCGGGATGTCGATCCCGGTCCTGCGCCCGAGCCCGAGCTTCTTGGCCCACTGCTGGATGATCGCCCCGCGCGAGTTCGCGCGCTCGCCGAGCGTGTAGAAGAAGACGTCGGAGGAGACCTTGAGCGCCTGCGAGAGGTTCAGCAGGCCGTACTTGGCGTTGCGGGCGTTGCGGAAGACCTGCGGGCCGAGCTTGAACTCGCCGTCGTCGAAGATCGTCTGCGACGGGGTGAGGATGCCCTCCTCCAGCGACGCCATCGCGGTGATCGGCTTGAACGTGGAGCCGGTCGGATAGGCGGCGGCGATCGCGCGGTTGAACAGCGGCGCGCCGTTCGCCTCGGAGTTGAGCTTGTCGAAGGTCTCCTGCGACAGCGGCTTGGCGAAGATGTTGGCGTCGAAGGAGGGGTAGGAGCCGAGCGCGAGCACCTCGCCGTTGCGCGGGTCGATCGCCACGAAGGCGCCGGCCTTGGCGGGGTTGCCGTTGGCGTTCGCCGCCCCGATCGCGCGCTTGAGCGCGTTGTTGGCGGCGCGCTGGAGGCCGAGGTCGAGCGTCAGGCGCAGGCGCTGGCCCTGCCGGGGCTCACGGCGCGTGACCTGCCGGCGGTCGTCGCGGTTGCCGAGCGCGTTGATGACCACGCGGGTGAAGCCGTCCTGGCCGCGCAGGTAGCGGTCGTAGGTCTCCTCGATGCCGTCCTTGCCGATGCGCGTGCCGGCGGCGACGCCGCGGTACTTCTTCTCCTTGAGCTCCTGGGGCGAGATCTCGCGCAGCGTCCCGAACAGCTGCGCCGCGAGATCCTTGTGCGGATAGGCGCGCAGGAACAGCTTCTCGACGTCGACGCCGGGGAACTCGTCCTTGCGCTCCTTGAGGAAGTTGAAGGCGGCGCGCGAGACGTCGATCTTGACCGTGACATTGGAGTACGGCGCCTCCGCGATCCCTTCGATCACGCGCCGGTGGATCGTGCGCGGCGACAGGCCGAGCACGCGGCCGAGGCGGCGGAAGCTGAGGCGCAGCTTCGGCTCTGTGGCGGGCATCGGCGGCACCGCGACGGGGCGGGCGCGACGCGACGCCCGGGTCAGCACGCGCCGCTCCCGGCGCTCGGCG
>JBDTMF010000164.1:0-9549 GCA_039934455.1 Solirubrobacteraceae bacterium
TCATCCTGGTGCTGGCGTTCGGGTCGCTGGTCGCCGCCGGGCTGCCGCTGATGCTGACCATCCTGGGGTTGGTGGCCTCCGCTGGGTCGCTGTACATCGGCACGCAACTGCTGGACATCTCGATCTGGGCGATGAACTTCGCGCTGATGTTCGCTCTTGCGCTCGGCATCGATTACGCGCTGTTCATCGTGATGCGATTCCGCGGAGCCTTCTTCGGATCCGAGCTGTCGGCCGACGATGCGGTCGCCGAGACGATGGACACCGCCGGCAAGGCCGTCCTGTTCTCCGGCCTGACGGTCCTTATCTCGCTCACCGCGGTGATGCTCGTGCCGAGCCCGGCGTTTCGCTCGATGGCGTTGGGGATCATGCTCGCGGTCAGCTTCATCCTGGCGGCGACGTTGACGTTGCTGCCTGCGGTGCTGGCCAAGCTCGGCCCGCGGGTGGACAAGGGGAGCCTGCCGTGGGTGCACTCCGGCGAGCACCGCTCGGCGCGGTTCGCCGCCTGGGCCGAGCGTCTGTGGAAGCGCCCAGTCGGCTACGGCGCCGTCGCCGTCATCGTGCTGCTCGCCCTCGCGATCCCCGTGCTCAGCCTGCAGACCGGCATGCCGTCGATCAAGGTAGTTCCTGACGGGGACTCCTCGCGAACCGGCTATGACCAGGTGCAGCAGGCGTTCGGGACAGGCGCTCCCGGAGCGCTGCAGGTTGTCGCACCCAACGGCGCCGCCCAGCGCGTCATGGCCACGGTCAAGGCCGACCCGGGCATCGCGCGGGTCCTGCCGCCCCAGCCCGGTGGCGGCGGCTGGAGCATGGTGCAGGCCATCCCCACGGGCGACCCGTCCGGCAAGCCGATTGGCGCAACGGTCGACCGCCTGCGCAGCGATCTTCCCGACGGTGCGCTGGTGGGCGGCGCGGTCGCGGAGAACCACGACCTCGAAGCCGCGCTGTCGGCCAAGACGCCGTTGGTCATCGGGGTCGTGCTCGCGCTCGGCTTCCTGCTGCTGCTCGTCGCGCTCCAGGCGCCGTTGCTCGCCGCCGCGGCCGTGCTGACCAACCTGTTGGCGACCGGCGCCGCCTTCGGGGTCGCCAAGCTGATCTTTCAGGACGGCAACCTCTCGGGCCTGCTCGGCTTCGAGCCCCAGGGTTTCCTGGACGCGTGGGCGCCGGTGTTCTTCTTCGCGATGGTCTTCGCCATCTCGATGGACTACACCGTCTTCCTGCTCTCATCCGCCAAGGAGCACTGGGACCGCACCCACGACACCAAGGACGCGATGATCGGCGGCGTTTCGCACTCAGGGCGCGTGGTCTTCGCCGCCGCGGCGGTGATGGTCGCGGTGTTCTTCACCTTCGCGTTGAGCGGCCCATTGCCGCCCAAGGAGATGGGGGTCATCCTCGGCATCGCGGTCCTGCTCGACGCCGCCCTCGTTCGCCTGCTGCTCGTGCCGGTGCTGCTGCGCCTGATGGGCAAGTGGGCGTGGTGGCTACCCAAGCCCCTGGACCGAGTCCTGCCCGACGTCCGCTTCGGCCACGCCTGATGCGCTTCAGTCGCCAGGTCGAGACCGTGACTGGTGGGTGCGCCTCGGACCGGTTCTTCACCGGCCACCTGACGATCGTCGATGTCCGCAGCGATGCCGAGTTCGCCCAGGCGCGCGTCCCCGGCGCGACGCACATCCCGCTCGCGCAGCTGAAGAGCCGGCTGTCCGAGGTGCGCAGCGACCGGCCGATCGCGTTCCTGTGCCGCTCCGGGCATCGCAGCGCGCTCGCCGCCCGTGGCGCGGCGAAGCGCCGCCCGGATGTCGCCAGCATCGACGGTGGCATGGACGCCTGGATCGCGGCCAACCTGCCCACCGCGCGTTGCCGTCCGCCCCGCGGCGATCGGAGGATCGCATGATCTTTCGCCAGATCACCCACGACGACCTGGGCTGCGCCAGCTACCTGATCGGCGACGAGGACGCCGGCGTGGCTGCCGTCGTCGACCCGAAGCTCGACATCGACGAGTACCTGCGGCTGGCGCGCTACTTCGGCGTGAGCATCGAGCACATCCTCGAGACCCACACCCACGCCGACCACGTCTCCGGTCACGGCCGGCTCGCCGCGGCGATCGGTGCCACGATCCACAACCACCAGGAGGCGAGCCCCGACTACGGGCACGAGGCGTTCGCCGATGGCTGGGAGCTCGAGCTCGGCGCGACCGCGTGCGCGCTGTGCATACCCCCGGTCACCGTCCCGAGCACACGGCGTTCACGCTCACCGACACGGCGCGTGGTCCGGAGCCGTGGGCGGTGCTGACCGGCGACACGCTGTTCGTCGGCGACATCGCCCGCCCCGACCTCGCCGTGGAAAGCAGCAGGGTGCCCGTGGCATCTTCCACTCGCTACAGGACAAGGTGCTCGCTCTGCCATGACGGCGGCGTGCGTGGTCGGAGCGCTCACCGGCGCCGGCCTCGCCACCTACGTGCTCCAACGCACCCTCGGACGCGCCTTCGCTGCGCTGGTCTGCTGCGTCGCCGCCTACCTGCTCGTCTCCGCTGCCTTCCTCGGCGGGCCGCCCGCCAGCTGAAACCCATGTCTCGAGTCTCGAAAGGACGACCACATGCACAACGTCAACACCAACGCCCTCAAGCAGACCATCGCCAAGGCCGAACAGGACCCCGGCGCCCTCAAACAGCACGTCAGCTTCGATGGCGAGTGGCAGACGCAGGAGGGCCAGCCGCAGTTCCGGGCCACGATCCCGGTGCCCAACGGCGCACCGTTCGTCTTCGAGGCGGACTTCCCGCCTCCGATGGGCGGCACGGGCTCCGCTCCGAACCCTCTGGCCTACTGCTTCTGGGGCGGGCTGGCCTGCTACGCGATGACCTATGCGCAGGAGGCGGCGCGCCAGGGCATCGAGCTGCGCGCCGTCCGGGCGCGGACGGAGGCCGAGGTTGACCAGAGCCGCGCTCTCGGCGTCACCGACGACCCCCCGCTCGACCGCATCGACTGGCACCTCGAGGTCGACGCCGACGCCCCGCGCGAGAAGCTCGAACAGCTCAAGAAGCTTGCCGACGAGCACTGCCCCGGCGTCTGGTGCGTCCAGAACCCCGTCAACCTCCACACGCACCTCGTCGCATGAGCGCGTCGTTCGCTGTTATCGCACAGGCGTTCGATGGGCATATGGGCGGCGGCTGGAGCTGGCTCGTGATTGTCGCCCTCGTCGTGACGATGGGCGCCGTGGGGTGGATGCTGCGGGGAGCCGGCAGCGACGGACGCGGATCGTCTGAGGACCCGGTCGACGTCCTCAAGACCCGTTACGCCCGCGGCGAGCTGACCACCGAGGAGTTCCAGGAGCGGGTGCGGACGATCGAGGACGCTCGGCGCTGAGCGCCGCCTCACCCGGGCGGAGCGGGAGGCTCGGTCGGTAGGCCCAGGCTGATCCAGTCGTGCAATCCGCCGCGGTAGTAGTGGATCGCGGCGGGCGGGTACTTGCTGGTGAGCAGCGCGTCGATGGCCTCCGGCGTTGCCGCGCACTGGGGCCCGTTGCAGAAGAAGATGGTCGGCTGAGCCGGGTCGAGCTGGCTGATGCGCTCGACTGTCACGTCGTGCGGGATGTTGCGCGCCCCGGGTATCGTGCAGGAGCCGTAGGCCTCGGCGGGTCTGGTGTCGATGAGCGACAGCCCGCGGTCGAGGTGCTCCATGACCTCCAGCTCGCCGACGGTGCAGACCCCGGCGGCGAGCTGCATGGGCCTGATCGTGCCCCAGGTCGCGTCGATCACGACGAGCCCGCTGTCGGCGAGGCGCAACGGCACGCGCATCGGTTCGCGATCGCGCCCGGCGCGCGGGAGCTCTGGGCACTCCGGCGGTTCACGCGACATCGCCAAGCGCCCCCGGTGACCAGCGGGACCGAGTTGCGCATGCGAAGCATGCCTTCGCGCCGTTGGACACCGTCGTGCTCGACAAGGCCGGGGCGCTCACCCGTGGCGGACCGGTCGCGGACGGCAACACCGGATCTCGTTTCAGCCGCCGTGCTCGCGCATATGCGCGACCATCTTGCCGAAGGTCGCGAACGTGTGGGTCTCCCCGTCATGCGTGCAGGTGACCTGAGGCGGCGAAGGCTGCGGCGGAAGCGACGTCCTGGCGCAGGCCGCAACGCTCTGGCCGAACGGGGACGCTGCGGCCGGTCCGGCCGTCAGCAGCGCGGCCACGACCGCGGCGAGGGACGCGAGACGGATCATCGAAGTTCACTCCTCCTAAGCAGGAAACAAGACCTACAAACCGTAGGAAAAACTCCTCGCGCCGGAAAGGGGAAGGAACCGCATCGCCGGGGCGGGAAACTACGGAACGGGTCAGCGCGTCCACGGAAGAGCCGCCGGCCACGCGAGCTCTCACGTCGGCGAGGCGCGCTCTCCCGGGAGCTCCCGGTAAACGCTGCTCCACCTCAGTCTTCATTTGCTCGACGGACTCGTGCAGGATCTGCTGGTTGAGCGTTCGTGCGATATGCGCGGGGACCCGCGCGCCTGGGTCGATCCCGACGTTGAAGGTGAGGTTGGTTCCCCCGCTCGCGGTCTTCTCCATGAGCCACTCGCCGGCGAAGTACTTGAAGTCTCCGTCGAGGTACTCGCCGTTGATTCGGTGCGGCTCGTCATAGCTGTGTCGCAACGTGTACTTCATCGTCTTGACCCTCGCGTCAACCTCGTAGTCGACGTCCATGGGTCGACCGTGCTTATCTCGTGAGGACACTGTGCACGCGCGTAGCGCGACCTGCGATTCGGGCATGCCGATGCAGTCGATCAGCACGTCGACGCAATCCTTGAGGACGCGCGGCGATGACGACGCTGGTCTCTGCCTCACGCCACCCCATCGTGTGCCGGCGACCGTACCGAGCGCCGCGGTGTCATGGGCTCTGGTGCGTTTGCTGGTAGTTCCTACGGCACGTAGGGGTAGATCCTACGGAGGGCGCCCGACCGGATCGAATCTAAGTTGCCGTGCATGGGAAACACCGTCCCTTCCACGGTTCAGGGTCCGACTTCGGCGTCCTGTCAGGCGCCCCCTGCGCGCAGGACCGTCGGGCGGCGGGTCTGGGTCGGCGTCTCCAGTGCCGGCGCCGTCGTGCTCGGCGTGGCGCCGCATGTCCTCCATCACATCGGCCTTTTCGCCGGCGCGCTGTTCGCCGGGGCTGGCGGCTCGCTGCTGTTCGGTGCCGTCGGCTTCCTCGCCGCGATCCCGTTCCTGCGGCGCGTCCATCGCAGGACCGGTTCCTGGCGTCTTCCGGGAGTGCTGCTGGCGCTCTTCGCCGTCGTCTTCTCGATCTCGACCTTCGTCATCGGACCGGCGATCACCGCTAACGGCGACGAGAAGAGCTCACCGAGCTCGGGACAGACCAGCCCGCCGACCACTCCTGAGACCACAAAGAAGGACATCCATGGCCACTGACCGACTTCCCCGGCGCCGAGCGCGCCACGTCGCGCTGACGCTCGGCGCGATTCTTGCTCTCCTGGGCTTGAACGCGACGCCCGGCTTGGCGTCGGCCAGCGAGGAGAGGCAGGGTGCCCAGCTGCTTCAGAGCGTCCAGGCCGGCAAGCAAGACTGTCAGCAGCTCTCGCGCGACCAGTTCGAGCTGATCGGCGAGTACGTCATGGGCCGCATGGTCGGCTCGACCGCCAGGCACGAGGCGATGAACCGGCAGATCACCGCCACGTCGGGCGCGTCGGGCGAAGTCCAAGCCCACGTCTTCATGGGCCAGCGCTTCGCCGGCTGCGCCACTGGGGCCGCGCCCGCCGCCTTCGGCTCGATGATGGGCATGATGGGCAACTACTCCGGCGCCAACGGCGGGATGACCGGCAGCGGACACGACGGCGGCAACGGCAGCGGCTCCAACATGATGGGCGGTTCGGGCTCGCGCGCCGGTGGCGACAACGGCTCGAGCGCCACCAACACCGCGCTGATCATCCTCGTGGCCGTCCTGGCTGTGGCGCTCGCAGCCCTCGCCGCCCGGCGGCCCTGGCGGCGATCGCCACCGAAGACGCCGCTCGACGTCCTCCGCGACAGCTACGCCCGCGGGGATCTCGACACCGCTGACTACGAGCAGCGCCGCCACGCCCTCGAGGGCCGCGGAACATGAGCGCCCTGTTTCCTCTAATCGCGCAGGCTGGGTTCGATGGGCATATGGGCGGCGGCTGGAGCTGGCTCGTGATTGTCGCCCTCGTCGTGACGATGGGCGCCGTGGGGTGGATGCTGCGGGGAGCCGGCAGCGACGGACGCGGATCGTCTGAGGACCCGGTCGACGTCCTCAAGACCCGTTACGCCCGCGGCGAGCTGACCACCGAGGAGTTCCAGGAGCGGGTGCGGACGATCGAGGACGCTCGGCGCTGAGCGCCGCCTCACCCGGGCGGAGCGGGAGGCTCGGTCGGTAGGCCCAGGCTGATCCAGTCGTGCAATCCGCCGCGGTAGTACTGAACCGCTGGAGTGCCCCTGAGCGGGCGGGAGGGGACAGGCGGGCTTCAGTCGGAATGAAGGGCCCCGACCGCGCGGCAAGCCGCGGTGGGGCGGGGGCGCCTCGTCGTGATGCGCGGAGAGAGGATCAGCTCTCGACCGACGCGGCACATCGCGGTCCCCGATCCCAGGGCTCCCCTAGGGTGCTGGCCGGCCATCGGCCGGGTAGTCGGCGGGCAGGACGGCGAACGCCATCACCCATTCGCAGGGCGGGGCGGGGCGACTGGTGCCGTAGCACGGCGAGGCCCAGGAGAGGTGCAGGTGCGCGGGGCACGTTCCGGTGCAGGTGCGCGGTGAGCCGTGGCCGGGGTAGCCGTCATAGCCGACGAACTGGATCGCGGCCGCGAGGCGGCAGGTGGGGCGGGTGCCGGATTGCGCACAGGCCGACCTCCAGCCGAGGTCGTGGGCGAGCGCTCCGGCGGAGGCGTCCCAGATCGCCTGTTTGGTTCCGTCGGCGGGGACGAGGTCGACGGCGGTGCCGTCGCCGTGCGTCTGGTGGCCGGCTTCGCGGGACGCGCTCAACCACGCGGAGGTTGACGGGGCCGACCGCCACGTCCTGCTCGTCGCCGGCGCAGCCGGTCAGGACCGTCCAATCACTGACTGGGACGGTTGAGCTCGCCTTCGGTCTGCCGCGCGTATGCGCGGGCGCGCGCGAGGACGGCGCGGACGTAGGCTTGGGAGTGGTTGTAGCCGAGGACCGCTTGGCTGAGGTTGCCGCCGGCACGACCCAGGAGGGCGCGCAGATAGTTGGCGGCGGACGGGATGGCGTCCCCGCGGTCATAGACGTTTCTGGTGCCGTCGTGGTTGGCGTCGGTGCCGTAGCGCTCCCAGGTTGATGGCGGTCCGTCGCGGAGGTTGAATTGCATCGGGCCGGCGCAGCAGCCGCGACGGTTGACGCCGGCGCGCACGACGGGGGCACGTGAGCGGCCGTGGTCGGTCTCAATTGAGCCGATCGCGGCGAGCACCGGCCACGGCAGGCTGTACGCGCGGCCCGCCTGCTGGTAGAGGGTCAGGTAGCTCGGCGGGATCCCGCGCTTGGCCTCGCTACTCGGCCGCGCCTCAAGGCCGGCGCCCGAGCATGCGCCCTGCGCGGCGACGACGGCGAGCAGCGCGCTGAGCGCGGCCAGGGCGATCACCGCGGCGGCGACGATCGCCCCGATCGTTAACGTCGCGGACGGCTTGATCGCCTCGGCCGACACCGCCAGAGACCGCTACGAGGCGTCGCCCATCCGCGTCACGGCGAGCTCGCGGCCGGCTCCGGGTAACGCCGCGACGCTCGTGCAGGATGCGCGTCAGACCGTGGGCGAGCGCGTTTCGCTGGACACGCGCTGACGGCAGACGTCCGGCTCGGTCGCGCGGCGGGCATGTCGGCAAATAGGCGGGGCTCGTGGTTCTCGCCCTCGCCGGCTGCGGGGGGAGCGAGGGCGGCTCGACTGCGAAGTCGGCGACGCCCACCGCCACCGCGACCGCGACGGCGACGGCGACGGCGACGTCGGCGAAACCGAGCGGGGGCGCGACCACCGTGAAGATCGTCAGCTTCGATTACTCGCCGAAGACGATCACCGTCAAGGCGGGCTCGCGGATCACTTGGAAGAACGAGGACGCGGCCAATCACACCGTGACGTTCAAGGCCGGGCCTGGCGACCTGGGCAATGTCGACCAGGACAAGAGGCTGAAGGCCCGTTTTCCGCGGGCTGGTCGCTTCGCCTACGTCTGCCAGTACCACCCGAACATGCACGGCGTTGTGGTCGTGCAATGAATCCCCACGACGAAGGAGAAGACGGCATGCAGGAAGGTCTGCACAGGGTCGGCGATCATCGGCTGCGGCTCGACACTGGTTCGCCCGAAGGGGTGGCCGAGCCGCATGCCGCCGCCGCGGCGCGAACCGAACAGGTCTGACCCGGGTCAAAGGCGTTCATGCCTCTGCCTCCTCCGAACTCGACGGTCTCCCCGCTCACCTCGCCGATTCGCTCGCCGGGCAACCGTGTCGTCCAAGGGTTGCTGTTGAGCGGGGGTGCCGCGCTCTTGGCGGCTACCGCTGGAGCCGACCGGATCCCGTTCTACTGGACGCCGTTGATCCTCGGTCTCAGTTATCTCGTGGCGGCGATCGTCGACGGCCCGCGTGGTGGGTATTGGGCGACAGCGCTGGGGCTGACGGGGTGGGGCCTTGCCGTTGTCTACGTCGGAGATGTGCGGCCGTCGGACATCAATATTGCTGGGGCGTATCTCGCCGGGGCTGGGCTGGCCGGCGTGGTGGCCGCCGTGCTGCGCCGTCGTGGGTTCCTCATCAGCGATCTCGGGTTCGGCGCGACTGTGGCGGCGGGCGGTGTCGCGCTTGCGCTCACGCCACGGGCGTCCGGAACGCTCGACGACGCGACGACCTACGCGATTGCGCTCGGCGTGGTCGGTGTACTCAACGTGGCCGGCGGCGCGTACCAGTTGGTCCGCGGCAGCCGGTTCGCGCCGACGCAGGTCTGAGTGGAGGCGGCCCGCTCACGGTCTCGCGATCGTCCCGGCGGGCAGGAACGCGGCGACCGCAAACCAGGACTGCTCGTCGTGCTCGAGGGGCGCAGGCGCTCGCCGGTCAGCGGGCCGCGGATTGCGCGCCCCGTGATGTCCCACGTGCTACCGGTCTGCTGGTCTGCGAAGACGCCCGCCGCCGCCGGTGCGAACGTAAGGGGTCGCGTCCCGGCGTGTGGATCGAACGCAGCCACGGTCCCGACGTCCCTTGAGTCGGTGATCACGCCCGCATCCAGCGCGGAGAGGACACCGCGCTTGAACAGCACGACATAGGGCTGAGAGCCAACGCGTCCGGCTGCGACACGGCTGGAGGCGGCTGAACGGGATCACGGTCGCCGCGCGGGCGCTGCGGATCAGGACGACCCGCTCCTTCGGGGGCAACCGCCGGTCCGGCGCCCGGTCGAGTGCGAACGGTTGCGCGTTCGGGTCGGCGTCGCATCCCTGTAAGCAGCAGACGGCGTTGACGTTCGCCTCGGCGCGCGGGCGATCGAAGTGCTGCGTCCAGAGGGTGCCCCCGGTCAACTGGTCCTCGACGTCGAGGGGGGGCGCGACACGGTCGTGTTCG
>JBDTMF010000165.1:0-9506 GCA_039934455.1 Solirubrobacteraceae bacterium
GCGCCGCCGGGATGGCGTGCGCGAACATCGTCCTCGCCGAGGGCGCCACGAACGTGATCGTGTGCAACAGCAAGGGAGCGCTCTACAGCGGGCGTCCGGACCTCGACGCCGACCGCGCGGCGCTTGCCGAGCGCACCAACCCTGCGCGCGAGCACGGCATGGCGGACGGTCTGCTTGCCGGCGCCGACGTCTACCTCGGGCTGTCCGGGCCCGGCGCCGTCTCGGCGGCCGCCGTCCGCACGATGGCCTCGGGCGCGGTCGTCTTCGCCATGGCCAATCCCACGCCCGAGGTGCAGCCCGAGGACGTCAGCGACCACGTGAGGATCATGGCCACCGGGCGCTCGGACTACCCCAACCAGATCAACAATGTGCTCGCCTTCCCCGGCGTCTTCCGCGGTGCGCTCGACGTGCGCGCCACGACGATCAACGAGGCGATGAAGCTGGCCGCGGCCCGTGCGATCGCCTCGATGGTCCCAGACGACGAGCTCGACGCCGAATACATCATCCCCAGCGCGTTCAATCGCGACGTCGCGCCGGCGGTGGCCGAGCAGGTCGCCGCGGCCGCCGAGCGCACCGGCGTGGCCCGGCGCCACGTTCCGGTCACCATCGAGTCGACGACCACGCACTCGCCCGACTGACCGACGACCGCCGATCAACGGGGTGGCCGCGAGCTCGACGCCGGATCCTACGCCGAGGTGGCACGCCACCTGCGGGCGCTCGCGCTTCAGGCTCTCGGCGCTTGGTCCGGCGTGGACGCCAGATCGGCGTAGCGCGCACGCAGATCCCGCTTGAGCAGCTTGCCGCTCGGGTTCTTCGGCAGGCTGTCGACCACGACGATGTGCCTCGGTGTCTTGAAGCCGGCCAGCCTCGATCGGCAGTGGGCGATGACGGCCTCCGGTGTCAGCGACGCCGACGGCTTCGCTACCACGGCGGCGACGACCGCCTCGATCCAGCGCGGATCGGGGACGCCGAACACGGCCACCTCCGAGACCTCGCTCATGAGGTAGATCGTCTCTTCGACCTCGCTGCTGGCGACGTTCTCGCCGCCCGTCTTGACCATGTCCTTCTTGCGGTCGACGATGAACAGGTATCCGTCGGCGTCGAGCCGTCCCAGATCGCCCGAGTGGAACCAGCCGCCACGGAAGGCCTCCGCGGTCTTCGCCTCATCGTTCCAGTACCCGAGCGTCGCCTGCGGGCTGCGGTGCACGATCTCGCCGATCTCGCCCGGCCCCACATCCTCCCCGTCGTCATCGACCAGCCGGGTCTCGACGTTGAGCGCCGGGCGGCCGGCGGAGCCCGCGCGACTCACCTGGTCCTCGGGCTGAAGGATCGTCGCGAGCGGTGCCATCTCGGTCTGCCCGTAGAAATTCCAGAGCCTGACGTTCGGCAGCCGCTCCTGCAGCTCGCGGAGCACCTCGACCGGCATCGGCGAGGCGCCGTAGTACCCCTTGCGCAGCGAGGACAGGTCGGTCCGGTCGAAGGTCTCAGAGCGAAGCAGTGAGATCCAGACGGTCGGCGGCGCGAACAACTTCGTTGCGCGCTCAGCCTCGATCGTGCGCAGCAGCACGGCGGGATCGGGCCCGGGGAGGATGATGCTCGTCGCGCCGAGGTAGACATCCGGGCCGAGGAAGCAGTCCAGCTGTGCGCAGTGATACAGCGGGAGCGAGTGCACCTCGATGTCGTCGGCCGACATCCCGCCGTCGACGATGCAGCTCACGTACTGCGCGATGATGGAACGGCTGGAGAGTTGGACGCCCTTCGGCCGCGACTCGGTGCCGCTCGTGTACATCAGCCGCAACGGATCGTCATCGCCGACGATCACCTCCGGTGGCCGGTCGTCAGGGTGCTCCGCCCAGCCGGCGACGTCCTCCCAACCGGACGGCGCCGGATGCCCCGCGAGGTCGATCCAGCCACGCACGCCGCCGTCTGTGCCCGCCGCGTCGAGGGCGCTTTGCGCGGCCGGGTGCAGCGCATCCTCGACGATGAAGCCGGTGGCGCCCGAGTGCTCGAGGACGAACGCGATCTCATCGCCGCCCAGCATGAAGTTGATCGGCACCATCACGGCGCCCAGGCGCGCGAGCGCGAAGTTGAGCAGCGCGTATTGCCAGCAGTTGTGAGACAGCACGGCGACGCGCTGCCCCTGCGCGACGCCCCGCACCGACAGGGCGCAGGCGGTTCGGTTCACCGCCTCGTCGAACGCCGCGAAGCTCCAGCGGACCTCACCTGAAACGAGCGCGAGCTTCGCCGGATGTCGAAGCGCGGACCGTCGCAGCAGATCCGCGACGCCGTGCACGCGGGCCTGCTGCAGTTCACGCGCCCCGATTCCCTGGTCGTCCATGACGCCTCATCCTGTCAGGCGTGTCCATTAGGTCGCGGGAGTAGTGTCTTCGGGAGAGACTCTTCTCCGCTCCTGCTGAAGCGACTTCGCGCAGAGCACCGCCGGCCATACGGCGCACGGCGACCACCACGGAATGTTTCGTCCCTAGCGACCGAAGAGCTGTCTCCTGCTGCATTTCTGAAAATCGGGGACGGGCAATGAGTATCAACCTATCGGGGCTTTCGTCACGATTCAGCGGATCGTTGGCGCGCGGAAAGGGAGAGCGACGTGTCAACCATCGTTGAGCCAGACGCTGAGAGAACCGGCCGGCAGTTCGAGTCGCCGGCCGGCGCGGGCGAGGAGGATTTCGACCGCGGGCTGAAGGAACGTCACATCCAGATGATCGCGATCGGCGGGGCGATCGGGGTGGGCTTGTTCCTCGGCTCGGCAAAGGCGATCCAGCAGGCTGGTCCGTCGCTGCTGGTTGCCTATGCGGTCGCCGGCGTCGTGATCTTCTGCATCATGCGTGCGCTGGGCGAGTTGCTGATGTATCGGCCGGTCTCGGGCTCGTATGCCACCTACGCCGACGAGTTCGTCGGTCCCTGGGCGGGGTTCACCACGGCTTGGACGTACTGGCTGATGTGGGTGGTGATCGGAATGGCGGAGATCACGGCGGCGGGCATCTACGTCCAATACTGGTTGCCCAATGTGCCGCAGTGGATCCCCGCGCTGGCTGCACTCATCGTGCTGCTGGGGGTCAACCTGGTCGCCGTCAAAGTGTTTGGCGAGTTCGAGTTCTGGTTCGCGATCATCAAGGTGGTCACGATCCTCGGGATGATCCTGATCGGCCTGACGATCATCCTCTTCGGCGTCAGCGCACTCGGCGGCAGCGCCAGCTTCACGAACCTCTGGTCGCACGGAGGGTTCTTCCCCAAGGGCCTGGACGGACCCTTCGTGGCGCTACAGATAGTGATGTTCGCGTTCCTGGGTGTCGAGCTGATCGGAGTGACGGCCGGCGAGGCCCAGAACCCCGAGAAGACGATCCCCTCGGCGATCAACAAGGTGATCTGGCGAATCCTGATCTTCTACATCGGCGCCCTGATCATCATCATGTCGCTGGTCGCCTGGAACCAGCTCGATCCCAAGGAGAGCCCGTTCGTGGTGGTCTTCGACCGCGTCGGCATCCCCGGTGCCGCCGGGATCGTCAACTTCGTCGTGCTGACCGCTGCACTGTCGTCCTGCAACAGCGGCATCTTCAGCACGGGACGGATGCTCTATACGCTCGCCGGTTTCCGGCAGGCACCAGCCGCCCTGCGCAAGGTCAGCCGGCAGAAGGTCCCCGCGTTGGGTCTTGTGGTCTCGTTCTCGGTGATGCTTGTCGGCGTCGCCATCAACTACTTCATCCCCGAGCGTGCGTTCACCTACATCACGAGCATCGCCACGGTCTGCGGGCTCTACGTGTGGGGGATGATCGTTTTCACGCACCTCCGCTACCGGCAGCAGGTCAATGCCGGGCGGCTGTCTGAAAGTGAATTCCGCATGCCCGCGACGCCCGCGGCGAACTGGTTCGTCCTCGCCTTCCTGGCCATGGTGCTGGTTCTGCTGGCGTTCAATAAAGACACAGTGATCGCTCTCTACGTCGCCCCGGTGTGGGTTGCGGTCATGGTGGTCGGGTATTTCGCCTCGCGCTCTCACCATGTCCGAACCACCCATGAGCCGGCGGCCACCGGGACCTGACCTCGCACGCCCGCCGGGCATGGCGTAGGACCGAACTCCCGCGCCGCGACGCGAGCGTCACATTATTCGAACCATTCAACCATTTGAGGTGACGGAAATGCAAATTGGCGTCGTGAAGGAAATCAAGCAGGCGGAACGCCGGGTGGCACTCACGCCGGCCGGCACGCGCGAGCTGGTGGCGCTTGGGCACGATGTGCTGGTGGAGTCCGGCGCGGGCCTCGGCTCGCGCTTTCCCGACGACGCCTACACAGTGGCCGGGGGGCGACTGTTCTCCGATGCCGCAGAGGTGTGGCGCGAGAGCGAGCTGCTCATGAAGGTCAAGGAGCCGATCGAGCAGGAGTATCCGTTGCTGCATCCGGATCTGAACCTGTTCACCTACCTGCATCTGGCGCCCAACCGCCCGCTCACCGAGGCGCTCGTGAGCTCCGGGGCAACGGGGCTCGCCTACGAGACCGTCGAGACGGCCGACGGCCATTTGCCGCTGCTCTCGCCCATGAGCGAGATCGCCGGTCGGCTGGCCGCGCACGCCGGCGCGTACTTCCTGCAGGACCCGCTCGGCGGCCCGGGAGTGCTGATGGGTGGCGTCACCGGCGTGGCTCCCGCGCGCGTTCTCGTGATCGGCGGCGGAGTGGTCGGGATGGGGGCCGCGCGCATCGCGCTCGGGGCCGAGGCAGAGGTGACGATCCTGGAGCGCTCGCTCGCTCGCCTCCACGAGCTCGACGAGTACTTCGGCGCGCGGGCGCGGATCCTGATGTCCGACGCGATCGTCCTCGAGGACGAGCTGCGCGAGGCCGACCTGGTCATCGGCGCCGTGCTGGTACCCGGAGCGCTCGCACCACGGTTGGTCACCCGCGAGATGCTCGGCGTGATGAAGCCCCGCTCGGTCATCGTCGACGTCGCCATCGACCAGGGCGGCTGCTTTGAGACCTCGCATCCGACCACCCATGCCGAGCCGGTGTTCGAGGTCGACGGGATCCTGCACTACTGCGTGGCGAACATGCCCGGGGCGGTCCCGGTCACCTCGACGCGCGCGCTGACCAACGCGACGCTGCCCTATGTCCGCCGCCTTGCCGAGCAGGGCGCCGACGCCGCGCTCGCCGACGATCCCGGCTTCGCGCGCGGGCTCAACGTCAAGGGCGGCAAGATCGTGTACGAGCCTGTCGCGACCGCCTACGCGCAGGGGGCGCCGGTGGCCGCCTGGTAGACGGGTCTCAGCCGGGGTCCACGCCAACGACCTGGGTCTCTGCTCGGCGGGCGGGTTTCTGCCCGGCGGGCGAGCCCGGGCGGGCGAGCAGGTCCCGTGCCGCGGGCGGAGTCGCCGAGTGGATGGCCAGTGTCAGGTGGCCACCACGAACACGTCGAGCGTGCGCGGCCCGTGGACGCCCTCGACGCGCTCGAGCTCGATGTCGGAGGTGGCCGACGGGCCGGAGACGAGCGTGATCGGCCGCCCGGCCTCCGCGGCCTCGGCGAGCCGCGCGACGGCGTCGGGGACGGAGGCCACGATCTGCGCCTCGCGGACCACGCAGAGGTGGTAGTCGGGCACCAGCGTCAGCGCCCGCCGGCCCGAGCTCCCGCCGCCGTCCAGGACGATCGTGCCGGTCTCGGCGATCCCGAGCGCGCACCCGGTCAGGACGCCGTCGAGCCCGTCGAGGTCGCGCGCCGCCAGCAGCGCCTCGTCGCGCACGAGCTCGACGCCGTCGATGTCGGCCGGCGGCTCGGAGGGGACCGCGAGCCGCGCCGCCCCGCGCTCGCGGCACGCCCCGGCGAGCGCGTCGCCGAGGCTGTCGCTCGTGACGCGGTGGACCGTCGCCCGGTAGTCCGCGACGCGCTCGCAGAACAGGTCCACGTCGGCCTGGACCGCGCCGGCCGGGCGGTAGTCGCGCGCGACGTCGGGCGGCACGGGCGTGTCACCGAGGGCCGAGCGGACGCGACCGAGGATCTCAGCCCGCGCGTCGCTCACGCCACCAGTCCCGGAAGGTCTGATCGGGGAAGTCGGGCAGCTCGCGCATCGCGGTCCAGCCGCTGAGCAGCGGTATCGACCCGCCCAGGCGTCCGAGCGGGCCGCGGCCGAGCCTGGCGAGGCGCTGCGCGCGCTCAAAGCGCTGCGGCGACGCGAACACCCTGCCGATCGCGTCCATCGCGAGATGCTCGGGGGAGGTACGGCTCTTCTCCTCTTTGACCACGCGCGCCCGCAGGTGGATCAGCACCGACGGGATGTCGATCTTGACCGGGCAGACCTCGTAGCACGCGCCGCAGAGGCTCGACGCCCACGGGAGCGTCGGCGCCTGGTCGAGGCCGCGCAGCGGCGGGGTCAGGATCGCGCCGATGGGGCCGGGATAGACGGACTCGTACGCCTGCCCGCCGACGCGCGTGTACACCGGGCACACGTTCAGGCACGCGGAGCAGCGGATGCAGTGCAGCGCCTGGCGGCCGACCTCGTCGCGCAGCACGTCGGTGCGCCCGTTGTCGAGCAGGATCAGGTGGAACTCGCGCGGGCCGTCGCCCTCGCGCACGCCCGTCCAGAGCGAGGTGTAAGGGTTCATCCGCTCGGCGGTCGAGGAGCGCGGCAGCAGCTGCAGGAAGACCTCGAGGTCGCGCCATTCGGGAAGGATCTTCTCGATCCCCATCACCGTCACGAGCACCTCGGGCAGCGTCGTGCACATGCGCCCGTTGCCCTCGGACTCCACGACGCAGATCGTCCCGGTCTCGGCGATGCCGAAGTTGGCGCCGCTGGTCGCCACCTGCACGGTGAGGAACTTCTCGCGCAGGTGCCGCCGCGCGGCCTCGGCGATGTCGCTTGCCTCCCAGCCGAGGTGCTGGCCCTTGGCGATCGTGCGCTCGAACAGCGCGCGGATCTCGGCGCGATTCTTGTGGATCGCGGGCACGAGGATGTGCGAGGAGTGCTCGTGCGCGAGCTGGATGATCAGCTCCGCGAGGTCGGTCTCGATCGCCTCGATCCCCTCCGCGGCGAGCGCGTCGTTCATCCCGATCTCGTCCGTGGCGAGCGACTTGACCTTGATCACCTCGCGCGCGCCGTGGTCATGCGCGATGCGGGCCACGATGCGGTTCGCCTCCGCGCCGTCGCGCGCCCAGTGCACGACGCCGCCCGCGCGGGTGACGGAGGCCTCCAGCCGCTCGAGCTGCTCGGGCAGCGTCGCCATGGCGCGCTCCTTGATCGCGCTGCCGGCGTCGCGCAGCGCCTCCCAGTCAGGCACCTCCCCGACCGCGTGCTCGCGCTTGGCGCGGATGGTCGTCGTCGCCTTGCCGACGTTGCGGCGCAGCTGCGAGTCGCGCAGCGTCTCGCGGGCGGCGGCCGGAAAGCCCTTCACTCGCGCGCCGCCAGGATCTCGGCGAGGTGGACGGTGCGCACGCCCGTGCGCTGGCGCTTGAGCGCACCACCGATGTGCATCAGGCACGAGTTGTCGGCCGACGTGCAGACCTCCGCGCCCGTGTCGAGCACGTGGCGCAGCTTGTCGGAGAGCATCGCCATCGAGGTGTCGGCGTTCTTGACCGCGAAGACACCGCCGAAGCCGCAGCACTCGGCCGCGTCCTCGAGCTCGACGAGGTCGAGGCCCTGGACGGCGCGCAGCAGCCGCAGCGGGCGGTCACCGATCTTCAGCAGCCGCAGCGAGTGACAGGTCGAGTGGTAGGCGACCCGGTGCGGGTAGACGGCGCCGACGTCCTCGACGCCGAGAACGTCGACCAGGAACTCGGTCAGCTCGAACACCCGGTCGACCCCGTGTCCGCGCAGATGCGCGACGCACGACGCGGACGGCGAGACGACGGCCTCGTAGCCGTCGAACACGCGCTTGAAGCGCTCGACGAGCGCGTCGCCGTCGTCGGCGTAGCCCGAGTTGGTGTGCCACTGCCCGCAGCACGTCTGCGCCTCCGGGAACTCGATCTGGACCCCGAGGCGTTCCAGCAGCTCAACGACCGCCTTTCCCGTCCCCGGGAACAGCGTGTCGTTGAAGCACGTGATGAAGAGTGCTGCCCGCACTTGGGGGGAGCGTAGTCTGTCTCGCGGAGGAGGAGGACCTCCGGAGCGCGATGGTCGGGCGCCAGACCCCGTTCCTCGCGCTGGTCGTGCCGCTGATCCTCGTCGGCGTCGTGGACGGCGCGCGCGGAGTGCGCTGGCCGGCAAGGAGGGCGACATCTTCCCCCGGGTCCTGTTCTGGAGCGTGGTGACCACGCTCGCGATGTGCGTCATCGTCTACCGGCAGTCCACTGCGATACTCGACGGGATGGTGGTCGGCTCGAAGTGATCAGCGCCGCGACGGCGGTCCCCGACGCAGACATCGTCCTGCGCGACGGCTCGACCATCCACGTGCGTCCGTCGACGCACGAAGACGAGCTGCGGCTGCGCGCGTTCCTCACCTCGCTGTCGGAGGAGTCGCGCTGGTTCCGCTTCTTCTCCGCCGGCATCAACCTCGACCGCGCCGCGCACGCCGCGGCTGTGCCTGCGCACGGGTTGTCGCTGCTCGCCGTGCGGGGGCCCGAGGACGAGGTGGTCGGCCACGGCACCTACCTCGTGGGCGAACCGGGTCGCGCCGAGGTCGCCTTCGCGGTGGCCGACGACTGGCACGGGCACGGGATCGCGACCGTTCTGCTGGCGCACCTCGCCCAGGCCGCGTCGCGGGCGGACATCACGACGTTCACGGCGAGCGTCCTGCGCTCCAACCACCGCATGCTCCGGGTGTTCCACGACTCGGGCTTCCCGGTGTCCGTGAGCAGCGTGGACGATGTCATCGAGCTCGAGTTCCCAACCTCGCTGTCGCCGGATGCGCGGCGGCGTTTCGAGGATCACCAGCGCGCCGCGAACGTCGCGGCCGTCGCCCATGTCCTGCGACCCGCGTCGGTCGCGGTCATCGGGGCGTCTCGCCGGCCCCACACCCTGGGCGGCGAGGTCGTGCGAAACCTGCTGGCCTCAGGCTTCTCGGGACCGCTGCACCTCGTCAACCTGCGCAGCGGAGAGGTCGCGGGCCGGCCCACAATCCGCTCGATCGCGGACGTCGAAGGCGACGTCGAGCTCGCTGTCATCGCGGTGCCCACGGCGGCGGTGCTCGAGACCGCGAGCGAGTGCGCGGAGAAGGGCGTACGCGCGCTCGTCGTCCTCACGGCCGGGTTCGCCGAGGTCGGCTCGGAGGGCCGCGCGCGGCAGGACGAGCTGCTCGCCGTCTGCCGGGCCGCCGGCATGCGCATGGTCGGCCCCAACTCCCTCGGGGTTGCCAACCTCCATCACCAGACCGCCCTGAACGCCACGTTCGCACCCGCCGCGCTGTCGGCCGGCAGCGTCGCGTTCGCCTCTCAGAGCGCAGCGTTCGGGATCGCCGCCATCGACGAGGCGGCGGCGCGCGGGATCGGGCTCTCCTCCTGCGTCTCGATGGGCAACAAGGCCGACGTCTCCGGCAACGACTTCCTCGAGTACTGGGAGCAGGATCCCGAGACCGCCGTG
>JBDTMF010000166.1:0-9501 GCA_039934455.1 Solirubrobacteraceae bacterium
TTTGTCGCCGACCGCCAGACACGACCATCCGGGCCGGTTCCTGCACACGAAATACCGACTCACGACACTAGCCTTGAGGGCAGCCGCGGCGATTGGCGTGGCCGTGCTCCTCGCGGCCGCAGGTTGCGGTGGCGGAGGACTGAGCGGGACGCAACGCGACCAGCTCGCGGCGCGGGTCGACCAGGCGCGCGAGGCCGCAGCGGCGCGTGACGCAGACGGGGTCCGGCGCGCGCTCGTCGCCTTCCGGGCGAGCGTGCGGGCGGCCCGCGATCGCGACGAGATCTCGAGCGACGACGCCGGGCGGCTGCTGACCGGGGCGCTGCAGGCGAGCCGCCGCGTCCGTGCCGAGATCACCCCGGCGCCGACGCCCGCGACACCGGCGCCCGCCGCGACCGTCGCCCCGGCTCCTCCAGCGCACGGGAAGAAGCCCAAGAAGGACAAGGGCAAGGCGAAGGGACACGGGAAGCGATGACCGGCTTCGCGGACGGCGCCACCCTCGCCGAGGGCCGCTACACGCTCCAGCGCCGGCTCGGCACGGGCGGGATGGCAGCCGTCTGGCTCGCGCGTGACGAGCGGCTCGCCCGCCCCGTGGCGATCAAGGCGCTCTCCGACGTGCTCGCCGGCGACGAGGCCTACGTCCGCCGCTTCAGCCGCGAGGCGCGCGTCGCCGCCGGCCTCTCGCACCCCAACCTCGTGCGTGTGTTCGACTTCGGCGACGATCCGAGCCCGTACCTCGTGATGGAGTACGTCGAGGGCGGCACGCTCGCCGAGCACCTGCGTGACGGGCGTGAGCTCGACTGCGATGGGCTCGTGCGGCGGCTGCTCGAGGCACTCCAGCACGTTCACGAGGCGCGCATCGTCCACCGCGACGTCAAGCCCGCCAACGTCCTGATGGGCCGCGATGGGCGCGCGCGGCTGACCGACTTCGGCATCGCCCAGCCTGAGGGCGCGACGGCGCTGACCCAGACCGGCGGCGTCATGGGCACCATGCGCTACCTCGCTCCCGAGGTGCTCCACGGCGAGGCCGCGACCGCCGTCTCGGACCTCTACGCGCTCGGGATGCTGCTGCGCGACTGCCTCGAGCCGGGGGACGGCGCGCTCGATGCGCTCGCGGACCGGCTGACGGCGCCCGACCCTGGCGATCGCCCGCGGTCCGCTGCCGCGGCGATCGCGCTGCTCGATGCGGACCCGACCGGGGTGACGGCGGTGCTCGCCGTCGGCCGCCGCGAGTCGCGGGTCAGTCGACGCGCGGCTGCCGTCGGCGTCGGCCTGCCCGCCGCCATGATCGTGTTGATCGTCGCGCTCACCAGCGCTGGGGGCGGTGGCGCGCCACCCGCCCTCCCGGCCCCCGACGCCTCGCTCGCGCGCCAGCTCGACGGGCTCGACCGCGCGGTGGAGGCGCTGCCGTGAGCCGCGGCCGCGCGGCAAGCGCGCGACCGCCCGCGGGTCCCGGTTAGAGCTTGCGCGTGGTCAGCGTCGAGGTCGTGGTCTTGCTGCCCGCGCGGCGGACCGTGATGCGCACCTTGTAGTCGCCCGTGCGCAGCCCGCTCGCTTTGAGCGTTGCCCGGTGCGTGCGGTTGGCCGCGAAACGGCGTGACTTCACGAGCGTCTTGACGACCTGCCTGCCGCGCAGCACGTCGAGCCGCACGGTGGACGCGCGGGTGAGGCGGAAGGCCGTGCGCAGCGGCCGCCTGGTGGATCCGCCGAAGGCCGCCCGCTCGAGCTTGTAGGAGCGCAGCAGCGCGCAGCTCTCGCGGCGGTAGAAGTCCGGGCGCGCCGTGAAGCGCCCGTCCTTGAGGCGGAAGACCTTGCGGCGCACGTCAGCGGTGCCGTCGGGGAGCTTGATCGCGTAGCGAGCGAAGAAGTAGCCGGGTCGCACGCGCTTGCGCTTGGAACGGCCGTTCCAGGTGAACGAGCCGCCCTGGCTGCGGAAGCGCGCGACGAGCCGCTCGCCGACCTCGCGCCGCCCGGCCGCGACCTGGAAGACGTCGACGTTGACCTTCTGCGCGACGCGCTTGGAGAACTCCAGCCGCACGCCCGCGCCGGCGGGTCGGGCGCGCACCGAGCGCAGGATCGCGGCGGACGCGCAGGCGGGGGTCCGGGCCGAGGCCGGGGCCGCCGCCGCCGGCGTCGCGCTCGCGCCGATCGCGCTCGCGCAGGCCGACAGGTCGGGGGTCTGGCGCTGGCCGCGCGCGATCGTGATCGGCTGGCTCGAGAGCACCTCGCCGGTGGGGCGCTCGCAGGTCAGCGTCCACGACTCCGTCCTGGCGGGCTCGTTCGGCGGCGGCCCGCCGAAGGTGATCTTGCCCGTGTAGGGCTCGGCCGCCGCGAAGTTCGTCACCCGCGCGACGTACTTCTTGCCCGGCTGGAGCGTCGGCTCGGCGATCGTTGTCTCCTCGTAGGTCGTCGTGCCCTGCGCGGAGGTGCCGACCTCCTTGTCGACCGCGTCGTAGGAGTCGCCGTCGCCGTTGCCGTCGAGGAAGACCTTCATGTCCCAGTCGGTCGTCGGCGTCTGCCAGTCGATGCGCACGCTCGCGCGGGCGTTGTCGACGCCCGCGGACGGGACGGTGAACGGGTGGTCGTTGGAGTTGGCGGGGTCGTTGGACTCGGAGTCGCCGCCCGGAGCCGCGCCCGAGATATCGCCGTTGAAGGTCTGCGGCGGGCTCGGCGGCCCGCTCGCGGGCCGGCCCTTGTCGACGGCGACGATCGGCCGCGTGGACTGGTTGAGGTTGAACTGGAAGCGCCCGTCGGCCGGGATCTGCATGGTCGAGTTCAGGTGGTCGTCGATCGCGATCGGCTTGCCGTCGGGCTGCGGGAAGGTCTTGGTCTTGAAGTCCTTCTTCACGCGCAGGATCGCGCCGGCGGGGCCGCTGCCCTCGAGCACCGCATGCTTGCTCTGGTCGGCCGCGAACTCGTTCGCCAGGTAGTAGGCCTCGCGGTTGCCGTCCGTGCCGGGGATCGGGTCGGCGACCTTCGAGGTGCCCTCCCATTCGTCGGTGACCCCTTCGGCGTAGCTCGGGTGGAAGTTGCCCTGGTCGCAGGTGCCGGCGGCGCGGTTGAGGTCGCCGCAGCCGATCTCGAACGTGAAGCCGAGGCCCCCCGTCGCGTAGTAGGACCAGTCCTCGGTCGTCCCGGTCGTGTCGTAGAGCTGGTAGGAGAGCTGGGAGAGGTAGCCGTTCTCGGCCGCCATCGAGTCGCCCAGCGCCTTGTAGATGCCCTCGTCGGGCGACGGCCCCTGGACCTGGAGGCCCGGCGGGCGCAGCACGAGGTCCGACGAGGTGTGGTTCGTGATCAGCGTCATCACCTGGCGGGTGGAGACGAGGTCGCGGATGTTCTGGGTCTCCGGCTCGGAGAACGGGCCGGGGCCACGGTAGCTCTGGGTCAGCGGGTTGGTGTCGGCGCCCGGGCCGCCCCAGAAGCCGCCGTAGTTGCGGTTCGGGTCGACGCCCGGCTCGGCCAGTCCGACCGACGGCTGCGTGCAGTTGCCGGCCGCGGAGTCGTCGGCGAGGCGGCAGTTCTTGCGCCGGTACTCATAGGGGTGGCTGGCGATGTTGACCGTCTCGTCGCCGTAGGGGCGGCCGGTTCCGGCGCCCTCGGCCTCGCCCGCCTCGCGCGAGAGGTTGAAGCCGTCGGGGTTGACGATCGGGACGATGATGTTGCGGGTGTTGTCGACGAGGTTGACGGTCCGGGCCTCGCCGGCCTTGTAGCCGCGGATCAGCTCGAAGGCCCATTCCATCGCGTGCTCGCCGCTCGGCCACTCGCGCGCGTGGTGGACGCCCATGTTGAGGAAGATCGGCTTGCCGTCGCGGGCGTTGACGTCGCCGGTGATCTCGATGCCCTCGACCGTCCGGCCCTCGTAGGTCTTGTTCTTGAGCGTGATCGGCTTGACGAGGCCGGGGTTCTCGCGCACCAGCTTCTTCATGTCCTCGCCGTAGTCGGGCAGGCGGCGGTAGGTTCCGCTGCGGCCGCTCGGCAGCGAGCGTGCGTTGCTCGCGCGCCGCTCCTGGGCGCGCGCGACGCGGTCCTTGGCGACGAGGTCGGTGACCTCGGTCGTGAAGGTGAACTTGCCGTCGCGCAGCTTCCGCGCGTCCTTGGCTCCGTAGAGGACGGCCTCGCGGTAACCGGGGCGCGCGTGCTCGGTGAGGTCGAGGCCGAGCTTCTCCAGCTGCGCGTTGCGGGCGCGGTTCGGGACGGAGACCTTGACGAGCTGGGCCTTGACCGGGGTGGTGGCGTTGACGGGGTCGAGGGAGACGGTGAGCTTCGCGGTGCGCGTGTCGCCGGTGCGGCGGCAGGCCTGGACGGCGAGCGGCGCGCCGGTGCCGACGATCCCCTCCGCGATCTCGATGTCGCCGAAGGCGGCGGACCCGGCGACCAGCCGTCCGGTCTCGGTCTCGAAGATCGCGAGGTCCCAGTCGCCGGGCCCGTCCCCGTCGAGCCGCGCCGTGATCCAGCCGCCGGCGGGCGAGGTGAGCCTGGTGGTGGGCTGGGCAGGGCCGCCGAGGAGCCTGGTCGTGCAGTCGCGGTCCTGGTTGCGCGCGGCGCTGACCGTCGTGGCGAGGAGGTCGCGCGCCTGCGCCGCGGCGGGTGCGAGCAGGGCGCAGAGCGCGAGGACGGCGATCAGCAGAGCGCGAAGGCAAGGGTTCATGCGGGTCGTAACGCAAGGTGCGTCAGGATCTGGCGGTGACACCACCACTGGAGCTCCCGCCCGAGGAGATGCGCCGACTCGGCTACCGGGTCATCGACCGCATCGTCGAGCACTGGGAGACGCTCGACTCCCAGCCTCCGTTGGCCGTGGGGGACGCGGAGGCGCTGCGTGCCGTGTTGGGCGGCCCCGCGCCCGACGCGCCCGGCGATCCGGACGCCGCTCTGGACCGGCTCTTCGACGAGGTGCTGCCCTGGACCGCGCGCACGATCCACCCGCGCTTCTTCGCCCGCATCGGCTCGCCCTCGAACTTGATCTCGACGCTGGCCGACGCCATCGCGTCGGGCTTCAACCTGCTCGGGACGTCATGGGTCGCCGCGTCGGGACCCTCGACCGTCGAGCTCACGGTCCTGGACTGGCTGCGCTCGTGGTGCGGGATGCCTCCCGGGACTGAGGGGCTGATGGTGAGCGGCGGCTCGATGGCCTCGCTGAACGCGCTGGTGGCGGCGCGCGAGGCACGAGGAGGCGCCGGCGGCGTCGTCTACCTGTCCGACCAGGCCCACGCGTCGATCCTGCGCGACCTCAAGGTGATGGGCGAGCGGGAGGTGCGGGTGCTGCCGTCGGACTCCACGTTCCGCCTTCCCGCGGGCGTGGTCGCTGCTGCGGTCGCAGCCGACCGCGCGGCGGGATTGACGCCGTTCGCGCTCGTGGCGAACGCGGGGACCACGAACACGGGCGCGGTCGATCCGCTGGACGAGCTGGCGGACCTGTGCGTGCGCGAGAAGCTCTGGTTCCACGTCGACGGCGCCTACGGCGCGTCGGCGGCGCTCTGCCCGGCGGGGCAGGAGGCTCTGGCCGGGATGGGGCGGGCGGACTCCTTGACGATCGACCCACACAAGTGGCTGTTCCAGCCCTACGAGGCCGGCGCGCTCCTGATCCGCGAGCCGGGCCTGCTCGAGCGCACCTTCACCATGAGCGGCGAGTACCTGCGCGACACCTTCGTCGAGGAGGTCAACTTCCGCGACCGCGGCATCCAGCTCACGCGCGGCGTCCGCGCGCTCAAGCTGTGGCTGTCGGTCCAGGTGTTCGGGCTCGACGCCTTCCGCTCGGCGATCGCGCACGGGATCGCTCTGGCCGAGCACGCCGAAGCCGTGCTCCGCTCCCGACCCGGTTGGGAGATCGTCACGCCGGCCCAGCTCGGGATCGTCTGCTTCGCCCGCGCCGAGGGCAACGAGTCAGCCATCTCCGCCGCGACCGTCGCTGACGGCTACGCCGCACCGTCGACGACGGTGCTCCGAGGCCAGACCGTGCTCCGGCTCTGCACCATCAACCCCCGGACGACCTTCCAGGAGATCGAGGCGACGATCGAGCGGATGGAGAGTTTCGCGGCTGGGTAAGGCAGCCGGATGCCGACAGAACCGGATCCGATCACGCTCGCCCAGGTCGTCCACCGCGCCGTCGAGGTCTGCGACCCCTCCGGCACCGACGACGACCTCGCCGACTTCCTCCTCCGCTTCGAGGACGCCGACGAACCGGTCACCGCAATCGAGGACATCGAGCAACGCCTCGCCGAATCCGCCGGAGCCCTCGACCCCCAGGCCGAGATCCCCTCCCTGCAGATGGCCACCGCCGTCGCGACCTACCTCGCCTTCCGCCGCGACCAGCTCGACGAGGACGGGGAGGACCTCCTCCGCCACGCCTCGAGAGCCGAGTTCGACGGAAATCCTTCGCCGGCGGTCGCGAACTGGCTGGAGGAGCAGGGAGTGAGCGGCTAGGTCAGCAGGCGACGATGAGGTGGAAGGGGAGCTTCGTCGGGCTGCCTGCCGCGTCGTAGGTCCTGACCAGCACGCTCCCGCCTTCGCGAGCGACGGTGATACGTCCGGCCGGGGGTGTGACGATCCCGCCGCCTTCGACCGTAGCCAGCGTCGCGGTTGAGACACAGTCGTCAACTGAACGATCAAATGCGACGAGGAACTCATTCATTCCGCGCGTTCCCGCGGTGACCGCGTTGCCGCGGATTCTGCTGCCAGCTGAGCTGACCGCCGCACGGTAGGTCACACCGGATGCGCCGGGCGGACCGGTTGGGCCGGTCGTCCCGGTGGCGCCCGTTTGTCCGCGAAGAGTCCTACGAGCCGTCGTGGAAATATCCCGCACTCCGAGCGACCGATCCTTGACCTCGCTCGACCTCACGGCGCCCCGACGGATTTGCTTCGCGCCGACGCTGTTGCGGGGCAGGGTCAGCGCGTACGAGGTTCCTCCCAGCGCGATGAACAGCGCCAGGGATGAGACGACGTTTCCGTAACTCAGCCTTTTCCGCATTGGTGCCGCCTCTCTCGAAGGTTCCGTTGACGACATACATCCCCGGCGCCAGAAGTTGCGCTCAGAGCCCTATGACCGTGACTTTGACTGACCGCGACGTTCCCGTCTCATACGGATATCCAGACTCCCTGGGGATTCGCACACGGAACCGGTAGCGCACGTTGCCGCGCGTGGCCGAGAACCGATATGGAAGCGACCAGCGTCCCGTCCTGGCGTGCGCTCGCGTGGTTCCGAACGTCAGCCAGCGCCCGCGCGCCCGCGCCTGGACCTCGATGAGCTTGCCGGAGGAGGGGAAGGGCCGGCCCCGCAGACGGCCACGGAACGTGACGCCCTCGCCATTGACGACGCGGTGCCGATCGACTGAGATCGACGAGGCGGCGCGGACGCCGAGCCGCACGACGGCGGTCCGGCCGCGGATGGTGTCGCTGCCCCCGAAGCGGAAACGGAGGGTTCGGCTCGGTCCCCGGAGCGCTCTGAAGACGAAACGACCGGTCTTGCTCGTCCGAAGGGTCGCGATCGGCCGCCATGGCGCCGCCGGCAGATGCGTCTGCGCAAGCACATCGATGTTGCGGGCGACAAGCGGATTCCCACCCGGACTGGTCAGCCGGCCGCGGAGCAGGATGGTGCGCCCGTATCGGCTGCGCGGCTTCTCGATCAGGACGATGCGGTATCGACGCTTGCCGTTGGCTCCCCGTGCACGAACCCGCTTTCGCTTGCCGACACGGAGACTGGTCTTGATCCGGAGCGGCAGGGCCAGTGCGGCGCTCTTCCCGTCCGTGCGCCGATCCGTCGAGCGTTCGTTGCCAGCCAGGTCCCTCGCGCGGGCTCGCAGGTCGTAGATCCCGTCCGCGAGGTGCTCGTCATCGACCGTTGCCGAGAACCCGTTCCTGTCCATGACCACCGGGAGGCTGGTCGACGTTGAGCTTCCACGCCGGGTGAGAAGGATCTCCTGCACGCCGAGGCCCGAGCCGACGTCCTGAGCCTTGACTCGCACCAGTGTCGGCCGCTCCGGAGATGGCGGCAAGAAGCCGAGCGTTGGCGCTCGATCGTCAAAGCGCAGGATCGTCTCGGCCATATTGAGGGGGTTCTGATTCCCGGCCGAGTCTCGTAGCGAGACCCGAGCTCGCCACTGACCTGGGCTGGGAACATGGATACCGGCCACCGAGCTCAAGCCCGCGCCGGACAGGGTCGGGGTGACGCATGTGGCTCCTGACGCGACAGGGGCGATCAGACACAGCTCGATCGATGCACCCGCGATCGGGGCGGCCGACTGACGAGGGTTGGCCCAATGAAGTCGGAACGAGTTCGTCCCTCTCCACCCCGTGCCACCATCCACTCCCAGGGCGGAGGGTCCGTCCGGTGCGGTGTTGTCGACGCCAACGCGCCGGGTCACCTGAGAACGATTCCCCGCCGAGTCCACTGCCGCAGCCGCGAGAGTGTGTAGTCCGTCGGAGAGTCTCGCGGTTTCAATCGGGAACGAGTCGCCTCCGTTTGGACAGGGCACTGCGCGAGTCGCGTCGCAGGGACGTTCCAGGGTGGCTTGCAGTTGGCCGTCAACTAGCACGCCGGTGCTTCGGATGCCGACTCCGTCGTTGGCCCCCACGACGACGTCTTGCCAGCCCCTGCGCCAGCCCCTTGCAGCGAGCGATCCGCCCGAGATGGAGACGCTCGGAGCGCTGTCCTCCGCGAGTACGACCGTTACCTTCCGCAGCGCGGCCAGCGCGTAGAGAGCGTCGCGAGGACAGGTGGTCCGGCCGCAGATCACCAGCGCAGAGACACGGCCCGTCGAGAGGCCACCGATGTCGAAAGCCGTCCAGTATCCGAACGTGCTCTGGCAACCCGTTCCGCACCAGAGCCATTGGCCCAGCGTCTCGTCACGGATGCCGGCCTGCCAGCCGCCGGTACTCGTCTGGTTGATCTCCCCGGTGACGCGCACGATGCGTGCCCCGGGAGGCGCGTCGAAGAAGACCCTCGCGCTGGAGTACCCCGGCGCTGACGCCGTACCCCCGGTGTTGCGCGCGGCCATGCCTTCGGTGAGCCGCCCGTTCACCGACATCCCACCCGGACACTCGATGAAGGCGTCTGCGGAGCCGTTGCTGCGGTTCGGTTGCCAGGAGTTGTTGATGTTGTCGAAACAAGCCGTGACGGCGTACTGGCCTGCGTGGGCTGCGGGCGGAGCTACCGCGACCGCGGAAGCGGCGGCGAGCGTCAAGCAAACGAGTCGGCGGATCATGGCTCGAACTCCCCTCCTCCGGTGGATGGTGCGGCGGCCGGGGCGGCCGGGGCGGGGTTGGCGGACTGCTCGAACGAGAAGTCCTGGGTTCCCGCCTGGGCCGGGGAGATCGGGGCCTGCTCGTGGCTCGTGGGGGCTGACTTCGTCGTGGCCCGGCTCGTGTGGTGGTGGACCGTTCTCGCCGGCGTCGGCGTCGGGGTTCGCGCGACGGCTCGGCTTGCGGGTGCGGGCAGGCGGACGAGCTTCTTCTCGGTGGCCCTGCGCTTCGCGGTCCTCTCCTCGCTGCGGATCGCCGGCTTGGGGTCGG
>JBDTMF010000167.1:0-9475 GCA_039934455.1 Solirubrobacteraceae bacterium
CGCGGGCTGGCCGTGTCGTTCACGTTCGGCGGGCGGCGGTGCAGCGGGCGCGGCTTCAGCATCCCGCTCGTCATCCGATACGTGCTCGAGACCTGCACCACCGTCGCGGAGGGCGTCGCCGCGCTGGAGCGCATCCCCGTGCAGGCCGCCTACAACGTCACGCTCGTCGACCGCGCTGCGAAGCATGCGACGGTCTGGCTGGCTCCGGGCGAGCGGACCGTCGTGACCTCCGACCGGGCCACCACCAACCACCAGGGCGTCGTGGACTGGCCCGAGCACGCGCGCTGGACGCGAAGCGTCGAGCGCCTCGACCGGCTCGACGGGCTGCTGAAGAAGCCCGAAGCCGACGTGATCGACGGCATGCTCGACGCCCCGATGCGCAGCACGAGCTACGACGCCGGGTTCGGCACGCTGTACACCGCCGTCTATCGGCCCGCGGCCGGGATCGTGGAGTACCGCTGGCCGGGCGCGACCTGGTGCCACTCGTTCGCCGCGTTGCACGAGGAGCGGCGCGTGGTGGAGATCGGCGGCAGCGAGGCGCCATGAACCGGCGCGAGGTCCTCGAAGCGGTCGCGGCCGGCCGGTTGGCGCCGGCCGAGGCGGCCCGCCTGCTCGACGCGCCGGCCGGCGGCGCGCGGACCGTGCGGCTGCGGTCTGCGTATCAGGCCGTCGATGTGGTCGCCGACCCGCACGTCGCCGAGGTGCTCGTCGAGGGCGGCAACCACCGCGTCCGGCGTGAGGGCGACGTGCTCGTGGTCAGCGATTCGGCGCCGGACGGCTTCCGCTTCGAGAGCAGGCAGGGCGGCGGCCGGCTGGCGGTGCGCGTGAATCCGGGGCTCGACCTCGACGCCGAGGTGATCGGAGCCGTGCTCTCCGTGTGGGGCATGAACGGCGCGGTGCGAGCCGTGGTGCAGGCCGGCAGTGCCCGCATCGAGCGGGCCGCGGGGGCCCTCGATCTGCGGGTGATCTCGGGGGCAGCGGTCGTGACGGGCGCGCCGCGCGGCGGGGACTGGCGCTTGTGCGCCGAGAGCGCGTCGCTGGAGGTGGTCCTCGACGCGGACGCGGACGCGACGGTGACGGTGACGGGGCGCCACTCGCGCGTCGACGCCCTCGGGTCGGAGCGTCACGCGCTGCGCGGATCGGGCGCTCGCGCCCTCGACATCGAGGCCGCGTTCTCGGACGTGGTCGTCAGGACGCCATGAGCCACGGACACGACCGCCATCCGCCGGCGGGCTGCCCCGTCTGCCGCTCGGAACTGCTGATCACGCGCCTGTCGTGCGGCAACTGCGGCACGGAGTTGACGGGATCGTTCAGCACGTGCGCGTTCTGCTCGCTGGAGCCCGACGGTCGCGCGCTGCTCGAGCTCTTTCTGCGCTCGCGCGGCAACATGAAAGAGGTCGAGCGCCGGCTCGGGGTCAGCTATCCCACCGCGCGGGCGCGGGTCGACGCGATGATCGACCGGCTCGGCCTGGGGCCGCCCGAGCACGGGCGCCTCGAGACGCTCGAGGCGCTCGCGCGCGGAGAGATCGACATCGATGCGGCGATGACCGCGCTCGACGAGGGCGACTGACCGCAGCGCCGCTCACTACAGGGCTGCGGCGGACGTCGCGCCGATGCGCTCGAGCGCCTCGGCGATCCCGGCCGCGATCAGCGCGATCTCGTCGCGCCCGCAGATCAGGGGCGGCGACACCGCGATGCCCTTCGCGAGCGGCCGCACGAGGACGCCGGCCTGGCGGCACGCGAGCTGCCAGCCGCGCACGATCCCGGGGTCGGCGGCGAGCGCCTCCGGGGTCACGTCGATGCCGGCCAGGAACCCGAGGCCGGCCCGGACGTCGCCGACCAGCGGATGGTCGGCAAGCGGCGCGAGCGCCGCCGCGAGCGGCTTCTCGAGCGTCCACCCGCGCTCGATCAGCTCCTCGCGCTCGTAGATGTCGAGCGCGACGTTGGCCGCGGCGCAGCAGGACGGGTGTCCGGCATAGGTCGGTCCGTGGCGCAGCACGGGCGCCCCGGGCCGGCCGGTGAAGAACGGCTCCGCGACGTGTGGCGCGACGATCAGCGCGCCGACGGGCATCGTGCCGCCGGAGAGGCCCTTGGCGACAACGATCAGGTCGGGTCGAACGGGCCAGCGGTCGATCCCGTACCAGGTGCCCAGGCGGCCGAAGCCGCAGATCACGCAGTCGGCGACGAAGAGGACGCCGTGGCGCCGGCAGATCTCGGCGGCGGACTCGATGTACCCGTCGGGCGGGAGATGGACCCCGCCGGCCCCGATCACCGGCTCGCAGAAGAATGCCGCGACGCGCTCGGCGCCAAGGCGCTGGATCTCGGCCTCGAGCGCCTCCGCGTCGTCATGCGGCACGCTCGATGCGTCGGCGATCAGCGGCCCGAAGCCCTCGGCATTCGCGGCGATCCCGCCGACGCTCGTGCCGATGCCGTGCGTTCCGTGATACCCGCCGGTGCGGCCGATCAGGTGCACGCGCTGCGGCTCACCGTTGTGCGCGTGGTAGCGGCGGGCGATCTTGGCCGCCGTGTCGATCATGTCGCCGCCGCCCGAGCCCAGGAAGACGCGGCTGCCGGGCACGGGTGCCAGGGCGCTGAGGCGGTCGGCGAGCTCGATCGCCGGCTCGTTGGCGTAGTCGCCGAAGATGCTGTAGGCGTCGAGTGTCCGCAGCTGGTGCGCGACCGCGTCGGCGATCTCGTGCCGGCCGTGACCGAGGTTCGCGTACCACAGGGATGCGGTCGCGTCGAGATATCGGTGCCCGCCGTCATCCCACACCCAGGCGCCCTCGGCCCTCGTGATGACCATCCGGTGACCGTCGACGCTGCCCATGTCGGCGAACGGATGCCACAGGGCGTGATGCGTGCTGGGGGTGCTCATCCTGCCTCCTTGTGTCAGGCCCTCAGCGCGGTCTGCACCGCGGCGGCGACGGCCTCATGGACGAATGCGTCGTCGGGCGCGACGTCTCGAAACAGCCGCCCCGGCGCGCATCGGGCTTGATCTCTGCGGGGACGCCGACGTTCATGCCACCAGGATCGAGCCGCCCACGGTGTCGCCGCTATCGGTGATTCAACGAATCACTGGTCTCGACCTCGTGGATCTCATGAAGGCCGACGGTGCGGCAAGCTCGCGGCTAGCGCGATGTAGAGCGACGCGATCGTCGCGGGGTCCTTCAACGGGCGCCCGAGGATCTGCTCGACGCGACCCAGCCGGTAACGCAGCGAGTTGTGATGCAGATGCAAGGCCTTGGAGGTGCGCATGATGTCGAGGTCGTGGTCGAAGTACGCGACGACCGTGTCGAACAGGCCCTGATTGACGCGGAGCGCCCCGATGATCTGGTCGACCTTGAACACCAGGCGCTCGTTCCCGAGCTCGGTGGCGATCAGCGTGGCCAGGTCGAGGTCCTCGAAGGCGAGCACGCGGCGCGTCGGGGCGGCCCGGGTGCGCTCCAGCGCGATCTCGGCGTCGCGCAGCGAGTGCGGGATGGCGGCGATGTCGTGGACGGGCCGTCCGATGCCGGCGACCGCGGCGGGCTGTGCGGCCAGCGCCTGCTCGACGGCGGCGCGCACGTCGTGCGGCGGTGCCTGGATCAGTGCGACGCACGCCTGATCGCGCGTGCCGGCGAGAAAGGGCAACAGCCGCTGCTGCAGCGCCCTTTCGATCGAGGGCCGCAACGCCGTCGGGGGTCCGGGCGACGCGAAGCCGGCGACCACGACGCTGGCCGGTGCGGCGCCGTCGATGCCCAGCGCCGCCGCCCGCGCGGCCAGCGCGCCGAAGTCGGAGTCATCGCCGTCCAGTAACGCGTCGAGCAGTGCGCCCTGGATCGCGCGCTCCTGCTTGTTGACCGAGTCCTCCAGGCGCGCGAGCGCGGTGAGGATCGGCGCAGTCGCCCTCGCCGCGGCGCGCGTCACGCGCGGCATCGGCTGCGAGCGATGGCGCGACACGGCGAGCCAATAGTGGTCGGTCGTCGCGCTCCGTAGCGGGGTGGCGATCGTCTCCCAGCCATCGTCGTCGAACTGCACCAGCGCGGCGGGGCGGCACGTGATCTCATGCCAGATCGCTTCGGCGGGCGCCGGTCCGGTCGCCTCGGCGACCGTCCCGTCCGGGAGGAAGAGCGTGACCGTCGCATCGACGAAGGCGGCAAGCCGCGCGATCACCACGCGGCGCGGGTTCTCTTCCTCCAGCGCCTCGATCAGATAGAGGTGAAACGACGACAGCCGCTGCATCGCGCGCACCTCGCTGCTCAGCAGCGAGGCGTTGACTGCGCTGATGACGTCGCGGAAGGGCGTCCGCAGTGGGATCGTGAACACCGGGAGGTCGCGGGAACGCGCCTCCTCGAGCAGCGTCGGCGGGACGCGCTTGAACACCACCTCGACGCCGAAGCCCAGGGCGGCGACACCGACCTCGTCGAGCTCGGCGGCGAGCTGTCGCTGCGCCTCGGTGTTGTTGCGAAGGCGCACCCCGGTCGTCAGCATGATCCAGTCGCGCCCGAGCCAGGTCGCTGGGTGCTCGATCTCGATGCTGTGCGCGCCCGCGATCCGGCGTCCGCGCGCGTCCTCGCCGCCGACGATCAGCTCCAGTCCGAGATCCACATCGAGCAGCGCGCCGAGCGTCAGCGCCTGGAGCCGGTTCGCATCCACGGCCGGCTGAACATACCTTGCTTCGTAGGATTTCCGAAACCGACGGGACCGATTCAGCGTCGTCACGTGCCCCGCGCGACGGACGCGACGGCAGAGTGGAGCGATGACAGTCACTGCGGGGGACGCGCGGGCGCGCGATGGTGGGCTCTTCATCGCGGGTCGATGGCGCCCGGGTGAGAGAAGCCTCGAGCGGCGCAACCCCGCTCAGCCGGGACAGCTCATCGGACGATTCGCCGCTGCGAGCGCGGCCGACGTCGCCGACGCCTATGCCGCGGCGACCGATGCCGGGCGCGCGTGGGCGCGCGTCCCGGCCCCGCACCGGGGTGAGATCCTCACCCGGGCCGCCGGCCTCGTCGAGCGGCGGATGGCGCCGATCGCCGCGACGCTTGCCCTGGAGGAGGGCAAGGCCATCCGGGACGCGCGCGACGAGGTGTGCCGGGCTGCCGCCGTTCTGCGTCGTCACGGCACGGACTGCCAGCACGCGCTGGGGGAGCTGTTCCCGGGCCACGTCGAGGGGACGCTGGTCCGGACGGTGCGCGAGCCGCTTGGGGTCGTCTGCGCGATCACTCCGTGGAATCTGTCGAGCGCGATCCCCGCCGGGAAGCTCGCCGCCGCGCTCGCGCTCGGCAACACCGTCGTCTGGAATCCGGCCGTGGTCGCGTCCGCAACGGCGGCGCTGGTGACCGCGGCGCTGGTCGACGCCGGCCTTCCGGCCGGGGTGATGAACCTCGTGACCGGAACCGGCGCCGAGACCGTCGACGCGCTTCTGAACGGCGTAGGGCTGCGCGGCGTCACGTTCACCGGACCGGCCGCCAGTCGCCGGCCCGTCGAGTTGCGGGCCGCCGAGCGTGGGCTCAGGACCCGGCTGGAATCCGGAGGCAAGAACCCGAGCGTCGTGCTCGCGGATGCCGATCTCGATCGTGCCGCCGGCAGCATTGTGCGCGGCGCGATGCTCGCGACGGGTCAACAATGCACCGCCACGCGCCGCGCCATCGTCGTCGACGAGGTCTTTGACGACCTGGCGGAGCGCCTGATCGAGGGTGCCTCGAAGCTGCGGGTCGGCGACCCGCTCGAGGAGCGCACGGACCTCGGTCCACTGGCTTCGGCGGCCCGGTTGCGGGCGGTGACCGAGTACTTCGGACTGGCAGCTCGGGAAGGGCTGGAGCCCGCGTGCGGCGGCATTGCGTCCGACCCGGCCGAGGGCTACTTCGTCCAGCCGACCGTGTTCGTCGATGTCGATCCGGCTTCCCGCCTGGCCACGGAGGAGGTCTTCGGGCCGGTGCTGACCGTGGTCAGGGCGACGGACACGGCCGACGCCGTGCAGCTCGCCAACGCCACCGAGCCCGGCCAGTCCGGGTCGATCTTCACGCGCGATCTCGCCACAGCGATCCGCTGTGCCGGCACGCTCGATGCCGGCGTCGTGTACCTCAACGGCGAATCCGACGCCCGCCCGGATGCACAGACGGCGACCGCGCGCGAGTTCTTCACGAAGGCCAAGACGGTCTACATCGAGGGCGTCTGACGGTCGCCGGGTGCCAGCACCTCGCGAAGCACGTCGAGCGCACGGGTCCGGTGGGCGTCCAGCTCGGCGACCAGCCCGTCGGGGTCGCCCGCCCGCACGGCCGCGATGATGCGGTCGTGCGCGTGCACCGCATGCGTGCGCTCGGCCGGCGAGTTGTAGTACATCGCCCGGTAGGCCTCGGTCGAGTCCCACAGCAGGCGGATGAGCCGCAGCACGTGCGGGTGGTCGGGGGACTCGACGATCGCGAAGTGGAACCGTCGGTTGGCGGCGAGCTCCGCGGCCACGTCGCCGGTCTCGGCGGCGTCCACGCAGTCCGCGGCCGCCCCGGTGAGGCGCTGCAGCGCGTCGTCATCGAGCGTCGGCAGCGCGTGCCGGGCGGCGCGCGCCTCGAGTACCTGGCGCAGGGCATAGATCTCCTCGAGGTCGGCGACCCGCAGCTCGGTCACGAAGTACCCGCGGCGGGGCAGGTACGTGACCTGGCCCTCCTGCTCGAGGACCCGGAGCGCCTCGCGCACCGGCGCGACGCTCACACCGATGCGCTCGGCGATGTCCTCCTGCGCGACGCGCTGGCCCGGTCGCAGCTCCCCGCCGACGATCGCACGGCGCAGCCAGTCGACGGCGTGTTGCTGGGTCGTCCCCGGGCGCGACGGCTGTGCGATCACAGCGTCCCTCGAACCGCGTGCAGCTCCGGCTCACGCATAGCTGTACAGCACGACGTCGAGGCCGGCCGGTGCGCAGACCTCCGCGATGCCGGTGCCCATGATGCCGCCGCCGACGACACCGGGGCGACTGATGGCCGCGGCGCTCACCGGAAGGCCTGGATGCCGGTCAGCGCGCCGCCGACGACGAGCGCGTGGATGTCGGCCGTGCCCTCATAGGTGACGACCGACTCGAGGTTGTTCATGTGGCGGATGACCGGGTACTCGAGCGTGATCCCGTTCGCGCCGAGAACCTGGCGCGCGGTGCGCGCCACGTCGAGGGCGGCATTGACGTTGCCGAGCTTGCCCATGCTGACGTGCTCGGGCCGGAGCAGACCGTCGTCCTTGAGCCGGCCGAGGTGCAGGGCGAGCAACGTGGCGCGGTTGACCTCCAGCGCCATCGTCGCCAGCTTGTGCTGCTGGAGCTGGAACGAGGCGATCGGGCGGTCGAACTGGATCCGCTCCAGGCTGTAGCTCAGCGCGGCCTCGAGACACGCTCGAGCTGCGCCCGCGGCCCCCCAGACGATCCCGTAGCGTGCCTCGTTGAGGCAGGACAGCGGGCCGCGCAGGGACGTCGCCTCGGGAAGCAGGGCGTCGGCGGGGAGCCGCACGTCGTCGAAGACGAGCTCGGACGTCACCGATGCGCGCAGAGAGAGCTTCTTGTGGATCTCGGGCGCGGTGAAACCCGGGGCGTCCTTGGGGACGAGGAACCCGCGGACGCCTTCCGCGGTGGTGGACCAGACGACCGCGATGTCGGCGATCGAGCCGTTGGTGATCCACATCTTCGCGCCGTTGAGGATCCAGTCGGAGCCGTCGCGCCGGGCGCGCGTGCGCATCGACCCTGGGTCGGATCCCGAGTCGGGCTCCGTCAGGCCGAAGCAGCCGATCGCCTCGCCGGCGGCCATGCGCGGCAGCCACTCGAGCTTCTGCTCCTCGGAGCCCCAGCGGTGGATCGCGTACATCGCCAGCGAGCCCTGGACCGATACGAGGCTGCGCACGCCGCTGTCGCCCGCCTCGAGCTCCATGCACGCCAGGCCGTACGCCGTCGCGCTGGCGCCGGCGCAGCCGTACCCCTCGAGGTGCATCCCGAGGAGGCCGAGGCTGCCGAGCCCGGTCGCCAGCTCGCGCGGGATCCGGCCCTCCTCGAACCAGTCGCCGACGTACGGCACGACCTTGTCGCGCACGTAGGAACGGACGGTGTCGCGGATCATCCGCTCCTCGTCGGAGAGCAGATGATCGATGTTCAGGAAGTCATCGGGGCGGATGCCGGAAACGGGGGAGGCAGACACGTGCAGGCTCCTCATGGGCTAATCTTCGATTTTCGAATATCTAAGGAAAGCACATGACCGACGCCCTGCGCAACCTCACCGTCCTCGATTTCTCCCGCGTGCTCGCCGGCCCGCTCGCCACGATGGTGCTCGGAGACTTCGGCGCCGAGGTCGTCAAGGTGGAACGGCCCGGGACCGGAGACGACACGCGAGCTTGGGGGCCGCCGTACGCGCCCGACGGCCAGACGACGTACTTCCAGGCCGTCAACCGCAACAAGCACAGCATCGTCGCCGACCTCACGGACCCCGCCGACCTGGCGCGCGTCCTCGACCTCGCCGCGGGGGCCGACGTCGTCGTGGAGAACTTTCGCCCGGGCGTCATGGACCGCCTGGGGCTCGGCTACGAGGAACTCCAAGCCGTCAACCCCCGGCTGATCTACTGCTCGATCACGGGGTTCGGACGCTGCGCGGAGGGCGCGGCCCTCCCCGGCTACGACCTGCTCGTGCAGGCTCTCGGCGGGCTGATGAGCATCACGGGCGCGCCCGAGAGCGAGCCGCAGAAGGTCGGCGTCGCGATGGTCGACGTCATCACCGGGCTCTACGCGAGCATCGGCATCCTCACCGCCCTCCGTCACCGCGACGCGACCGGCCGCGGGCAGCGAGTCGACGTCGATCTCCTCTCGGCCTTGCTCGCCGCCCTCGCGAACCAGGGCTCCGCATACACGCAGGCAGGTGTGGTCGCCGCTCGGATGGGCAACGCCCACCCGAGCATCGCCCCCTATGAGCTCTACCGGGCCGCGGACGGGGACGTCGTGTTGGCCGTCGGCAACGATCGCCAGTTCTCGTCGCTGTGCGAGGTCCTCGGTACCCCCGGCCTCGCCTCGGACCCCCGCTTCGCGACCAACACGGACAGGGTCGCGCACCGCGACGAGTTGCGCCCTGAGATCGAGCGTCACCTTTCGCGACGCACGACCGCCGCATGGATCGAATCGCTTTCCGCCGCCGGCGTGCCCGCAGGCGCCGTGAACGACATCGCCGGAGCGTTCGCGCTGGCCGAACGCCTCGGCCTCGAGCCGATCGTGCAAGTCCCCGGCGAGAACGGCCGCAGCGCGCGGCTCACCCGGAACCCGATCCGACTCTCCGAGACGCCCGCGCGATATCACACGGCGCCACCGCACCTACCGGCTCGAGGTGACGCCACTTCCTTTGCGTCTATCTGAGCACGGCCCGAGGCCTCAGACGGATGCAGCCGGAGGAGCGCCGAGGCGGTGAGTTTGGACCGTTTGGGATTGTCGTCGCTGTCATCCGTGACGCGGCGGACGCGCCGCGCTCGTCAGCGCTGGGCAGGTCGT
>JBDTMF010000168.1:0-9426 GCA_039934455.1 Solirubrobacteraceae bacterium
ACAGGTGGCCCGAGCCGGCGAACAGCGAGCCGACGGCCTCCTGGATGCGCGCGCCTGCGGAGTCGAGCAGCCACACGAACGGCATCCGCTTCGAGAGCGCGAGCTCGCGCAGGCGCGTGACCTTCAGCTCGCCGGTCATCCCCATCGAGCCGGCCATCACCGTGAAGTCGTAGGCGCACACCGCGACGATCCGGCCGTCGACCTTGCCGTAGCCGGTGATCACGCCGTCGGCGGGCGCGTCGCGGCCCTCCATCGCGCGCTGGGAGAAGTGCGGGCGCGCGTGCAGACCGAGCTCGGTGAAGGTGCCGTCGTCGATCAGCAGCGCGAGCCGCTCGCGCGCGGTCAGCTTGCCGGCCGCGTGCTGCTTGGCGATCTTCTCCGCGCCGCCGCCGAGGCGGGCCTGCGCGCGGCGCTCGTGCAGCTCCTCCACGAGCGGCCGCAGGGCGCTCACAGCAGCGGCTCCACGACCGACTCGATCATCGCGGCGAGCCGGTCGCGCTCGTCTTCGTCCTCCGGCGCCTCGAACGCGGTGATCTCCAGGCCGACGACGCGCGAGCCCTCGGCCAGCTCGGCCAGCAGATCGCGCAGCCCTTCGCTCGAGAGGCCGTCCGGCGCGGGGAACTGCGCGGGCAAGACGCTCGGGTCGAGCACGTCGAGGTCGAGGTGCACGAAGATCGCCTCGTCCTCGAGTGCGCCGGGGAGCGCCTCGGGCGCGGCGGTGCCGACGCCCGCGCGCTCGAGCTCGACGCGCTCGCCGCCCTCGAGGTCGCGCACGCCCGTCATCACCACGCGCGCGGGGTCGATCGGGCCGTCGACGCCCAGCCCCGCGTCCCAGCGCCCGCACGCCGCCGCGAGGCACATGCCGCCGAGGAAGCCGCTCGTGGTCGTCGCGGGCGTGTTGAAGTCGCCGTGCGCGTCGAGCCAGACGATCCGCGTCTCGGGCCGGTGGCGCAGCACCGTCGGCAGCGTCGTCATGCAGATCGAGCAGTCGGAGGCGAGCAGGACGGGGAAGTCGCCGGCGGTCAGCGCATCGTCGACCTGGCCGCCGGCCTCGAGCAGGCATCCGCGCGAGTCGCGCAGGTCGTCCTCCCAGCTCGCGGCGCGGCCGTCGCCGGGCGAGCCGATCAGCCGCGCCTCGACTCCGAGCAGCCGCGCCAGCCGCGCCGCCAGCGCATCGACGCCGCGCACCCCGCCGGGCGTGCGGTCGGAGGTGCGGCAGCGCAGCGCGACGACCGACGCGCTCACCGGCCGGTCCACTCCGGCTCGCGCTTCTCGAAGAACGCCTTCACGCCCTCCTGGATGTCGTCCGTCGCGAAGGCGATCGCCAGCTGCGCGCGCAGGTAGGCGAGCGCGTCGGCGAACGCCATGTCCTGCTGGCGGAACATCGCGTCCTTGCCCATCCGCATCAGCACGGGCGACTTCGCGGCCAGCTGTTGCGCCCACTCGGCCACGGCCGCGTCGAACTCCTCGGCGGGCACGACACGGTTGACGAGCCCGATCCGCTCGGCCTCCTCGGCGGAGATCTGCTCGCCGAGCAGCAGCAGCTCGTTCGTCTTCTTGCGCCCGACGTTGCGGTAGATCAGCGCCATGATCATGAACGGGAACACCCCGACGTTGATCTCGGGCGTGCCGAAGCGCACGCCCTCGCGCGCGATCACCAGGTCACAGGCGAGCGCCACGCCGAGCGCGCCGGCCAGCACGTGCCCGTTGGCCGCACAGAGGCTGGGCTTGCCGAGCTCCCCGATCAGCTGGAACAGGCGCGGGAAGCGGTCGATCGCGGCGTGCTTGTGCGCGAGCGGGACGTCGGCCGCGAAGCCCGCCAGGTTGCCGCCGCTGGAGAACACCTTCTCGTGCGAGGACGTGAGCACGACGCAGCGAACCGCGTCGTCGTCGCGCGCCCGCTCGAAGGAAGCCATCAGCTCGTCGATCAGCTCGTCGGAGAGCGCGTTGCGCGTTTCGGGCTGATCGAGCGTGAGGGTCGCGACGCGATCCGCGACGTCGTAGCGCACGAGGGCCATCCGGCGGCGCAGCCTACCGGCCGCGCCGCCGTGCCAGCTTGGAGCCCTGGCTCCTAGAGGCGCTTGGCCGACAGGCGCACCGACTGCGTGCGCTTGCCGTCGGCGCTGCGCACGAACATCCGGACCGTGTAGGTCGCGCCCTTGCGCAGCTTCTTCGGGCTGATGTTGATGCGGTACGTGTGGTCGGCGCGGCGGTTGCCGGCCGAGAGTCGCGAGATGCGCTTCCTGCCGCGGTAGAGCGAGAGGATCGCGCGGCCGGCCTCGCGCAGGCGGTAGCGCACCACCAGCTTGCGATTCTTCTTGCCGCCGAACACGGGGCGGTTGAGCTTGAAGGAGCTGAGCAGCCCGAGTGCGGCGCCCTTGCCGGGCGTTGCGCCGCTCGAGCGCCCGCTGATGGTGATCGTCTTGCTCGCGTACGCCGCCCCGCCGGCGCCGTCCGCCACGCGCACGCCGACGCTGTAGATGCCCGCGTTGACGAAGCGCGTCGACACGGTCGGGTTCTTCGCGTTGTCGTACTCGAAGCGCCCGTCGCCGTCGAGGTCGAACGAGTAGGTCAGGTCCGAGCCCTCGGGGTCCGTGCCGGAGCCGGTGAAGCTGAGATCCTGGCTGGTCGTGCCGGTGTCGGGGCCCGCGATCCCGACGGCGGTCGGCGGCGCGTTGTCGGCGGTGAAGGGCGTGAAGGTCACCTGGCCGATGAAGTCGTCCTCGTCGATGTTCGAGAGCGGCGCCCCGGGGTCGCCGGTGCAGCTGCCGTCGAAGAACCTGACGACGAAGGGATCGGTGTCGTTCGAGCACCAGTTGTCGACGTAGACCCAGTACCGGCCCGCCTTGATCGGATCGCCGGCGATCGGCTCGAAGCGGGTGGCGTGCTCGGGGTCGGCCGTGCTCGCCGACGTGGCGACCGGGTTCGGGTCGAGGGTGCCGTTCGGGCGCTCGCGATAGACATAGACGTCGAGGTCGATCGCAGGCTCCTGCCAGGTGACGCTGACGGTGAACGACCCGTTGTCGTCGCCCGCGGGAACGTCGAAGGGGAACTTCTCGTACGTGGGGTTGTCCTCGCTGGTGCCGCCGAGCGCGTTCGCGTTCGCCGTCGAGTCCGCCCGCTGGCCGTCGGGCTGGAGCGTGGCGTCGTAGTTGAACGCCGCGAACAGCCCGGAGTGGATCTCGCGGTTGCCCGCCTCGTCGCCGTCGCGCGTGTCGTCGTGGCCGAAGGAGATGGTCGGCGTGGTGCCGGCGGAACGTCACCGTCCGGATCAAGAAGTCGGCCTACAAGCGCCTCAAGCGCAAGAAGAGCATTCGGACGACGATCAGGCTCGTCACGCGCGGCTCGGACGGCGTGCTGCGCAAGAAGTCGCAGCGCGTGACGATGGTGCGCAAGACCACGAAGAAGGCCAAGAAGAAGAAGTCCTGACGGTTCCCGGTGGCGGCCTATCTGTCCGCTAGCGTTCAGATATGGCCGCCACCGAAACCGACGTCCTCAAGCCCGACCACGGGTCGCGCCGCAGGCACTTCATCTTCAACGACCACCACGAGCAGCTGCGCGAGTCGATCCACGCGTTCGTGGTCAAGGAGCTCGCACCGCACGCTGACGAGTGGGAGGAGACGACGTTCCCCGACTCGGTCTTCCGGCGGATGGGCGAGCTCGGGCTGCTCGGCCTCTCCTACCCCGAGGAGTACGGCGGCCAGGGCGGCGACTACTTCTGCAACCTCGTGCTCGCCGAGGAGATGGTGCACGCGAAGTGCGGCGGCGTCGGGATGGGCGTCGCGGTCCACACCGACATGGCGACCCCGCCGATCTTCCTGTTCGGCACCGAGGAGCAGAAGCAGCGCTACCTCGTGCCATCGATCAAGGGCGAGAAGATCTCCTGCCTCGGGATCACCGAGCCCGATGCCGGCTCGGACGTGTCCGGCATCAAGACGCGCGCCGTCCGCGATGGGGACGAGTGGGTCATCAACGGCTCGAAGACCTACATCACCAACGGCCACCGCGCCGACTACATCGTGCTCGTCACCAAGACGGACCCCGACGCCGGCTACGACGGCTTCACGCTGTTCCTGGTCGACATGGACCTGCCGGGCGTGATCCGCGAGAAGAAGCTCGAGAAGCTCGGCATGCACGCCTCCGACACCGCGCTGCTCGCGTTCTCCGACGTGCGCGTGCCCGCCGACGCCGTGCTGGGCCAGATCGGCAAGGGCTTCTACCACATCATGTGGGAGCTCCAGGGCGAGCGCCTGATCGGCGCAGCGGGCTGCGTCGCGGGCGCCCAGCGCGTGTTCGACCAGACGCTGCAGTACGCGCAGGAGCGCAAGGCGTTCGGCCGCTCGATCGGCAGGTTCCAGGTCATCCGCCACAAGTTCGCCGAGATGGCGACGAAGATCGAGGGCGCCCGGCAGCTCGTCTACACGACGGCCTGGCGCCACGCCAACGGCGAGTACCCCGTGCGGGAGATCTCGATGGCGAAGCTGAACGCGTCGCGGATCGCGGTCGAGGTGGCCGACGAGTGCATCCAGATCCACGGCGGCGCGGGCTACATGAAGGAGTACGGGGTCGAGCGCGCGTGGCGCGACCTGCGGCTCAACCGGATCGGCGCCGGGACGGACGAGATCATGCTCGACGTGATCGGACGGTCGTATGGCCTCTGACCGCGTCGCGGCTCGACGGAGCGGCCTGCTCGGCACGGCCACGCGGACCATTGGCCGCTAAGCCGGACTTCTCGAAGGCGATCGCCGAGGGCTACGCGACCGGCGGCGCGGCGATCGATCTCGGCCGCGGCGTGCGCGAGCGCGAGCTGCACCAGGACGCCGCCGTGCGCATCCCGCTGGCGATGATGAACCGCCACGGCCTCGTCGCGGGCGCGACCGGCACCGGCAAGACGCGCACCCTGCAGCTGCTGGCCGAGGCGCTGTCGGCCGCGGGCGTGCCGGTGTTCGCCGCCGATGTCAAGGGGGACCTGTCCGGGCTCGCCCAGCCGGGCGAGGCGGGCAAGGCGGCCGAGAAGCGCCAGGCCGAGCTCGGGCTGCCGTTCGCGCCCACCGGCTTCCCGACCGAGTACCTCGCACTCGGGGGGATCGGCGCCGGCGTACCAGTGCGCGCGACGATCTCCGACTTCGGGCCGCAGCTGCTCGGCAAGGTCCTGAGCGCGAACAAGACACAGGAGCAGAGCCTCGCGCTCGTCTTCCACTACGCCGATGAGAACGGCCTGCCGCTCGTCGACCTGTCGGACCTGCGCGCGCTGCTCACCTTCCTCGACTCCGACGAGGGCAAGCCGGAGCTCAAGCGCGTCGGCGGCCTCTCCCCGGCGACCGTCGGCGTGCTCCTGCGCTCGCTGATCGGGCTCGAGGAGGGCGGCGGCACCGAGTTCTTCGGTGAGCCGCAGTTCGCGATCGCCGACCTGCTGCGCACCGCGCCGGACGGCCGCGGCATGATCTCCTGCCTCGAGCTGCCGGGCGTCCAGGACAAGCCCGCGCTGTTCTCGACCGCGCTGATGTGGCTGCTCGCGGAGCTGTTCGAGGACCTGCCCGAGGCCGGCGACCTCGACAAGCCGAAGCTCGTGTTCTTCTTCGACGAGGCGCACCTGCTCTTCGACGGCGCCACCGAGGCGTTCCTCGACTCGGTCGCGCAGACGGTGCGGCTGATCCGCTCGAAGGGCGTCGGCATCTTCTTCGTGACCCAGAACCCGCAGGACCTGCCGGGCGAGGTGCTCGGCCAGCTCGGCTCGCGCGTGCAGCACGCGCTGCGCGCGTTCACGCCCGACGACGCCAAGGCCCTGAAGGCCACGGTCTCCACGTATCCGACGTCCGACTTCTACGACCTCGGAGAGCTGCTCACGCAGATGGGGATCGGCGAGGCGGCGGTGACCGTGCTGTCGGACCGCGGCGTCCCGACCCCGGTCGTGCACACGCGGCTGGCGGCGCCGGCCGCGAGCATGGGCCCGGCGTCCGACGTCGAGGGCGCCGCGAAGGCGTCGCCGCTCTACGCGCGCTACGGCGAGCGGCTCGACAACCCGAGCGCGCGCGAGCTGCTCGAGGCGCGGCTGACGAAGCCCGCGCCGCTGCCGCCGACCCCGGCCGAGGCGCCGATGGAGCACCTGCCGGTCCCGAAGCCGCGCAAGCGCGCGCCGGCGAGCGCGAGCGGCCCGGCGGGCGTCGGCGACTTCCTGCGCTCGCGCGAGGGCCAGCGGCTCCAGCGCAAGGTCCTGCGCGGCGTGTTCGGGATGCTCCGCAAGCGGCTGTGAGGCCGGTCCCTCCGTTCACGGAGGAGCACGAGCTCCTGCGGGCGGAGATGCGGGCGTTCGTGGAGACCGAGCTGCGCCCGCACGCACCGGAGTGGGAGGCCGCGCGGCACTTCCCCGACGAGGTGTTCACGAAGCTCGCGGCCCGCGGCTGGCTCGGCCTCAAGTACGGCGCGGACGCCGACTGGGTCGCCGACGCGGTGCTGGCGGAGGAGCTCGCGCGCTCGGGCTCGGGCGGGCTCGCGGCCGGAGTCGGAGCGCACAACGGGATCGCCACGCCCCCGCTCGCGACGTTCGGCACCCCGGCACAGCAGGAGCGCTGGCTCGCCCCCGCGATCCGCGGCGAGAAGATCGCGGCGCTGGCGATCACCGAGCCCGACGCCGGCTCCGACGTCGCGGCGATCCGCACGCGCGCCGAGAAGGTGGACGGCGGCTGGCTCGTCAACGGCGCGAAGACCTTCATCACCAACGGGGTCCGCGCCGGCTTCTACGTCACCGCGGTCCGGACGCGCCCCGGGCCCGGGCACGGCAGCCTCTCCTTCCTCGTCATCGAGGCCGGCGAAGGCGTGCGCGCGAGCCCGCTCGAGAAGCTCGGCTGGCACGCGTCCGACACCGCCGAGATCGCGTTCGAGGACGTCGCGGTGCCCGACGACGCCCTGCTCGGCGAGGAGGGCCGCGGCTTCTACCTGATCGTCGCCAACTTCCAGTGGGAGCGGCTCCTGATGTCGCTCGGCGCGGTCGGCTCGATGCGCGCCACGCTGGAGCGCGTGATCGCGATCCTCGCCGGGGCCGGGGCGTCGCAGAGCGTGCGCCACCGCGTCGCCGAGCAGGCCGTCGCGGCCGAGACCGGCGCCGCGATGACCTACCAGGCGCTGCGCCGCTTTCTCGACGGCGGCGACGCCGTGCGCGAGGTGACGATGGCGAAGCTGCTCACGCAGCGCGCGAACTTCGAGCTCCAGGACGACTGCTACGGCATCCTCGCCGACCTCGGCCACCCCGCCGCGCAGGACCTCGCGCGCGCCACCCGTGACGCCCGCTTGGGGCCGATCGGCGGCGGCACCGACGAGATCATGAAGGAGATCCTGGGGAAGACGCTGGGGCTGTGAGCGCGTCGCCGACGGCGGTGCGCGAGTAGAGCACCGAGCGGCCCTCGCGGCGGGCGCGCACGAGCCCGGCCCGGCGCAGGACGCCGAGGTGCTCGGAGACGCCGGCGGGGCTCGCCGACAGCCGCCGCGCCAGCTCGGTGGTCGACGCCTCGGCGCCGAGCGCGGTCAGAATCCGCGCGCGGCCGCGGCCGACGAGGTCGCCGAGCGCCGCCGGCCCCTCGCCGCTCGGCGTCCACAGGTCGCCGACGCCACGCGGCGCGTAGATCAGGGTCGGCTGCCACGGCGGGTCGAACATCGCGCCGGTGCGCGGCCACACGAACGCCGAGGGCACGAGCTGCAGCCCGCGCCCGCCGAGCACGACCACGGCGTCGGCCGCCGCCTCGACCTCGAGCGTGCCGGAGCGCCAGCGCACGCCGCCGTGCAGCTCCGCGAACAGCTCGAGCGCTCCGCCCTCGGCCAGGCGGCCGGCGCGGTGGCGGATGTCGGCCTCGAGCAGCGCGCGCACGCGGTCCCACCACGGCGCCAGCGCCCGCTCCCAGTAGCCGGCCATCTGGTCCACGAGCGCCTCGACCCCGCGCGGGAAGTCGTCGATCAGCGGCCGCACGGCGGCAGGGACGTCGCCGCCGAAGCGCCAGCCGAGCTCGCGCCGTGCCTGCGCCGGGTCGGTCGCGCGGACACGCTCGAGCTCTTCGGCGACCTCGGGCAGCGGCGAGCGCGGGGGCGGCGCGAAGAAGTCGGGCGCGTAGCCGCGCTCGGGGAGCAGCGCGTCGAGCATCGCGTAGTCGAAGCCCGCGAGCCGCTCGCGCGCCGCGCGCACCCACGGCAGGTGCACGGAGTGCGCGCCCGGGTCGCGCACCGCTGCCACGCTCGCCTGCAGCTCGAACAGCGGCGAGATCGCGAAGCGCGTGTGCAGCAGGTCCTCGCGGCCGAAACGGTAGGCGATCACGCTCGGAGTATCACGGAAGATTCGGCGCTCAGCGAATCGTTTCGGGTGGGAGCGCTGTCTGGCCGACGCTGATGGCAACGATGGCCATTCCGACCGCCTCCCGTCTCGGCTTCTTCTCCGCGCTGCGCGAGGCGGGCGCGGCCGCTCCCTTCGCCGCCTCCCTGATCGGGCGGCTGCCGATGGGCGCGATCGGCCTCGTCTTCATCCTGCGCACGCACGAGATCACGGGCTCGTTCGCCGCCGGCGGCGGCGCGACCGCCGCGTACGCGCTCTCGCTCGGCCTCGTCGCCCCGCTGCTGGGACGGCTGATCGACCTCAAGGGCCAGACGCGCGTGCTGCTCGGCGCGGCCACGCTCCAGGCCGCCGCGCTCGTCAGCTTCGCCGCGCTCCCTGACGACGCGGCGCTGCCCCTCATCCTCGTGCTCGCGGCGCTGACCGGCGCGTCGCAACCGCCCCTGGGCCCGACCGTCCGCTCGCTGTGGGCGCGCGACCTCGACGACGCCACGCGCCACGTCCTGTTCACGGGCGAGTCGGCCGTGCTCGAGGGCATCTACATCGCAGGGCCGGTGATGATCGTCGCGGGGATCGGCGGCCTGCTGTCGATCTCGGCGGCGGCCCTGGCCTGCGGCGTGTTCGGGCTGACCGGGACCGTCCTGTTCGTGCTCACGCCGGCCTCGCGCGCGTGGCGTCCCGAGCGCGACCGCGTGAGGGGCCTCGCCGGGGCGCTGGCCTCGCCGGGGGTGCGAACCCTGCTCGCCACGATGGGCGTGGTCGGCATCGGCATCGGCGTCATCGAGGTGTCCGTCCCGGCGCTGTGCGAGCGTGCCGACGCGGCGAGCGCGACCGGCTTCGTGTTCGGCCTGTGGGGCCTCGGCAGCCTCATCGGCGGCGCCGTCGCGAGCCGCCTCAGCGCCGGGCCCGACCCGAGCCGGCGCGTGATCGTGCTGCTCGCCGCGCTCGCCGGCGGCACGCTGCCGCTCGTGCTCGCGGCCGGCGTGGTCGCGCTCGGCGCGCTGATCGTCCTGGCCGGTATCGCGATCGCCCCGGCGCTCGCGGCCGTGCACTCGCTCGCCGGCCGGCTGGCGGGGCGCGGCACGGTCACCGAGGCCTACACCTGGCTCGGC
>JBDTMF010000169.1:0-9336 GCA_039934455.1 Solirubrobacteraceae bacterium
GTCGAGCAGGGCGAGGTCGGCGAGATCGCCATCAAGGGCCACAACGTCATGAAGGGCTACTGGAAGCGCGAGGAGGACACCAAGGAGGCCATCGACGACGACGGCTGGTTCAAGACCGGCGACATGGCCAAGATCGACGAGGACGGCTACTTCTTCATCGTCGATCGCAAGAAGGAGCTGATCATCCGCGGCGGCTACAACGTCTACCCGCGCGAGATCGAGGAGGTCCTCTACGAGCACGAGGGTGTCCTCGAGGCGGCCGTCATCGCTGTCCCCGACGAGTCGATGGGCGAGGAGGTCGGTGCGGCCGTCGTCCTCAAGGAGGGCCAGGACGTCAGCGCCGACGATCTCAAGGCCTACGTCAAGGAGCAGGTCGCGGGCTACAAGTACCCGCGGAAGATCTGGTTCGTCGACGAGCTGCCGAAGGGCCCGACGGGCAAGATCCTCAAGAAGGACATCGAGGTGCCCGAGGAGGCCAAGACGGACTGATGGCCGAGGGCAACGTCAGCCTCGACTCGCTCCTCTCAGACGCCGGCGGCGGGGCGACCCGCCGCTGGTTTCCCGGCGTCGCGGGCGCGAAGCTCGCCGCGAAGCTCGCGACGCGCCCGTGGAAGGTCGCGCGCCGCGGGCTGGGCTACAGCGGCGAGCTCGCGAAGATCGCGATCGGGCAGTCCGACGTCGCCCCGTCGAAGAAGGACCGCCGCTTCAAGGACGAGGCGTGGCGCGGCAACCCCGCCTTCCGCCGGCTCGCCCAGGTCTACCTCGCGGCCGGCAAGACCGTCGACGAGCTGATCTCCGACGCCGACCTGGACGAGCGGGCGGAGCGGCGCGTGCGCTTCGCGGCCGAGAACGTCCTCGACGCGCTCGCGCCGACGAACTTCCCGGCCCTCAATCCCGCGGCGCTCAAGGTGACGCTCGACACCGGCGGGAAGAACCTCGCGCAGGGCACGGCCAACCTCGTGCACGACCTCTCGCGCCGGCCGCACATCCCCGCGATGGTCGACGACTCGGCCTTCACCGTCGGCGAGGACCTCGCGCTGTCGCCGGGCGCCGTCGTGTTGCGGACGGAGCTGTTCGAGCTCATTCAGTACGAGCCGAGCACCCCGAAGGTGCGCGCGACGGCGCTGCTGCTCGTCCCGCCGATGATCAACAAGTTCTACATCGCCGACATCGCGCCCGGGCGCAGCATGCTCGAGCACTTCGTGGGCTCCGGCCAGCAGTGCTTCACGATCTCCTGGCGCAACCCGGACGAGCGCCACGCCGATTGGGGGCTGGACGACTACGTCACCGCCGTGCTCGAGTCACTCGACGCGCTCGAGGCGATCACGGGCTCCAGCCGTTCCCACATCATGGGGCTGTGCGCCGGCGGCATCACGGCGAGCTGCGCGGTCGGGCACCTGGCCGCCAAGGGCGACCTCGACCGGATCGCCGGCCTCGCCCTCGGCGTGTGCGTGCTCGACAACGCCAACGCCGGCACCGTCGGCGCGCTCGTCGACCGTCCGACAGCCGCCGCGGCGCTGGCCGAGTCCCAGCGCAAGGGCTACCTCGACGGCCGCGCGCTGGCCGGCGTGTTCGCGTGGCTGCGTCCCAACGACCTGGTCTGGAACTACTGGGTCAACAACTACCTGCTCGGCAAGGACCCGCCGGCCTTCGACGTCCTCTACTGGAACGCCGACTCCACCAACCTGCCCGCCGGGCTGCACCGCGACTTCATGGAGCTCTCGCTGGCCAACGACCTCGTGCGGCCGGGCGAGCGCGTCGTGCTCGACACGCCGATCGACCTGTCGAAGATCACGGTCGACTCCTACCAGGTGGCCGGCATCTCGGACCACATCACCCCGTGGCAGAGCAACTACCGCTCGACGCATCTGCTCGGCTCGGACCCGCGCTTCGTGCTCTCGACCAGCGGGCACATCGCCGCGCTCGTCAACCCGCCGGGCAACGAGAAGGCCAGCTACCAGATCAACGGCGCCAACCCGCCCGACGCGGAGGCGTGGCTGCGCGAGGCCACGACCCATCGGGGCACCTGGTGGGACGACTACGTCGCCTGGCTGGGCGAGCGCTCAGGGCCGGAGAAGCCGGCGCGCAAGAAGCTCGGGGGCAAGGGTTACAAGCCGCTCGATCCCGCGCCGGGCATCTACGTGCTGGGCTGAGGATGCCGCACGCCGAGGGCCTGTACTACGAGCGCCGCGGCGCCGGCGACCCGCTGCTGCTGATCACCGGCTGGACGATCAGCTCCGCGGTGTTCGAGCCGCTGCTCGACCTCTACGCGGAGCACTTCGAGTGCATTTTCTACGACCACCGTGGCTCGGCCCGCTCGAAGGGCTCGCCGCCGGTCACGATGGGCGGGCTCGCCGATGACGCGGCGCGGCTGCTGACCGCGCTGCGGATCCCGCGCGCGCTCGTCTACGGCCTTTCGATGGGCGGGATGGTGGCCCTCGAGGTCGCGCTGCGCCACCCCGCGCGGGTGCGCGGGCTGGTCCTCGGCGGGACGTCGCCGGGCGGCCCGTTCGCGCCGCGACTCGGGCCGAAGGATGTCTTCTCGATCGCGCGCGGCGGCGTGACCGAGCGCAGCCTGCGGGCGCCGCTGCTGTTCTCCTCCGCCTTCCGGCGCGAGCACCCCGAGCGCGTGCGCGAGCTGGTGCGCTACTTCAAGCTCCACCGCAGCTCGCCCGCGACGATCGCCGTCCAGACGCTGGCGGCGGCCCGCTTCGCGAGCACGCTGCAGCTCGGGCGCATCCGCTCGCCGACGCTCGTGATGCACGGCGAGCGCGACCGTCTCGTCCCGCTCGCGGCGGGCAGAATGCTCGCGGACCGGATCCCCGAGGCAGAGCTCGCCGTCGTGCCCGGCGCCGGCCACGCGTACGCGATGGAAGCACCGCAGGAATCGCTCGATCTGCTGCTCGGCTGGGTCGAGCGACGGCTGTCCCGCACCCGCTCGAGAGAGGAAGCACATGTGGCGCCTGACCGATGAGGAGCGCGAGCTGCGCGAGCGCATCCGCACCGTCGTGCTCGAGCAGATCCGCCCGCGCGTTCGCGAGCTGGACGAGAACTGCGACTACCCGCACGACATCCACGCGACGCTGGCGCGCGAGGGCCTGATGGGGCTCGCCTTCCCGGCCGAGTACGGCGGCCGGGACGCCTCCGAGGTGTCGTGGTGCGCCTACGTCGAGGAGCTGGCGAAGGTCTCGGGCACGGTCTCGCTGATGGCCGCGTACGTCAAGCTGGTGGCGCTGCCGATCCTGATCGCGGGCACCGAGGAGCAGAAGAAGGAGTACCTCCCACCGCTCGTCAGCGGCGAGCGCTACGGCTCCTACGCGCTGACCGAGCCGGCGGTGGGCTCGGACCCGGCCGCGCTGCAGACGCGCGCGGAGCGCCGCGGCGACACCTGGGTGCTCAACGGCGAGAAGCGCTTCATCGGCAACGCGGGCCACGCCGACACCTACATCGTGTTCGCCCGCACCGGCGACGCGGGCGCGGGCGGGATCAGCGCGTTCGTGGTCGACGGCAAGGCGCCCGGGGTGAGCGCCGAGCCGCTGCGGACGATGGGCATGCCGGGGTGGAAGCTCGGGGCGCCCACGTTCGAGGACGTCGAGGTGCCGCACGAGAACCTGCTCGGCCGCGAGGGCGACGGCTTCAAGATCGCGATGATGACCTTCGACCGCTCCCGGCCGACGGTCGCCGCGCAGGCGGTCGGCGTGGGGCAGGGGGCGATCGACCTGGCGATGGACTACGCGGCGCGCCGGGAGACGATGGGCGAGACGCTGCTCGAGCATCAGGGCATCCAGTTCAAGCTCGCGGGCATGGAGGCGGACGTCGCGGCGGCGCGGGCGCTGACCTTCCAGGCGGCGACGTTCGTGGCCGAGGGCGACCCGCGCATGACCAAGCTGTCGGCGATGGCCAAGCTGGTCGCGTCCGACACCGCGATGCGTGTCACCACCGAGGCCGTACAGGTGCTGGGCGGCAACGGGTACCTCAAGGAGTATCCCGCGGAGCGCATGATGCGCGACGCCAAGGTCCTGCAGATCTACGAGGGCGCAAACGAGATCCAGCGGCTCGTGATCGCCCGCCAGATGGCGAAGCAGCTCAAGGAGCGGGAGCCGGTCTGGCCGGAGATCATGCCGGGGGCGCCGGGGGTGGCGGTCGGGGCTGAGGCCTAACCGCCGGCGAAGGCGCGGATCTGGCGCCGCAGGACCTTGACGAGGTCGCCCTGGGCGATGTTGGCGTCGACCAGGTGCAGGCCCGATTCCGGCGTTGGAGAGGCCTTGGGGACGGGTGTTCCCGGCGCGGAGGCGATGCGCAGCACGTGCGCGCCGCCCGCGCGTGAGCAGCGGCCGGTGAACGCGCCGTCGCTCTGCACGAACGTCGTCGGGGCCGCCGGCCACTGGAGCCCGAGCACGGAGATTCCCGCGGCGATCAGCGTCCCCGGGGCGAATGGCTCGGTCGGCGCCACGGTGGTCAAGGAGGCGGATCGGCTGCTGCCCAGGGCGGCCGGGTTCGTGCAGGCGGATTCGAGCTTCGATCCCCGAGGCAGACCGAGGAAGTCGGCGAGACCGCTCCCGCCGCGGCCGAAGATCGACGGGTCCGGCGGCGTCTCGTTGAACGTGCTGAACGCGAGCACGCAGGAGAGCTGCGTCGCCCGCCGGCACGTGGGCACGCGGCGGAAGACGCCACCGCGATCCGACTTCGCGCGGACGGTGACGTCGCCGCCGAGGAGCACGGCGGAGACCATCCGGCGGCGAAGCGCCCGGTGGTTGTCGATGCGCCGGCGGATGAGCCGCTGCAGGTGGAAGCTCCCCTGCGAGTGGCCGAGGAGCACGAAGCCGCGATGCCGCCCGATGCGGTGCAGGAACGCGTCGAAGGCCCGCTCGACGTCGCCGTAGGCGGTGAGGTAGTCGCGTCGCGTCGTCTTCCCGGCCTGGAGCGCCGGGACGGTCGCCTGGCGGTACACGGGCGCGTAGACGCGGCAGAGCTGCGAGAAGCGTGCCGCCTGGTACAGCGCGATCGAGCGGATCTCCGGGTCGACGCGCTTGTCCGCCAGCCGGCTCGGCTGGTTGGAGACCGTGGGGTAGACGTAGAAGCAGTCGACGCCCCGGTCGCGGTCGCGCCTCGGGGTGGAGGTCCCCGTGCGCGTGTCCCAGCCGCGGTAGCGCGTGGTGGACAGGCTCGGCCGGCAGGGGTCGTGCGCGACGTCCGGGCCACAGAGCCACTTCGTCGCGGCGGGCGCGCTTCCAGGGGCGCCCAGCGCCGCCGCCGCGGTCACCGCGGCCGCCGCGCAGACGCGACCGATCCTCCTGCCGGTGCTCGTCACGATCCTCTCGTCCACACGCTCAGCGCACCTGCTCCGTCGGGCGGACCAGGATCTCGTTGATCGCCACGTGCCGTGGGCGCGTGACGATGTAGAGGATCGCGTCGGCGATGTCCTCCGCCGTGAGGATCTCGTCGACGCCGGGCGGCAGCTGGCTGCGGACCTCCTCGCGGACGTGGGTCACCAGCTCGCTCTCGGTCGCGCCGGGCTCGACCAGCGACGAGCGGACGTGGCGCGCCGTGACCTCCTGGCGCAGGACCTCGCTGAAGGTCCCGACGCCGTGCTTGGTGAGCTGGTAGACGCCGCCGCCGGCTCCGACGCGCCGGCCCGCGACCGAGCTGACGTTGACGAGGTCCGCGACCCGGCGCGGCTCGCGCTCGGCGGCGCGCAGGAGGTGCGGGAGCGCCGCGTGGGCGACGTAGAGCAGCCCCTGGAGGTTGAGCTCGATCATCCGATCCCACTCCTCGACGGGCGCGTCGACGATCGGGCCGAGCAGCATCACGCCGGCGTTGTTGATCACGATGTCAAGCCGGCCAAGCTCCTCGACGGTGCGCTCGACGGCGGCCTGCGCCTGCGCACGGTCGGTGACGTCGGTCTCGATGGCGAGGCCACCGATCTCTGCGGCGAGCGCGTCCAGCCGGTCCTTGCGGCGCGCGGCGACCGCCACCGTCGCCCCCTGTGCCGCGAGCGCGCGCGCCGTCGCCTCGCCGATCCCGCTGCTCGCGCCCGTGACGAGCGCGACCGTGTCCTGGAGTCCGTTGCTCATGCCGCCGAGGTATACCGGCCGCGGCAATCACCGGCCGGCCGGCCGCGGGCGATCCCGAGCCGGCCTGCGCTCGGGATCGCGGGCGTCCTAGAAGCGGCCTCGGCCCACGAGGCCCAAGACCAGCAGGACGACGACGACGATGATCAGGATCGTGACGATGCTCATGGGGGTTCATCCCTTCAGTCGTGAACGGTTGGAGGGGAGTGTTCCCGCGCCGGTTCCCGCCCGAACGGAGCGGCGTCGGCGCCGTGACGTCCGTACGCCGACGTGCCCGCTAGGCGGGCAGCTCCTCGCGGGCCCGCATCGGGAGCAGGAAGACCAGCGCCGCGGTCGCGACGAGGATCCCCGTCTCCACCCACAGCGAGCGCTCGAACGCCGCGACGAACCCGTGGCGGGCGGCGGCCGAGAAGAACAGCGTCCCGATGAGCGCGATGCCGAGCGCGCCGCCGAGCTGCTGAATGGCGTTGAGCGTGCCCGACGCCGAGCCGATCTCGTCGTCGTCGACGCCGGCCAGGATGATGTCGAACAGCGGCGCGAGCACCATGCCCATCCCGGCGCCGGCGAACAGCTCGGGGATGACGAGCGCCCAGCTCGTCAGGCCGTCACCCTGCGCGTGCACGACCGCGAGCATCGACAGGACCCCGGCGAGCATCAGCGCCACGCCGGCGTGCAGCGTGTGACGCCCGAAGCGCGGCTGAGCCCGATCACCGGGCCGAACAGGCCGAAGGCCTTGCCGATCTCGCTGGGCGGGAACGTCTCGCGGATGATCCCGAAGCCCTGCGGGATCAGCACGGCGGCGCACAGGCCCTGCAGCAGCCACGCGCCGATCAGCGCGCCCTCGGAGGGCGCGACGCCGCACAACACGGATGAGCCGGCGAAGCCGAGCAGGCCGAGCAGGAACAGCCGGCGACGGCCGAAGATGTCGCCGAGCCGGCCCCCGGTGACGAGGCCGATGGCGAAGGTCAGCGCGTAGCCGCCCACGATCCACTGCAGGCCGCTCGTGGTGGCGTGGAGGTCGGTGCTGATGGCCGGCGCGGCGACGTTCATGATCATGCCGTCGAGGAGGTCAATGCACTCGGCGGCGAGGACGACCCAGAGGATCAGCCAGCGGCGGGGATGGCCGGCGGGCTCAGCGGTGGGGGAGGGAGGCGTGAGGACAGCGGTCATGTGACGAACACTATTCGTAGATTACGAACAATGTTCTACAGCTAGAATGGCGTTCGTGTCAAGTCCTCGCGACGAACCCCCGGTCCCGCCGTGGTCGAAGCGCCGCCCGCGCGACAGCGGCCGCCCGCGGCTCTCGCGCGACGCGATCGTCGACGCCGCCCTCGGCGTCCTCGACGCGGCCGGCTACGACGGGCTGAACATGCGGGCCGTCGCCGACGCGCTCGGCACCGGGCCGGCGTCGCTCTACGCCCACGTCTCCGGCAAGGAGGAGCTGTTCGGCCTGATGGTCGATCGCGTGGCCGGCGAGATGGTCGTGCCCGACCCCGACCCGGAGCGCTGGCAGGAGCAGGTCAAGGACTTCGTCCGCGCCATCTATCGGAACTTCCTCGCCCATCCCGGGCTCGCCCGGGCCAACCTCGGCACCATCCCGACCGGCCCGGGCGCCGTCGCGGCGATGGATCGCTTTCTCGGCCTGCTGATCGCGGGCGGGCTGCCCGAGCGGGTGATCGCCTACGCCGCCGACATCCTGCCGCTCTACGCCACGGCCTACGCGTTCGAGCAGAGCGTCTTCGCGGAGCGCATGACCGAGGAGGAGGGCGCCGAGTACGTGCGCCAGATCCACGACTACTTCGCCGCGCTGCCGGCCGACCGCTTCCCGCACATCACGTCGATGGCCGGCGCGCTGACGCGGGACGACCCCCAGCCCGAGGCGCGCTTCGAGTTCGGGCTCGAGATGCTCGTGACCGGCCTCGCGGCCCAGCGCTGAGCGTGGAGCTCCCGCTGCTGATCGAGACGCGCCGGCTGCGGCTGCGACCGTTCGCCCCCGGGGACCTCGCCGCCTACCACCGCGTCCGGGCGCGCGAGGACGTCCATCGCTGGCTCTACTCGGAGCCGGCCACCGAGACCGAGGCGCGGGAAGCGGTCGACCAGCGGATCGCCCGCGCGCCCGAAACCGGCGCCGCGCTGGTCGCCGAGCTCGCCGCGACCGGTGAGTTCCTCGGCGACGTCTCCCTCACGCTCGGGCCGCCGCAGCACCGCCAGGGCGAGATCGGCTTCATCTTCCACCCCAGCCATCACGGCCGCGGCTACGCGACCGAGGCGGCCGAGGCCGTCGTCGCGCTGGCCTTCCGCACCTACGGCCTGCACCGGGTCTCCGGGCGCCTGGAGGCGCGCAACGTCGCGTCGGCGCGCGTGCTGGAGAAGGTGGGCATGCGCCGGGAGGGCCACCTCGTCGAGAACGAGTGGGTCAAGGGCGAGTGGCAGAGCGAGCTGGTCTACGCGCTGCTCGCCCGCGAGTGGCGGGAGCGGGGCTAACGCTTCTTGTCGCCGGTCAGGAGGCGGGGGAGCGGGACAGCCGGCTCCGTGAACAGGCTCCTCGCGTAGTTCTTGTCCTCGCGTGACTGCCGCTCGTCCTCGTCGTGGGCGAGCGGGCGGATACGGCTGAGCTTGTGCATGTAATCGCCCACGTACACGGTGGGCGGCGGGGGTGGAGTGCGTGCGCGCCAGAGTCTCACTTCCCTGAGGGTACGCCCGCCCGCGCGCGCTGGTCAAGAAGCGGACGTTCCCGTCGGTGAGTCGGTTTCGATGCCGTGGGAGCGAGTAGACGAGACGTAGGCCGAATCACCGACGAGCGGAGGAGTGAGCATGGCCGGCAACAGAGGCGTCGCCTACATGGGTCCGGGCAAGGTCGAAGTGCAGGAGACCGACTACCCGACCTTCGAGCTGCAGGACGGCCCGGGTGTCCACCCCGACGCGGTCGGGCGCGAGTGCCACCACGGGGTGATCCTCAAGATCGTCTCGACGAACATCTGCGGCTCCGACCAGCACATGGTGCGCGGGCGCACGACCGCCCCCGAGGGCCTGATCCTCGGGCACGAGATCACGGGCGAGATCGTCGAGAAGGGACGGGACGTCGAGTTCCTCGCGGAGGGGGACCTCGTCTCGATCCCGTTCAACATCGCCTGCGGGCGCTGCCGCAACTGCAAGGAACGCAAGACCGGCATCTGCCTGAACACGAACCCGGAACGTCCCGGCGCGGCCTACGGCTACGTCGACATGGGCGGCTGGCCCGGTGGCCAGGCCGAGTACGTGATGG
>JBDTMF010000170.1:0-9254 GCA_039934455.1 Solirubrobacteraceae bacterium
TCGCACACGGCCTGGATCACGTCACGACGCGTGAACGTCGAGCGCCGGTGGGTCAAACCAACCGGGCTGGCCATCCAGCTCACGATGCTCCGCTCGATCTCTGAGTCGAGCTCGCGCACCGCCAGTTGTCGCCCGGGGATGCAGAGACGCTCGGGTCCAGCCCGAGCTCCCGCGCCCGCCGGCGCCACTCGGGTACGAGCTGCTCCGGCGTGACGCCGTAGTCCTTGCTGCGACGCGTCTGCAGCGCCGCGACCTGAGCCGCGGCTGCGCTCGTGGTACCACGTCGCTCGAGCTCGCCATAATGTCAGCGCGTCGGCGGCTGAAGGCCCGCAGCACGGTCGGTGGTACGCCGACGATGTCGGCGATCCCGTTGCGCACCGGCGTCCATCCGACGCCGAGCTCGCGGGTGAGCAGGCTGCGCAGTCGGGCCTCGTAGAGATCGCCCGCGGTCTTGGCGTGCGCGTAGATCCGACGCCCGTCGAGGGTCGACCAGCGCCCGTCGGCGCCGAGCGTCAGGTTGGCCACGAGGACATGCGTGTGGAGCTGCGGATCGCCGGCCCGGATGTCCGGTGCCGAAACGCAGCCGCGACGAGGCCATTGCCGGCGATCGGGTCCACCCCGCCAGGACCCCGCCGCGTCACAGCCGCCTCGCGCTCCATGTAGCCGAGGGCATCGAGCACCGCCCGGTCGTGAGCGGCGCGGATCACCGCGCGCAGCTTCTCGTCGCCGACGCCGAAGAGCACACTCACGCTCTTGGGAGCCAAGCACGTCAGATCGAAGCCCGGGACCCGCGCGCGGAGGACGCGACCGAGCGCCTCTCCCGTCGCGCGATGCTGGCCCGAGAGCACGCGATCCAATGTCTGCGCGTCGACCGTCCCGTTCAGACCGAGCGCAGCAGCGCCCGCACCCCGCCACTCCGCCGCTCGCCTCAGGACCGCCGAGGTAGTAGTCCTCCACGCCGGAGCTGACCGCGGTGGCGCGGGTCACCGACCCCCGAGCCTGATCGAGGTAGTAGTCGGCCTGGCCCGGCGGCAAGCTTTCCGATTGATAGCAAGGCAACAACCTCCACCGCCCAAGCCGCCGACCGGGGGGCGCGGGCAAACCGATCCACGCGAGGCGCCTGGCCCGGACGCTTGCGCGGCGCCCGGGAAGTCAGTGACCGAGAGCCGTGAACCCATCACCCAAACCAAGAGACCCCAGAGCCAGCTCCCCAAAGCCATCAAGGCCAAACCAAGACAGAACGAGAGAAATGAAGCCTTCGACCCTCAGCAACGAGATGCAGCAAGGCCTCAACATCCTCAGAGCCAAGCCCAAGAACGACATCAACAACGCGGCACGCACTTGCACAACGTGCTGGGCGACCCGCCACGTCCGGTCAACGAAGCGCGCACGCCAGCGCGAGGTGACCTAGCCGAGGGTGTGGGTCGCGAGTCCGGCCCGGCTGAGTTGTCTAACGCCTAGGGGCGGCCCCGACTACAGACCCCGCATCTCCGAGGGTCCAGGTGATTTCCTAGCGAGGCATCGAACAGGGTCGGCTACCTGCCCGCGAGCCGCTGGATGCGGCTATTGATCTGGCGCGCGGTCTCGTTGTCATGCGCGGACGTGTCGATAAGGGCTGCCGCCTCGACGGCGGCGCGCTCGAGCAGATCGCTGACGGCCCTAGTCACAAATGCTGGGCGGTACCCGGCGTCGGCCGCGAGCTTGACCCAGGACTTGTGCTCGACCTCCTTGAGGTCGCGAGCTCCGTCGATGCTCATCGCCAGCCGCGTTGTCAGCTCGGGGTAGATGACGGTGCTGACGATGTCGTAGAGCGGAGCGAGTGTCGGCGCGCCCTGGTCGTAGAGAAGCGAGTAGTTCTTCCCGTGCGCATCGCAGTTGCCGACGATCCAATTGAAACCCACCGCCCGGATCAACCGCGGAAGTTCTTGCGCTGGGATGGGTGTGCAGCGGCGGATCAGGTCCGCGGATTGCGCGACGGTCGGTCCTCCCTCCTGCTGATACTTCTTGTCCGCCGGCAAACCAAGCGCCTGGCAGAAGTCCTCCTGGTGCAACCTCCGGATGGGATCGGCTGTCAGGTCGCGGTCGTAGCGCTCGACGATCAAGAACTGCGCTCCCGACGTCGTCTGGGCCTTGGCGATCTGGGCGACCAGGAGTTCGCACGCCCTAGCAAGTGACATGCAAAACGCCTCGTTGGCAACTAGGCCAGGGAATCGCTTCGGCTCGGGCTTCAGGATGTGGGTGGTCGCCGCGGCCGAGTTCGTCGGAATGGCAATCCGGCCGCCGTCGTCGATGATGACCGGAACCTTTGGCTGCGCTCCCGCCAGCGACAGCCGGATGCCCTCGTCGGCGTCGGCCGCTAGAGGACGCTGAGGCAGTTCGCGAAGCAGTCCATCGATGCCTTCGTCATCCAGTGCCTGAGAGGTCGGTTCGGCGGGCGGCTCGACGCCGTCAGGCAATAGGGTGATCGCGCCGGCGACATCTCCGCCTATCTCCTCCAACAGCCCGTAATCGTTGCCCTCGGAAATTCCCAGGTTGCGAGCCAGGACTTCCCGCACGTCCCCTTCAGGAAGAAGGCCGCCGAAGACTGCTCGTACGACCCTGTGCCCGTGTGCCTCATGCTGACGCGGTAGCGCCTGCGAAATCGGCGGGCCATTGTAGTCCGACTCGTATCGGAACTGGAGGTTGCCGTTCGACTTCTGGATTAGGTCGCCAACTCGTCGGGTCGCCATCCAGACGACAAGCTTGCTCATAGGCCGCGCTCAACGAGCGCCACATCAAGCCCGACCGCCTCCGCAACGCGCAGGGCAATGTCTAGCTGCACCGACGGCTTGCCTCGCTCCAGCTCGCCGATGACTCGGCGGTTGACGCCGACCACGTCAGCGAGCGTGCTCTGACTCAGGCCAAGGCGCCGCCGTCGATCACGAATGCGCTGCCCAAAGGCTTCTGTACTTGAGGAACGCATGATACCGATCGGTAACTATATCGCGATCGGAAGCTTCCTGGTACAGATCGGTAACAAAATGTCCCTAGGGCAGAACTTGGTACCGATCGGTATCTAATAGATCGAGCTGGGCGGATTGCTACCGATCGGTAGCTTTCGGTCGCGAACCATCTCAGCGATGGCGCTCGGGCAGATCACACTGCCCGTGCTCGAGGCTGGTCTACGTCGCGAGCACGTCACCTTGATCCTCCTGCCCTTCCGCTTGCCGACCTTGCACGTGACGACGCCGTCTCGGCCGGCGGGACCCTGAGGACCGCTGAGGCCCTGCGCGCCGGCCGGACCTTGCGCGCCCCCCGGTCCCCGAGCGCCGGCCGGGCCCGGTGCGCCCGCGGCTCCCTGCGCGCCCGGGGTACCCGGTGCGCCGTCCGCGCCCGCTTCTCCATCCGCGCCCGGAGCGCCCGGAGCGCCGTCCGAGCCGTTCGACCCCGGGGGGCCCTGCGGCCCCTGCGGCAGCGGGCCGCCCTCGCCGCTCAGCCTGACCGAGGCGGCACCGGTCGCGTCGCTCAGCACGTCCAGTAACGCGGTGCGCCGGGTCTTGCACGCGAAGGCGCCAGGTTCGATCTCTGCCGGGGGCCGTCGCGATCGCCAACGCGGCTGTGCCGCTGCCAGCGCTCCCGCGCGGGCGACGGTCGCCGTCCGGACCTCGGTCAGGAGAACAAGGAGGGTGGGCGCGTGTCGGTGTACGAGAAGCCCTGACCGGCCCTCGCGGTCGCCGATCTCGAAGTAGCGCCGGGTGTCGAGGTCGAGCCGCGGCTCGCGGCCGGTGACGAGGCAGAACGCGCACCACTTCAGCAGCGCGCTCATCGCCCACGGGAAGTAGTAGTGAAGGCTGGTGATCGCGACGTCCGGTGACGCGTTGGCGTAGTCGATCGGATAGGCGTCGTCTCCGCGGATCAGCGTCTCGCAGGAGTTGAACTCCCAGCGGAAGAACGCGTTGATCAGCCGGCTGATGGTGAGCGCCTCGTCGCCGACGCCCGGCGCGAGGAAGTCGTGGTCGACGGCGTAGCGGTCGTGCATCGGCAGCTCCGGACGGAAGTGCATGACCATCGTCTCGGCACCGATCGACAGGGACCGCGCGAACACGTCGTAACCCTCGACCGAGGCCTGCAGATGCATCAGCCGCTGGCCCGACTCGTCGTAGGCGCGGTGCAGCTCGGCGCTGTCGCGGATGTGGCTGACGCCGATCCACTGGCCGCCGTCGTAGGGCTTCATGAACAGCGGGTAGCCGACCGTGGCCGCCACCTCGTCGAGGTCGAAGGGCCGGTTGTACTTGGCCGCTGTGTATGCGAAGCGCGCGTTGTCGGGCGGGTTCTTGTGCGGAACGAGCACGGTCCGCGGCACCTTCAGCCCCAGCCGCAGCATCGCGCAGTAGGCCGCGTGCTTCTCCATCGACTGGAACGTGAACGGGCTGTTGAGGAGATAGACGTCGTCCATGAGGGCGACCTTCTTGAGCCACTCGCGCGGGAGGTAGTACCAGTAGGCGAGCCGGTCGACGACGAGGTCGTGACGCGCCTTGGCGCGCAGGTCGAACGGCTCCATCGTGATCCGCTCGGTGGTCAGGCGGTGCGTCGTCCCCGAGGCGTCGGTGATCGGGCCGATGCGGGAGACGAGCGTCTCGAAGGCGGTCGGCCAATCCTCCTCGGTGCCGAGCAGCATGCCGATCAGGTGCGTGGTCGCGTCCATCAGCAGAACCGTGGCAGATGATGGGCGAGTTGTGCTCGCCAGGACGGCCAGTCGTGCGGGACGTCGTGTCCCCAGAGGTCGAGCTCGTGCTGGATCCCCTTCTCGGACAGCAGGCCGGCGAGGCGCTTCGAGCTCTCGAGCGCCCCGGTGGTGTCCTCCCACTGCCCCTGGCCGCACACCAGCAGGATGCTGAGGCGGCCGCGGAGCCACTCCAGCTGGTCGCCCTCCATGTGGGCGAGGTAGTCCGCCGGGTTGTTGAAGTACGTCGCCTCGCCGCGCTCGCCCCACGCGTCCCAGCCGGCCGGGTCGTAGTTGCCCGACAGGCCGAGCGCGAGCGGGAAGACGTCCGCCCGCTTGAGCGCGAAGTTCACCGCGTGGTAGGCGCCGAGGCTGACGCCGACCGTCGCGATCTCCTGCGCGCCGCCGCAGTCGGCGTGGATCCACGGCACGACCTGGTCGAGGATCCACGACTCGTAGTGGCCGTGCTCGCGCGCGCGCGCCTCGAGCGGGATCGCGGCGTTCGACCACGAGCCGCCGTCGAAGGAGTCGACGCAGTAGAGCTGCATGCGCCCGCCTGCGAGCAGCTCGTCGAGGGCGCCGATCATGCCCCGGTCCCCGTACTCCCAGGCTCCTCCGCGCTCGGCGGGGAAGGCGAGGACCGGGCGGCCGTAATGGCCGTAGGCGACGACGGAGCCGCTCGCCCCGATCGCGTCCGACCACAGCTCGGTGTGGCGGCCGCTCACCACGTGCGCGCGAGCAGGCTGGTCAGGTGCGGCTCGAACGCGTCGCGCCAGGCCGTGTAGTTGTGCAGGTCGGGCACCTCGTGCAGCGAGGCGGGATGCCCCTGGGCGGCGAGCGTGCGCGCCATCAGCCGGTTGTTGTGCACGTTCTCCTCCTCGGACCCGCAGGTCAGCGTGATCGGCACCGGGTCTGCCGGTACCCCGTCGCGCAGCGTCGCGCGCACGAAGCGCACGATCCGCTGGTAGCGGGGGAAGCCGGACTCCTGGGAATCGAAGCGCGGGGTGAAGAAGCTCCCCGACTGCAGGAACAGGGCGCCGAACGTCCCCGGGTGGCGCCGTTGCGCGTGCAGCATCGCGAGCCCGCCCAGGCTCGCGCCCATGCCGACGGGCGCGCCGTCGACGCCGACCGCCGAGCGGATCGCGGGCAGGACGTCGCGGACCAGCGCGCCGGCGTAGCGCGCGGAGGCCGAGTACCACTCGTTGCGGTCACCCGGCGCGAGCAGCGCGACCCGATGCCGGGGCAGCGCGCCGGAGCCGATGCCGGCGGAGGCGAAGCGCGTGAGGCCGGCCAGGTGGTCGTACTCGGGCCCGTCGTGCGCCACGAGCAGCGGCAGCGGCTCGCCGGGACCGGCGTCGGCGGGGCTCCAGACGCTGACGTGGACCTCCGCCCCGAGCCCGCGGCCGGGGGTCGCCAGCGCCTGGGTCTGCCCGGGCACGCCCTCGGCGTCGAGCCAGCCCGGCGCGCTGTACCCGGGGAGCAGGAGCACGGACTTGTCCCCGAACGCGCCGGGCGCCTGGTGCGGGTTGCCGGGATCGCGCACGCGGGCGGAGTCGCCGTCGTGATAGACGACCTCGAGGTCGTACTCCAGCCGCGCCACCGGCGGCACCGCGAGCTCGAGCCGCCACTCGCCGTTGTGGCGCGCGTAATCGGCCTGCGGGAGCCGGAGGTCCGAGCACAGCCGCACGGCGGCGTAGCGCTCATCCGGGTCGGCGAAGCGAAGGAGCATCCTCTGATGATCGCGGGATGCGGCGGGGCGCCTTCGTCTTGACGTCGGTGCCGCCCAGCAGCGAGAAGGCGCGCACGCGGACGACGGGCGCGCCCGGCCGGGGTCGCGGGCCCCCGATCTTGAGGTCGTTGCCGCCCAGCAGCGCAAAGCCGCCGAGCTCCACCTCGACGCCCTCGGGCACGACGATGTCCGAGCCGCCCAGCACCGAGACGACGGTGATCACGGTCTCGTTCGAGTCGATGAGGGCGTCGCGCAGGTCGAGGTCGGCGCCGCCCAGGACATTGACGACGGTGACGCGCGAGGCGATCCGCCAACGACCCTTGCGGTCGCCGCCCCCCAGGATCCCGACGAGCCAGCGCGTGCCGCCCTGGCGGCTCGGCGCCGCCGCCGGCCCGGGGAGGTCGTCGGTCAGGCGTTCGAGCGCCTGCCGGGTCTTCGCGGCGAGCGCGCCCTCGACCCGCTCCGCGAGCTCCTCGAGCGTCAGCCGGCCGTCACCGGCCGCGGTGCGCAGGACGTCGACCGTGCGCTCCCGCTCGGCGTCGGAGGCCCGCAGCGGGGCGGGGGGCTGTGCGTCCGCGGCCATGATCTCCGGCTAACCGTATCCACGCGGGCGACGACACCGGGGTCGACCTTCAAGGTCGTATCGATCGCGGCGCTGCGGCGTGAAGGGCTCGCGGTCGGCGACACCGTGCGCTGCCCCGCCACGATCGAGGCCGGTGGGCGGCAGTTCAAGAACTTCGAGGGCGACGGTCGCCGACGGCCGCCGGCGCGCGCCGCGGCTGCTCGCGTCCGACCCCCGCGCTTCCTCACTGCGCTCGATCGCTGAAGCCCTGGGCCTCGAGGTTCGCGAGGGTGCGCCGCAGCGTGCGCTCGACGGCGCGGCGCACGAGCCGGCGGTCGAAGGCGCCGCGCAGGCCCGCCCGCGGCTCGAACTCGACCGCGAGCCGGTACTCGAACCCGTCCCCGGCAGGTTCGAAGCCGCGCTCGTGGCGCACGTCGGGGAGCCCGCGCTGCACGCTGTCGTACTCCACGAGCCGGTAGGGGTCGAAGACGCGCAGCGTCATCTCGAGCTCGACGGGGCGGCCGAGCAGCCGCATCACGACGCCGGCGCGATCCCCGGGCGCGCGCCAGAGCGATCCCGGCCGCACGCGGATCAGGCCGGGCCAGTAGGCCGGCCAGTTGCCCGGATCGACGATGTACTCGAAGCCCTCGCGCAGCGGGACCGCGAAGCGGCGCGTCAGCTCGAGGCGCATCGCCGCAGCCGGTAGAAGCGCTCGTCGAAGCGGAACAGCCGCGCCAGCGCGTCGGGCTCGGTGTCCGCGACCTCGACGTCGGTCACCTCCCAGCCGGGGAAGGCCGCCTCGACCGCCGCACGGCTCGCGCCGCGCGGCAGCGGCCCGCGCCGCCGCGGCGCGAAGCAGTCGAGCAGCACGGTGGCGTCGGGCGCCGCGACCGCGCTCACCTCGCGGCCCATCGCCTGCTGCTCCGCCGCGCCGAGTCCGTGGAAGGTCCCGGTGTCCAGCACCAGCCGGAAGCCGCTGCCGACGTCCGCCGCGCGCAGCACCGTCACATCGCCGCGCACGAGCCGCATGTCGACCCCGGCCTCGGCGATCCGCTCGCGGGCGCGCTCGAGCGCCTTCTCGACCAGGTCGACGCCCGTCACCCGCCAGCCGCGCTGGGCCAGCCGCACGCCCCAGACCGCGCTGCCCGTGCCGAGGTCGAGCGCCGGCCCGTGGGGCGGCTTCTGTCCGGCCTCCTCGCGGGCCACCAGCTCGAGCAGCGTGCCCGCGAAGGGCGGATGCTCCGCGAGGTCCTCCCAGGGATGGAAGCCGACCGCGTAGGCGAGCCCGTAGTTCATGCCCGGCTCCGCGCGGTGAGGTTCTCGAGCACGACCGGGATCGTCTGCGCGAGCGCGTCGGTGGGGCTGAACTCGACGATCTCCGCGCCCGCGTAGTGCACGGGCGTGTGGCCGGGCGGGACGTAATAGGCGTCGCCGGCCGAGTAGGTCTCCAAGCCCTCCGGGAGGCGGAACGCCACCTTGCCCTCGATGACATAGCCCCAGCGGGGGAGCTGGCATCGGTCGCCGGGGAGCCCGCGGAAGAGGTCGGCGAGATCGCCGTCTGCGGTGTGGGACTCGAAGCAGACGGAGTAACCACCGTCGAGGTGCTCGAGCTTCACGTCGAGCCCGTCGAGCGCGATCGTCTCCGACGCGCTGTCCTTCGAGACCTTCGGCATGGGTGCGGCTCCTGTGGCTCGTCGTGTGACCGAAGCGCGAGGCTAGATCCGCACCGGGGCGCTCACATCGGCGCCGGTACCCAACTCGGAAGCGCCGGTTACGTAACCCCGTGCGTGTGCGCCCACGCGGTCGCGACCGCGCGCGCCGTGCGCCCGGAGGCGCCGATCTTGAGGTAGACGTTCGCCACGTGGCGCTCGACCGTGCGGACGCTCAGCACGAGCTGGCGCGCGATGTCGGCGTTCGATGCCCCGCCGGCGACGAGCCGCAGCACCTCGGCCTCGCGCGCCGAGAGCCCACCGGCGCGCGCGTCCGCCCGCCGCGCGCCGAGCGCCTCGAGCACGCGGGCCGCGCGCGCCGCGGCCGCGGCCGCCGGGCCGTCCCGCCCGAGGGCCCGCAGCGCGGAGGCGAGCTCGAGTCGCGCGAGCGCCGCGTCGTAGCGCGCACCGGCCGTGTCGAAGAGGTCCCCGGCGTCCTCGAGCAGCGGGCAGGCGGCGGCGGACTCGGCCGTGGCAGCGGCGACGCGGCCGTCGGCGAGCAGAGCCGCTGCGCGCAGCGGCGCGGTCGGGCAGGCCGCGGCGATCGCGGCG
>JBDTMF010000171.1:0-9244 GCA_039934455.1 Solirubrobacteraceae bacterium
CGCGGTTACCGGCCGGCTGCGGCGCGCGGGCCGGCGAGCGATCGCCGTCGTCCGGCGGGGCGAGCGCCTGCTGTGGGAGCCGCCGCCGGAGCTGGCCCCGGCGCTCGGCGAGGACGACCGCGACGTCGGCGACTCCCTCGACGGCCGGGCCGGCATCGTCCTGCGCTCGCGGCAGGACGAGACCGAGTGGCCGCTGACGGTGACCTCGACGACGCACGTGCCGGCCGGGGACGACGCGGTCTTCCCGCGCGTCAAGGGCCGCGCCAGGATCGATCCGGCGCAGGCTGCGGGCGGCGGCGCGCTCCCGCCCGGCGACTACGACGTGCTGGTGACGATCTCGATCGCCGGATTCTCCGCCGAGACCTCGCCCCAAGTGGACGGGGCGCCGTTCACGCTCACGGTCTCGCCCGAGGGCCGCGTCATCCCCTCGCAGGGGGTCGGTGACATCGCGCCCGCCCCCTCTCGACGCGCGCGCCTGAAGGCGTGGATCGCCCCGGCCCATACTCGATGACGGTGAACCCCTTTCGCATCATGGTCGTCGAGGACGACGCCGAGCTGCGGTCGCTGCTCGCGCGCGGCCTCGACGAGGAGGGGTTCGAGGTGGTCGGCGTGCCCGACGGCAGCGGCGCGCTGAGCCGCTTCGACGACAGCTTCGACGCGCTCGTGATCGACGTCGGGCTCCCGGACGCCGACGGCCGCGACGTCTGCCATGCACTCCGGGCGCGCGGCGCGACCGTCCCCGTGCTGTTCCTGACCGCCGCCGACGCGGTCACGGACCGGCTCGCGGGCTTCGGCGCGGGCGGCGACGACTACGTGACCAAGCCGTTTCACTTCGACGAGCTCGTCGCGCGCCTGCGGGCACTGGTGCGGCGCGCCGGCGCCGACCCCGCCGCGACCGTGTCCGGGCTCCGGCTCGACCCGCTGCGCCACACGATCGCCACCGGCGCGGTCGAGGTGTCGCTCACGCCGACCGAGTTCCGGGTGCTCGCCACGCTCGCGGCGAGCCCGGAGGCGATCGTGCGCCGGCGCGAGCTCGTGCGGGCGGCGTGGCCCGAGGGCGCGATCGTCCACGACAACACGCTCGACCAGTACATCGCGCGGCTGCGGCGCAAGCTGCGCCAGGCGTCCTCCGAGCGCGAGATCGTGACCGCGCACGGGGTCGGCTACCGGCTCGCATGAGGCGCATCCACACGCTCCGGGGGCGGCTGACGGCGATCGCGTTCGTGGTCGCGCTGGTCGCGATCGCGGTGCTGACCGTGGCGTTCAACCTCCTGCTGGCGCGCAGCCTCGACCACGACGCCGATCACCGCCTGCGCGCCCAGGCCGCGGCGGCGACCACCACCGTGGTCGAGCGCGCCGGCCGGCTGACCCTGCGCGAGTCGCCCGACGACGCGGCGATCGACCGCCAGGTCTGGGTCTTTGACGGGCGCCGCGCGGTCGAGCGGCCCGCCGCCTCCGCGAGCGTGCAGCGCGCGGCCGACGCGCTGGCCGGCCAGAGCCAGGTGTTCCGCGACGTTCCCGGCCGTGAGCTGCGTCTCTACGCCGCGCCGGTCAGCGCCGGCGGCCGCCGCGTCGGCACCGTCGTCGCCGGCCAGTCGCTCGCCGCCTACGAGCGGACGACCGACCTCGCGCTGGTCGGATCGCTGGCGCTCGGGACGGTGCTCCTCGCCGCCACGCTCGCGCTGGCGGCGCTGCTGATCGGCCGCGCGCTCGCGCGCGTGCACGAGCTGACGCGCTCGGCCGCCGAGTGGAGCGAGCACGACGACCCGCGGCGCTTCGGCTCGGCGCCCCAGCCCGACGAGCTGGGCGAGCTGGCGCGCACGCTCGACTCGATGATGGACCGCGTCGCCTCGAGCCTGCGCCACGAGCAGCGGCTCTCGGCGGAGCTTTCGCACGAGCTGCGGACGCCGCTCGCCCGCATCATGGCGGAGGTCGAGCTGCTCGAGCGCCGCGAGCGCAGCCCGCAGGCGCGCGCGGACGCCTACGCCGCGATCGCCCGCAGCGCCGGCCAGATGAGCGAGATCCTCGAGACGCTGATGGCCGCGGCGCGCGCCGACGCCGGCCTCGGCGCGGGGCGCAGCGAGCTGGCGACCACGCTCGAGAGCCTGCGCCGCCGCTGGGACGAGTCGCCGAGCCCGGTCGCGCTCGAGCTCGACACCGGCGGCAGCCGCCTCGTGGCCGGCGTCGACCGCGAGGTGGTCGAGCGCATCCTCGCGCCGCTGCTCGAGAACGGGCGCCGCTACGCCCGCAGCCGCGTCCGCGTCGACGCCCGCACGGCCGCCGGGCGCCTGGTCGTGACGGTCGCCGATGACGGCCCCGGTATCCCCGACGACGCGTGCGAGCGGATCTTCGAGCCGGGCGTGCGGCTCGGCGACGGCGAGCGCTCGGGCGGCGCGGGCCTCGGCCTCTCGCTCTCGCGCCGGCTCGCGCGCGCGGCCGGCGGGGACGTGACCGCGCAGCCCGCGACGGGCGGCGGGGCGCTCGTCCGCGTCGAGCTGCCCGGCTGACCCTACGCCGGGACGGGGAAGTGCTCGTGCGACGCGGTGACCGTCCGCACCGGCAGGCCGAGGTCGGCCACGCGGCTGGGCAGGTCGACGTGGAGCCAGTGCGACACGTGATGGGGGAGCGTGGAGAGGATCACGTCGTCGTAGACGTTCGCGTTGATCTCCTCGGCGACGACGTCATAGGCGTTGGGGCTGTGCGCCACGCGGCCTTCGACGTGCCCGCCGGCCGCCTCCGTCAGCAGCGGCAGCGCCAGCGCGAGCACCTGCTCGCCGTGCGTGACGTCCTGGCCCACGCGGTCGAAGACCAGGTGATCGGGGTTGGGGACGAGCAGCACGAACCGCGCAGGACCCGCGGCCGCGCGCTCGCGCACGGCGTCAAGGAGCCCGGGGGTCGCAGCCGTCTTGTTGGCGACGACGAGAACGTTGGCCTCGTCGCCGGAGGACACAGGGCCGGGACCGGCTGCCGCGCCGTCCAGCTCGATGACGTCGCGACGCGTGACCGTGAGGTAGATCACCAGCGCCAGGATCGTGCCGAGGAAGATCACGCTCGTCACGGTCGTCCCGAGGCCGAGGCCGCCGTCCTTGGTGAGCTGCGACATGAAGTCGCCGATCGAGGCGCCCAGCGGGCGCGTCAGGATGTACGCGAGCCAGAAGGCGAGCACCGCGTTCAGGCTGAAGCGGAAGTGGGCGAGCGCGACGGCCGCGATCAGCCCCGCGAAGATCAGCGCCGACGGCCAGTAGCCGAGGTTGAGGCGCTCCGCCGCGAGGTCGCCGGCGGCGGTGCCGAGCGCGAACGTGAAGAGGATCGCCAGCCAGTAGAAGCTCTCGCGCCGGGTCGTGACGATGGTGTGGATCGACAGCGTCCGCTCGCTCGCGTACCAGGCCGCGAAGGTCGCCGCGAGCGCGATCGAGAACGCGACCGTGGTGGTCTCGAGCGCGACGCCGAAGTTGTCGACGAGGTTGTCGGTGATCAGCGTGCCGACGACGCTGATGAGGACGACGGCGAGCCAGTAGACGCCCGGCACGTACTTCCTCGCCCTGAACTGGAACACGAGCACGGCGATCAGCAGCGCGCTCATGATGTAGGTCGTGTTGGTGAGGCCGAGCCCGATGTTCTCGTTGAGGAAGTCGGCCGCGGTCTCCCCCACGGTCGTACAGAGGATCTTGATCACCCAGAAGTAGAGCGTGACCTCTGGAACCTTGTTCAGCATCCGCCGGGCGCCGGCGTACCGGTCGCGAGTGGTGCCGCCGTGCGTGAGCGTTGTCGTCGTCATGCAGCCGAGGCTGCCACGGGCCCCCTGAACGCCGCCTGAGCGACCTCGGTTCATATTCGGCTCATATTTCGCGACATACTTCCGCCGCAAATGTCTTTGGGCGCCGACGCGGACCTGATGCTGCGCCGCAGCGCCGCCACCCCCACCACCCCGGCCGAGCCGGTGGGAGTGCCGTCGTGGCGGCTCGTGGTCGCCAGTGGGCTGATGCTGTTCGTCGAGCTCGCGCTGATCCGCTGGACCGGGAGCAACGTGCTCCACCTCAGCTACTTCTCGAACTTCGTCCTGCTCGGCTCGTTCCTGGGCATCGGGCTCGGCTTCCTCCGCTCGCGGCACGCGCACGACATCTCCGGGTGGTGGCCGGTGATCCTCACCCCGCTGGTCGCGTTCGTGCTCGCCTTCCCGGTGCAGGTCACCCAGAACAGCGATCAGATCCTGTACTTCACCGCCGTGAAGCCGACCGGGGCGCCCGAGTGGCTGACCCTGCCGCTGATCTTCCTGGCGGTGGCGGCCGTGATGACCTGCCTCGGCGAGGGCGTCGGGCGGCTGTTCCCGCACTTCCCCGCGTTGACCGCGTACCGGCTCGACCTGCTCGGCAGCCTGGCCGGCATCGTGACCTTCACGGTCCTGTCGTTCCTGGACGCTCCGCCGCTCGGGTGGGGGCTGATCGCCGCCGCCGGCTTCATCGCGCTGCATCACGGGCGCCTCCCCCGGGTGCCCGCCGCGGCCCTGGTCGTGCTGATCGTGCTCCTCGGCGTCGAGTCGGTCGGCAGCGGCCTCAGCTGGTCGCCTTACTACAAGATCCACGTCAGGGACACGACCGGCGGGATCAACATCTCGGTCAACGGGATCCCGCACCAGACCATCCGGGACGTGTCGCAGAAGCGCTGGCTGGGAGGGCTGCGGTCCGTGCCCTACGAGCGCACGACCGGCAACCGGCTCCGCCACGTCCTGATCGTGGGCGCGGGCAACGGCAACGACGTCGCGGTCGCGCTCGCGCACGGGGCGAAGTCCGTCGACGCGGTCGAGATCGACCCGGGCATCGCCAGGATCGGGCGCAGCCGGCACCCCAACCACCCCTACCAGGACCCGCGCGTCCACCTGACCGTCGACGACGGGCGCGCGTTCCTCCAGCGCACGACCACCAAGTACGACCTCGTGCTGTTCGCGCTGCCGGACTCCCTGACGCTGGTGTCGGGCAACAGCTCGCTGCGGCTGGAGAGCTACCTCTTCACGCGCGAGGCGGTCGCCACCGCGAGGTCGCACCTGGCCGAGGGCGGCGCGTTCGCGATGTACAACAGCTACCGCAAGACGTGGCTGATCGACCGCTACGGCCGCACCCTGAGCGAGGTCTTCGGCCATCCTCCGTGCCTCGACTCGATCGGCGGCGGCAGCCGGCGGGGCGCGCTCGTGGCCGGGCTCGGGGCGAGTGACCAGCAGTGCAAGAGCACCTGGCGCGCAAGCGCCGCCGGCGCGCCGGCGCCCGCCACCGACGACCATCCCTTCCCCTACCTGCTCAAGCGCGGGATCCCGAGCTACTACCTCGGCGTCCTGCTGGCGGTGCTGCTGTGCGCGCTCGTGAGCGTGCGCGCCGTCGCCGGACCGCTGCGCTGGATGCGCCCGTACGCCGACCTGTTCTTCATGGGAGCGGCCTTCCTGCTGCTCGAGACCCGGTACGTGACCGGCTTCGCGCTGCTCTTCGGCTCGACCTGGCTGGTGAACGCGATGGTCTTCGCCGGGGTGCTCGTCGCGGTCCTGTGCGCGGTCGAGGCCAGCCGCCGGATCCGGCCGCGCTCGCTGACGCTGCTCTACGGCCTGCTCGCCGCCACGCTCGTCGTGGCCTACGCGGTCCCGCTGTCGAGCCTGCTCGCGCTCTCCCTGCCGCTGCGCCTGGTGGCGGCGATCGCCCTCGCGTTCGCCCCGATCTTCTGCGCCAACCTGATCTTCGCCGCGCGCTTCGCCGACACCAGCGGCTCGACGGCCGCCTTCGGCGCCAACCTGCTCGGCGCCCTGCTCGGCGGGACGCTCGAGTACGCGTCGCTGCTGGTCGGCTATCGCGCGCTCATCCTGCTCGCGGCCGTCCTCTATCTGGTCGCTTTCGCACTCAAGCCCCGCCGCGTTCTCCAGGTGACGTGACCGCGGCGTCGGATAGCGTCGGCGCGAGCGTGCTCACCCGCACCGGCTTCTCCAAGTTCACGATCGGCTTCGATCCGCGCGACCGCGCGCGGCTGCACGACCTGTGGGACGAGGTGATCGACTCCCAGCAGTGGTCCGACGGTGAGATGACCCGCCGCTTCGAGGCGGCCTGGGGGGCCTGGAACCAGACCCCGGCCGTCGCGTTCTCGGGCTGGGCGGGCGGCGCGCTCGCCGCGCTCGACTACGCCGGCGTGGCGGGCGGCACGGTCCTGTGCCCGTCCAACACCTTCATGGCGACGCCGCTCGCGATCCGCCGGGCGCAAGCCGAGGTCGTGTTCGTCGACTGCAACCGCGAGGACTTCTGCATGTCCTTCGCCGACTTCGAGGCCAAGGCCGAGCGCCACCGCCCGCGGGCGGCGGTGCTCGTCCACATCGGCGGGCACATGGCGTTCGAGAGCGAGCGGATCGCGCGCTACTGCCGCGACCACGGGGTCTTCCTCCTCGAGGACTGCGCGCACGCGCACGGCGCGGGCTGGGACGGGCGGCGCCCGGGCACGTTCGGCGACGCCGGCGTCTACTCGTTCTACGCGACCAAGACCGTGTCCACCGGCGAGGGCGGCGTGCTCGTGTCCGCCGACGACGACCTGCGCGCGCACGCCAGGGCGTTCCGCGACTACGGCAAGCCCGACCACGCCGTCGAGGGCCTGAACTTCCGCATGAGCGAGTTCACTGCGGCGCTCGCGCTCGCCCAGACCGAGCGGATGGAGGAGATCGTGGCGTGGAAGAACGACGTCGCCCGCGAGCACCTCGACCCGCTCCACCCGCACCGGCTGGAGCTGCCCGGCGGGATGGTCTCCGGCCTCTACAAGTACATCGTCCTGAGCCCGATCGAGCGCTCGACCGGCAAGGTCTACGCGGAGCCCTGCCACCGCATCATGGGCACCGCCGACGACCTCCCCAACACGGACTGGGTGGCCGAGAACCACTGGTGCGTGCCGCTCTATTACCACCCCCTGCCAGACTCTGTGGCATGACCACGGTGCTCGTCACCGGCGGGTCGGGGTTCATCGGGTCCCACGTCGTCGACCGCCTCGCCGCGGCCGGCCACCGGCCCCGCATCCTGGACACGCGCGCATCCGAGTGGCACCACCCCTCGGAGATCGAGACCGTGCTCGGGGACGTGCGGCGCCTCGACGACGTGCTGCGGGCCTCCCGCGGCTGCGACGCGATCTGCCACCTGGCGGCGATCGCGGACGTCGCCCAGGTCCACGAGGAGCCCGCGGACTCGACCGAGCTCAACGCCACCGGCACGCTGAACGTGCTCGAGGCGGCGCGGCAGCTCTCGACCCCGCGCGTCGTCTACGCCTCGACGGTGTGGGTGTACTCCGACGTCGACGCCGACCAGGTCGACGAGGAGACGCTGCTGTCCCCGCCGGCGCACCTCTACACGGCCGGCAAGCTCGCGGGCGAGCTCTACTGCCGCTCCTATGCCGAGCTCTACGGAGTCGAGTCGACGATCGTGCGCTTCGGGATCCCCTACGGCCCGCGCGCCCGGCCCGCCGCCGTGATCCCGAGCTTCGTCGCGCGCGCCCGTGCGGGTGAGCCGCTGTCGATCGCCGGCACCGGCGAGCAGCAGCGCTCGTTCGTCTACGTGGAGGACCTCGCCGAGGGCGTCGTGTGCGCGCTCGCACCCGCGGGCGCCGGCCGCACCTACAACCTCGCCGGGCGCGAGACCGTGACGATCCGCGGGCTGGCCGAGATCGTCCGCGACGGGGTGGCTCCGGTCGAGATCGTCCACACCGCCGGCCGCGCGGGCGACCTGCGCGGCGCGACGATCTGCAGTGCGCGCGCCGAGCGCGAGATCGGCTGGCGCGCCACGACGCCGCTGTGCGAGGGCGTGAAGCGCTACGCCGACTGGGTCGAGGGGCAGCCGCCCGAGCGGAAGCCGAGGCGCTCGCCGATCGCATCGCTCTCGCAGCGCACGGCCAGGGCGCGCAGCGTCGCCGCCCGCGCCGCCGCCGCCGCCGTCGAGCCGAGCCGGATCGGCTTCGTGTCCCTGATCGCGCTCGTGTCGTCGCTGCTGCCCGCGCTCGCCTCGACCCGCGACGTGGGCGACGCGACCGGCGTCACCCTGCTCGTGGTGATGCTGATGGTGCCGCTGTGGTCGGTGACCGTCACCGAGTGGCCGCTCCCGCTGCGCCGCGTCCAGGCCGCGATCGCGGTGGTCATCGGCCTCGTCGGCGTCGCGCTCGCGGCGTCGCTCACGCCGGAGCACCTCGGCGACCTCGGCCAGGCGCACTGGACGGCGGAGATCCTCTTCACCCTGCTCGCCGCGACGGCGCTGCACATCGTTCCCGCGCGGCTCCTCCAGCAGGAGCGCGGCTAGCTCATAGCGTGGCGGTCTGGTGGCCGCCGTCCTCGATCGCGGTGAGGATCAGCGGGAGCGCGCCCGCGGTCGCGCGCCAGCAGCCCGGGTCGCCGTAGTGGTCGGCGTCGTGGAGGAGGATCACCTCGCCGGGCACGAGCTCGCCCGCCGCCAGCCGGGCGACCGAGCGCGGCGTCGCGTCCGCTCGCCAGTCGCGCCCCCAGCGCGTCCACAGCCAGGCTGCGTCCCCGCGATGCCGGACGAGGGCCACCCCCGCGGCGCTGAAGATGCCGTACGGCGGCCGGTAGAGCGGCGCGAGCGCACCCGTCGTGCTCCCGATCACGTCGGTCGCGCGCCGCAGGTCGTCGGCGAGCGCGCGTGGCGACCGCCGGAGCTGGGAGCGGTGGCGATACCCGTGGAGCGCCACGACGTGCCCTTCGGCCACGATCTCGCGCGCGAGCGCGGGGAACCGCTCGACCTGCTCGCCGACCAGGAAGAAGGTGGCGGTGGCCCGCCGCGCCGCGAGCGCGGCGAGGACCGCAGGGGTGCCCCCGGGGTGCGGGCCGTCGTCGAAGGTCAGGTGCACGGGCGCGCCGTCACCCGCCACGCGGCGGTGGACGCCGAGCGCGTCGCACAGCAGCGGGAGGCTCGGGGCGAGGGCGGGTGCGGCCCAGCCCACCGCCCCGGCGGCCGCCAGCGTCGACCACGATCTCACCGTCATGCGAGCATCTTGCCAATGGCAACCGCTGGGATCGCCGCCGGCCTCGCGTGCGGCGTCGCGGCCGCCGCCTGTTACGAGCTGGGCTACGTCGCCCAGGCGGCTGACGCCCGGCGCACGGACGCCGACCGCCCCGGCCTGCTGCTGCGGCTCGCGCGCCGGCGGGCGTGGCTGGGCGGCACGGCCCTGGTCGTCTGCGGGCTCGCGCTGCAGCTGCTCGCGCTGCACCTCGCGCCGCTCACCGTCGTGC
>JBDTMF010000172.1:0-9108 GCA_039934455.1 Solirubrobacteraceae bacterium
TCCTCACCGAGATCGATCACCTCATGACGACCGATCTTTCAACAGGCTCCTAGGTCGCCGAAAGCCTCACCGCCGTAGCGCTGCGCCAAGCTGACGATGTCCGCCGCGTCGAGCGTCCGGGGCTCGCTGGGATGCGAGCGGCCAGGAGCCGCCCGGCGCCGGCCAGCACGTGCGCCTCGTGGCCGTGCACGTCCATCCACACCAGGGCGAGCGCGTCGAGGTCGATGGCGCCGTCCTCGACCAGCGAATCGAGACGTCGTGCGGGAACCTCGACGTCGCCGTCGGCGGCACGCGGCACTCGACCGCGCGGCGCATCGCCGGCAGGTCGAACGCCCCCTGGCCGAAGGTGAGGCCACCGACCACGAGATCGCGGGTGCTCACGTAGTACTTGCACTCACCCTTGGAGCGAACCGACCCTGTGAAGCGCCGAGCGACCCTGAAGAAGTACCCGCGAGCGATCTTCGTCCCTGACGGCGGCGTCGCCGCTCAGGTAGCGGCGAAGCGCTCTCCCCGCCTGGAGCAGCTCCGAGACGAGCATTCGCAGCGGCCGCAAGACCGGGCCATCGTCGTGACCCCGGCGCTCAGGGCGCAGCCCTCTCGTCCACCACGTCGAAGAGCGGCGTGTAATCGAACCCGGTCGCTTCGGCGACCGGGGCGTAGGTCACCTTCCCGGCGAGCACGTTGACCCCGGGGACGAGCCCCGGGTTCGCCCGCGCGGCGGCGGCGACGCCGACGTCGGCGAGGTCGAGAACGTAGGGCATGGTCGCGTTGGTGAGCGCGTAGGTCGAGGTGATCGGGACGGCGCCGGGCATGTTCGCCACGCAGTAGTGGGTGATGCCGTCGACCTCGTAGGTGGGGTCGGAGTGGGTGGTCGGCCGTGAGGTCTCAAAGCAGCCGCCCTGGTCGATCGAGACGTCGACGAGCACGGCGTGCTTCTTCATCAGGCCGAGCTGCTCGCGCGTGACGACGTGCGGCGCCTTGGCGCCGTGGACCAGCACCGCGCCGATCACGAGGTCCGCGTCGCGCAGGTGCTCCTCGATAGCCAGCGTCGAGGCGTAGACGGTCGAGGCGCGCCAGTTGAGCATCGACTCGAGCTCGCGCAGGCGGTCGACGTTGCGGTCGAACACGTAGGTCTCGGCCTGCATGCCGAGCGCGATGATCGCCGCGTTCATGCCGACGACGCCGCCGCCGATCACGAGCACCTTGCCGGCCGCGACGCCGGGGACGCCGCCGAGCAGCAGCCCGCGGCCGCCGAGCGGCTTCTCGAGCATGAAGGCGCCTGCCTGGGTGGCGATCTTGCCCGCCACCTCGCTCATCGGCGCCAGCAGCGGCAGCCGCCCGCGCTCGTCCTCGACCGTCTCGTAGGCGACGCAGGTCGCGCCGGACTCCACGAGCCCGCGCGTCAGCTCCGCGTCGGGTGCGAGGTGCAGGTAGGTGAAGAGCACGTGGCGCGGCTCGAGCAGCGCCACCTCGGCCGGCTGGGGCTCCTTGACCTTGACGATCATGTCGGCCTCGCCGAACACCGCCTCGGCGTCGGGCACGATCTTCGCGCCCTGGGCCGTGTAGTCGGCGTCCTCGATCGCGGAGCCGAGCCCAGCGCCGCTCTGAATCACCACGTCGTGGCCGTGCTCCTGCAGCTCGCGCACCCCGGCGGGGGTGAGTGCGACGCGGTATTCGTCCGTCTTGATCTCGGTGGGAACGCCGACCTTCAAAGCGAAGTCCTTTCGGTCATGTCAGTGGATGAGCTCGCGCCCGCGTAGCGCGAGCCAGAAGTCGATGCGGTCGCGCGCCGAGTCCAGGGAGCGCCCGGTCAGCTCCTCGACGCGGCGGATCCGGTAGCGCAGCGTGTGGCGGTGGCAGTAGAGCTGGCGCGCGGCCTTCTCCCACTGCCCGTTGCACTCGATGAAGGACTCCAGCGAGCGCATCAGCTCGCCGCCGTAGGCGCCCTCGCCCTCCTCGATCGGCGACAGGATCGAGTCGCAGAAGAGCCGCAGCGCGTCGTCGTCCTGGAGCGAGAGCAGGAGCTGGAAGGAGCCGAGGTCGCGGTAGGTCGCGAGCATCGGCGGGCCGGCGCCGTTGGAGCTGTCGTCGCCGCCGGCCAGCGCGCGCGCCTCGAGCGCGCAGCGGGCCTCGTGGAACGCCCGCCGCAGCTCGGCCGCGGGGGCGGCGCGCCCGGCGCCCGCGGGCAGCTCGACCCCGACCTCGCGAGCGATCCGGGCGCGGATGCGCTCGGCGAGCCGGAAGTGGTCCTCCTCCGCCCCGCGGACCTGCGGCAGCAGCGCGCACGAGAAGGAGCCGGTCCCGGCGGCCAGGCCGCCGCGCGCCTCGTCGCGCACGGCGGCGGTCAGCGCCTCCTCGACCTCGGCCTTGCTCGCGCGCGGCGGCTGCAGCACGAGCACGCCGACGTACTCGCCGAGGCCGAAGGGCTCCAGGCGGCGGGCGAGGTCGGGTCCTGTGAGCTCGCCGGAGACGAGCGCGGTCAGGAGGTCGCCGGCCAGCCGGCGCTCGGTGTCGTCGGCGACCCGGCGCCGCAGCAGCTCGAGCGCGACGATCGTCACCGCCTGGTGCAGCGTGAGCCGGTCGAACTCGGTCAGCGCGCCTGCGTCCTTGGCCGCGACCAGCCACGCGTGCGGCACGTCGTTCGACGCCGCGGTGCCGTTCGGCGGGGTGCGCACGACCGGCAGCGCCAGCGCGCGGCCCTCGAGCGCGCCGCCCGGCCCGTAGCCGCGGCGCGCGCCGTCGCGGATGCGCGCGCGCAGCTCGAGGCGCAGCTCCTCGACGACCTCGTCGGCCAGCGCCTGGCGGTGCGAGCGGCGCACGAGCTCCGCGCCGCGCGCGTCGAAGATGACCGCCGGGCCGCCGATCAGCGCCGCCAGCGCCTCGGCGACGCCGTCCAGCCCGCGCTCGGACAGCACGATCCGCTCGAGCCGTTCGTGGGCCGAGAGCGCCCGCTGGAGCACGGCGTAGTGCTCGTTGACCAGGTGCGTGGCGGCCTTCTCTGTGACCGCGATGAACGGCACGTCATAGGGCACCTCGAGCAGCGGGAAGCCGAGCTCGGCGGCCGTCTCGCGCAGGGCCTCGGGCACGTCCTGGTGCGCGAAGCCCGTGCCGAGGCCGAGGCCGGCCAGCCCGTGGCCCGCCAGCCGCCGGACGTAGGCGCGCTGGTCGTCCGGGTCGGAGAGCCTCATCCCGGTGGTCAGCAGCAGCTCCCCGCCCGACAGCCACGGCGTCGGGTCCTCGAGCTCGGAGATGTGGACCCATCGCACCGCGTTCTCGATCCCGGCCTCCCCCGCCACCAGGCGGACGTCGAGATCGCGGATCAGGTCCCCGAGGGGGAGCATCGGAGTCGCTCAGCCTCCGAGGTGCAGCCGCTCGCAGGCCTCCTCGAGCACCGGCCTCAGGACGGAGTGCATCTCCTCGAACTGCTCCGGCCCCGCGATCAGCGGCGGCGAGAACTGGATCACCGGGTCGCCGCGGTCGTCGGCGCGGCAGATCAGCCCGCGCTTGAACATCTCGGGCGAGAGGAACCCGCGCAGCAGCCAGTTCTCCTCGTCGCCGGTGAACGTCTCCTTGGTCGCCTTGTCGCGCACCAGCTCGATCGAGCGGAAGTAGCCGGTCCCGCGCACGTCGCCGACGATCGGCAGGTCGCTCAGGCTGTCGAGCATCGCCCCGAACGCGTCCTCGTGCTCGAGCACGTTCTCGATGATCCCCTCGTTCGCGAAGACGTCGAGGTTCGCCAGCGCCACCGCGGAGGACACCGGGTGCCCGCCGAACGTGATGCCGTGGGCGAACGAGTTCGTGCCCGTGCTGAAGGGCTCGAAGATCTTGTCGGAGGCGATGACCGCGCCCATCGGCGCGTAGGACGAGGTGATCCCCTTCGCCGTCGTGATGATGTCGGGCTCGTAGCCGTACTTCTCGGCGCCGAAGTAGGTGCCGAGGCGACCCCACGAGCAGATCACCTCGTCGGAGATGAACACGATCCCGAACTCGTCGCAGATCTCGCGCACGCGCTGGAAGTAGCCCTCCGGCGGGGTGAAGCAGCCGCCCGAGTTCTGCACGGGCTCGAGGATCACGCACGAGACCGTCTCCGGCCCTTCCCACAGGATGCGCTCGTAGATCACCTCGGCGGGGTCCTCGACCTCGGGCCGGTAGCGGTTGGTGTTGGCCACGTGCGAGCCGCCGGGGAACAGCGGCTCGAACGGGCGCCGCACGTCCGGGATGCCCGTCGCGGTGAGCGCGCCCATGGTCGTGCCGTGGTAGGCGAGCTTGCGCGAGATGACCTTGTAGCGGCCCGGGTTGCCGGTGAGCTTGTGGTACTGGCGGCAGAGCTTGAGCGCGGTGTCGACCGCCTCCGAGCCGCCGGACGTGAAGAAGACGCGGTTGAGGTCGCCGGGGGCGAGCTCCGCGACGCGGGCGGCGAGCTCGATCGCCTTCGGGTGGGCGTAGTTCCAGTTCGTGTAGAAGCCGAGCTCCCTGGCCTGGTCGGCGCCGGCCTGCGCGACGTCCCCGCGCCCGTGGCCGATGTTCACGCAGAACAGCGCGGCCAGCCCATCGAGGTAGCGCTTGCCGTGCTCGTCGAAGACGTAGCACCCGTCGCCGCGCACGATGATCGGGATCTCGTGGTCCTCGAAGCCGCCCATCTGCGTGAAGTGCATCCACAGATGGCGCTTGGCGAGCTCCTGGAGCCGCGACTGCTCCTTGGTCCCGCCTGTCGTCACTGCCTGGTCCTCGACTGCCGCCATGACGCTCCTCCCGTCGTTTCCTCCACTTTGTCGACGCCCACACGCCGTTCTGTACAAGCTAGCCGTTGGCCCTAGGCTTCCGCAACATGTCCCTCGCATTCGTGCGCCGCGGCAACGGGCCCCCGCTCGTCCTGATCCACGGCATCGGCTCGCAGTGGCAGATGTGGCGGCCCGTGCTCGACCGCGTCAGCCGGGAGCGCGAGGTCGTGGCCGTCGACCTGCCCGGCTTCGGGGAGTCGGCGCCGCTCGAGACGCCACCCACGGTCGAGGCGCTCGCCGACTCGGTCGCGGACTTCCTCGAGGAGATCGGGCTGAGCCGCCCGCACGTCGCGGGCAACTCGCTCGGCGGGTCCGTGGCGCTCGAGATGGCGCGCGCGGGAACGGCGCGCTCGGCGTGCGTGCTCTCCCCCGCCGGGTTCGCGAACCCGCGCGAGGGGACCTACGCACGCATGCTCCTGGTCGCCTCACGGCGCACGGCGCAGCGACTCGACGGCCACGCCGAGGCCGTGTCGGCCGGCCCGGTGCGCCGCGCGCTCGCCTTCGGGCACCTCGCAGCGCGGCCCTGGCGCATCCCCGCCGACGAGGCGGCCGGCGCGATGCGCAACCTCGGCCGCTCACCCGGCTTCGAGGCGACCTTCGACGCGATCGGCGACTACACGTTCGGCGGCCGCGCGCCCGCATGCCCGGTCACCGTCGCCTGGGGGGAGAAGGACCGGCTGCTGATCTACTCGCGCCAGAGCGCCCGTGCGCGCAGGCTGCTGCCCGACGCGCGCCACGTGGCGCTGACCGGCTGCGGGCACGTCCCGACCTGGGACGACCCGGAGCAGGTCGCGCGGGTGCTGCTGGAGGCCAGCGGGGGCTAGCGGGTCTTCTCGTGACGGTCCGCTCGAGAGACCGGGCGCCGGCGCCGCCAGGCAAGGACGCAGACCCGCAGGAATCCCCCTGGGGATTTCAAGTGGTCGAGGACGCCGCCTGGCGGTGATCGGCGGCCGCCGATCTCGGGCGGAGTGTTGCGGGAAGGCCCGCTAGGCGTTCGCGGCGGCGGCGCGGACCGGCGCGGGCGTGACGAGCGCCGCGGCGACGACCATGGTGAAGGCGAGGATCTGGACCAGGATGCCGAGCACGTCGGCGGGGAACGGGTCGCCGAACACGAGGATGCCGCCGGCGATGCAGGAGACGTTGGCGGCGGTCGAGGTCGCGGCGATGACCGGGACGGCCTCGCCGTCCTGGAGGCCGCGAGCCGAGGCGTAGAAGCCGATGACCGAGCCGAGGATGGCGATGAAGACCCACGGCGAGAGGACGATCGCCAGGAAGCCGTGGCCGGCGACGCCGGTGAGGGCCTTGATGGCGACGTCGGAGACGCCGAAGAGGACGCCGGCGGCCGCGCCGAGCATGACGCCGTGGTGATGGTCGGGGGCGCCCATGCGGGGGCCGCTGATCAGCAGGGCGCCGATCACGAGCATCGCCGACTCGAAGGCGATCATGCCCGCGAGCGAGTAGGAGGAGTGCGCGCCGGTCGAGGCCGGGAGCGTGATCACGAGGAGGAAGAGGCCGGTGGCGGTCATGCCGACGCCGATCCACTGGCGGATGCCGACCTTGAAGCCGAACATCCGCTCGGCCAGCACCGCGAGCATGACGACGCCGGTGGAGAGGACGGCCTGGACGACCGACATCGGCGCGAAGGCGAGGGCGGCGACGTGGAAGAACCAGGCGCTGGTGGCGACGGCCATGCCGATGGCGAACCACTTGGACTTGAAGAGGAGGCGGCCGGAGCGCAGCGGATGGCGCATGTCGACCTGCGGCGCCTCGTTGGCGCCGCGGTGCTTGTAGAGGAAGCCCAGCTGCGTCACGACGGCGCAGACGAGGGAGAGGAGGATTCCGAGGTTGATCATGGGATTCAGGGAAGGTCGGCGGGACCGCGAGCCGCGGCGAATGGACGACCGGCCCGTTCCTACATGGCCCCCTGGCCAAGCCGGTCACTCTCTCCATCGGTCCTCAAGACCCCCGCCTTGAGGACACTCAGACTAACGTCCAGCTTCCAAACGAATGAGAACTGCTGCGCCGCTCCTCATGATCGACGTTGATGGAGTCATCTCCCTTTTCGGCTTCGACCAAACCGAACCTCCCGACGGGCGCTTTGTTGTCGTCGACGGCAATCCGCACCTGATCTCGGGCCGCGCGGGGCAGCATCTGGCCCGCCTCGCGGAGGCCTACGAGTGCGTCTGGTGCACGGGCTGGGAGGACCGGGCCGAGGAGCACCTGCCGCGGCTCCTGGGCCTGCCGGGCGGCTGGGCGCACCTGGCGTTCGCTCCCGTGCCGAGCGCCGAGCAGCACTGGAAGCTCGAGGCGATCGAGGCCCACGCCGGCGCCGAGCGGCCGATGGCCTGGATCGACGACGACCACGATCCCTCCTGCCTGCGCTGGGCGGAGGCCCGACCGGGACCGACGCTGCTGGTGCCGACCGATCCGGCCGTCGGCCTCACCGACGCGCACGTGACGACGCTGCTCAACTGGGCGCGCGCAACGTCAGGATGACGACCTCGGGCGGCCGCAGCAGCCGCACCGGGACCCCGCTCGTGCCGAGGCCCGAGGAGACGTAGAGATGGCGGCCGTCCTCCTCGACGTGGCCCTGCACGAAGCGCTCGCCATAGTGCGAGGGGATGAAGTGCCTGCGCAGGAGCGGGATCCCGACCTGGCCTCCGTGCGTGTGCCCCGACAGCGTCAGCGCGACCCGGGCGGGCACCAACGGGAAGACGTCGGGATCGTGGGAGAGCAGCAGCACCGCGTCGTTCGCCGGCACGCGCGCGAGCGCGCGGCCCACGTGCGCCCCGCGGATGCGGTAGTCGCCCACCCCCGCGGTCCAGAGGCCGTCCCCGGCCGGCTGCGCGTCGTCCTCGAGGACCGGGATGCCGACCCCGAAGAGGGCCGCGGAGATCCGGCTCGCCCCGGCGTACCAGTCGTGGTTGCCGAGCACGGCCACGACGCCCCGCGGCGCCCGCAGCACCGCGAGCCGCTGCGCGAGCGCGTCGGCGTCGATCGGGCCGGAGAAGAACGCCCGGCGGTCGATGAAGTCGCCGAGCAGGCAGATGAGGTCCGGCCGCTCGGCCTGCAGGACGTCGGTCGCGCGCGCGAGCGCGTCCAGCCCGGCGTGCGGCATGCCGGCGTGGAGGTCCGTCATCACCCCGACGCGCAGCCCGTCCAGCGCCGCCGGCCAGGCCGGCAGCACGAGCTCTTGGCGCCGGACGACCAGCCGTCGCGGCTCGACCCAGAGCGACCAGGCGCCGAGGGCGGCCGCCGCAGCGGCCGCCCCCGTCACCCAGGCTCTACTTGCCGCGCTTGTCGTCGTCGGTGCCGCCGCGGCCGACGTCGCCGAGGTCACCGAGGTCGTCGAAGCCACCCCCGGTGGTGTTCCCGAAGCCGGAGCCGATCTCCTCGAGCTCGGCGGCGTCGAAGGCCGGGCCGAAGCCCTGCAGGCCCTCGCCGTCGTCGAGGCCCAGCTCGGCGGCGAGGTCGTCGCCCTCGAGCAGCCCGACGTCGTCGATCCCGCGGGGGAGCGGCTCGGCCGGCTCGATCTCGATCGTGCGGTAGCGCTTCAGGCCCGTGGCCGCCGGGATCAGCTTCCCGATGATCACGTTCTCCTTCAGGCCCGTGAGGCGGTCGATCTTGCCCTCGAGCGCCGCGTCCGTGAGCACCTTCGTGGTCTCCTGGAAGGAGGCCGCCGACAGGAACGAGTCCGTCGCCAGCGACGCCTTGGTGATGCCGAGGATGATCTCCTCGGCCTGGGCGCCTTCCTTGCCCTCCGCGATGACCGCGTCGTTGATCTTCCGGTACTCGTGGCGGTCGACGAACTGCCCGGGCAGGAGGTTCGTATCGCCCTTCTGGTCGACCCGCACCTTCTGGAGCATCTGACGCACGATCAGCTCGATGTGCTTGTCGTTGATGTCCACGCCCTGGGACTTGTAGACCTCCTGGACCTGGTCGACGAGGTACACCTCGACGCGGGTCCGCCGCTCGGGCGCGGTCTGGCCGCCGTGCGACAGCAGCTCGTGGGGGTACAGGTTGCCCTCGTTGAGCTGCTCGCCGATGTCGACCTTGGCGCCCTCCTCGACGAGGATGCGGGTGCGCCGCGGGAACGTCTCGCGGTGCTCCTCGCCGGCCTCGTCGGTGATGACGACCGTGCGGGCGCGGTCGGTGTCCTCGATCGAGACCGTGCCCGCGACCGTGGCGATCTTCGCCAGGCCCTTGGGCTTGCGCGCCTCGAACAGCTCGACGATGCGCGGCAGGCCGTGCGTGATGTCCGCGCCGGCGACCCCGCCGGTGTGGAACGTCCGCATGGTCAGCTGCGTGCCGGGCTCGCCGATCGACT
>JBDTMF010000173.1:0-8983 GCA_039934455.1 Solirubrobacteraceae bacterium
TCTAGACCGCGTCGAAGAGCTGACGGGCAGCCTCCGCCCCTTCGTGCCGCTCCACCAGCTCGGCGCAATCCTCGGCGTCGCGACGCTGCTCGCGCCGCTCGCCCTGGCGCTCCTACGCGGCGCGCGCTGCGCACGCGGCCGGTCGAGGCGATCCGGGGTCGGGGAGTAGCGTGCGGCCGGCGTGGTCTGGCCCAACGCCGAGAGCGCCGTCAACTCCGATCCCTGGCTGATCGCCAACCACGACCGCATCCGATCGATGCAGCCGCGGGTGCTGGTCGTCAACTTCGTCCACGGCCTGGCCGAGTGGGAGGCGCGCCACAAGGTCGAGTGGCTGTGCCGGGCGCTGCGCGAGTCCTCCCGCCGGCAGGGCTTCCGCGATCCCGCGGCGCCGCCGTTCCTGGAGTACCGCATCGCCGGGATCGTTGACCTGACCGAGCCGCGCGGCGCGGTCGACCGCAACTCCGCCCGCTTTCCCCGCACGGCCGACGGCGTCGGCTTCGACTACGGCGCGCTGCACGAGCTGCGGCTCCACGACGGGCTGCGCCTGGACGAGCTGACCGAGCGCGGCCTCGTCAACGAGGTCTGGCTGCTGGCGGACCACACCGCGCACAGCGCGCCGTGGGAGACCGTCGAGGTCAAGCGCGCCTATGACGCCGATCTCCAGCCGCTCGGATTCGAGCGCCACGCCGGCAACTCAGGCGGGCACGAGGCGCCCTGGCTCGGCCGCAGCCTGCGCATCCTGTTCGTCAACTTCGACCGCGGCGTCGGCTGCGCCATGGAGAGTCTCGGCCATTCGCTCGAGCGCATGGCCACCTGCGGAGCCCTTCCGTACTACGAGCGCTACTTCCGCGAGTTCGCCGGGCTCGACCTCGACCGCCGCCTCGGCCTGCCGTTCGAGTCGCTCTACGGGCGCGAGCACCCGGTCGCCTACCCCACGCCCTCGAGCCTGCGCTACCGCGCGGGCCGGCGGCGCCACACGGTGCGCGGCTACGTCGCCGCCGGCGGGAACGTCCACTTCATGCCCAACGGGCGCCACGACTACGACCTCGACAACCCAGCGCCGGTCCTCTCGACGATCGAGACCTGGCGGCAGCCGGGCCAGGTCGCACGCCCGTGGACACCCGGCGTCCTCGAGCGCTACCGGGACCTCGCGCCGGACTGCATGGGCCGCTGGGTCGTCTACTGGCGCCAGAACATGCCCGGGCTGGACGGCACCGCGCTCGACGACGACGGCCGTCCGATGAAGAACTGGTGGCCCTTCCTCTTCTACTGAGGCGGAAGGGCCGCAGCGCTACTGGATCGCGTCGTAGACCTTGAACATCGGCATGTACATGGCGACCACGATGAAGCCGACGATGCCGCCGACGAGCACGATCATGACCGGCTCGAGGATGGAGGTCATCGCCTTGACGGCGGCGGCGACCTCGTCCTCATAGAAATCGGCGACCTTCGTGAGCATCGTGTCCAGGTTGCCGGTCTCCTCACCGACGGCGATCATCTGCGTGACCATGCCGGGGAAGATCGGGATGTCCTTCAGCGGCGCGGAGATCGAGCCGCCGCTCTTGACGTTGGCGACGACGGCGTCCATGGCCCGCTCGACCACGGTGTTGCCGGCGGTCTTGCCGCACACCTCGATGGCCTGCATGATCGGGACGCCGGCCGAGTAGAGCGAGGAGAAGGTCCGCGACCAGCGCGCGAGCGCGATCTTCTGGACCGTCTTGCCGATGTTGACGGGGATGCGCAGGCGGAACTGGTCCCACTGCGGGCGGCCCCACGAGGACGCCTTCCACTTCTTGAAGCCGACCACGAAGCCGACCGACCCGAACAGCAGGACGTACCAGTAGCCGGTCACGAAGCTCGACGCGTTCACCGTGACCTGCGTGATGAACGGGAGCTTGCCGCCGAAGTCCTTGAAGATCCCCACGAACACGGGGACGATGAAGGCGATCAGGGCGAGCAGGACGCCGCCCGCGAAGGTCAGCACGACGGCCGGGTACATCATCGCGCCCTTGACCTGGCGGCGCAGGGAGTCGTCCTTCTCGAGCTGGTCGGCCGTGCGGTCGAGCGACTGCTCGAGCACGCCGCCGGCCTCACCCGCGCGCACCATGGCGACGTAGAGCGGGCCGAAGACCTTGGGGTGCTTCTCGAGGGCGTCGGAGAAGTTCAGGCCGGCCTCGATGTCCTCGCGGACGGCGGACAGCGTGTCCTTGAGCTTGGGGTTCTCGACCTGGTCCTCGAGGACGTAGAACGCGCGCAGGAGCGTCATGCCCGAGGAGACCATGGTGGCCAGCTGGCGGGTCATGATCGTGAGCTCGGCCGCCTTGACGCGCTTCGGCAGGAGCTTGATCTCCATCTTGGCGCCGGACTTCTTCTCGTCCAGCCGCATGACCTGGAGGCCCTTGGTCTTGAGCTCCTGCATCACTGCCGCTTGGCTCACGCCGGTGATGAGGCCTTCCTGGGGAAGGCCGGCGCCGTCGACGCCCTTGTAGCTGAACTCCATCGTGGCGGAGGCCATCAGACGGCGACCGGGAGGTTGTCGGCGTTCTCGACCAGGCGACGCAGCTCGGCCGGCTGGCCCGAGCGCGTCTCGGCCATGGCGAGCGTGATGTGGCCCGCGCGGACGAGGCCGGCGAGGGAGGCGTCCATCGTCTGCATGCCGTGCTGGGCTCCCGTCTGGATCAGCGAGTAGATCTGGTGCGTCTTGCCCTCGCGGATCAGGTTGCGCACCGCGGGGGTCGGCACGAGCACCTCGGCCGCGACGCAGCGGCCGTTGCCGTCGGCGGTCGGGATCAGCGTCTGGGTGACGATGCCCTGCAGGCCGATCGAGAGCTGGGCGCGAACCTGTCCCTGCTGCTCGGGCGGGAAGACGTCGATGATGCGGTCGACCGTCTGCGGCGCGTCCTGGGTATGGAGCGTCGCGAAGACGAGGTGGCCGGTCTCCGCCGCGGTCAGCGCCGTGCCGATCGTCTCCATGTCGCGCATCTCTCCGACCAGGATCACGTCAGGGTCCTGGCGCAGCGCGGCCTTGAGGCCCATCGCGAAGGACTGCGCGTCCGTCCCGATCTCACGCTGGTTGACGATGCACTTCTTGTGCGAGTGCAGGAACTCGATCGGGTCCTCGATGGTGAGGATGTGATCGTCGCGCGTCTCGTTGATCTCGTTCACGATCGAGGCGAGCGTCGTCGACTTGCCCGAGCCCGTCGGGCCCGTCACGAGCACGATGCCGCGGGGCTTGGTGGCGAAGCCGCGGACGACCGGCGGCAGGCCGAGCTTCTCGATCGGCACCGTCTCGGCGGGGATCAGGCGGAAGGCGGCGCCCAGGGAGCCGCGCTGGAAGTAGGCGTTGACACGGAAGCGGCCGTGGCCGGGCACCGAGTAGGCGAAGTCGATCTGCCAGTCCGTCTCCAGGCGCTGGCGCTGCGACGAGTTGAGGATCGTGTAGATGATCTCGCGCGTGTCGGTGGGCGTCATGCGCGGAAGGCCCTCGAGCGGTACGAGCTGACCGCGCTTGCGCAGCATCGGAGGCGCGCCGGAGGTGAGGTGGAGGTCGGACGCCTTCTGCTTGACGACCTCGATGAGGATTTCTGAGAAGTCGAAGTTCATGGGCTGTCGATGTATCGGCAGGTCGCGCGGCGACCTGAAGGCCTGCCGGCGTGCCCGCTAGCGCGTGCCGGCGACGCGCGCGATCTCGGCGATCGAGGTGAGGCCGCGCCGCACCTTCTCGAGGCCGTCCTCGCGGAGGCGCATCATGCCCTCGTGCACGGCGGCGTGCGCGATGTTCTCGGAGGGCTCCTTGGCGACCGCGAGCCCGCGGATCGTCTCGGACACCCACATGACCTCATAGAGGCCGACGCGGCCCTTGTAGCCGGAGCCGCCGCAGCGCGCGCAGCCCACGGGCTCGTAGGCCTCGAGGTCGAGGCCGACGTTGAAGCCGTTGGCGCGCATCACGTCGGACGTGAGGGTCGTGCGGCGCTTGCACTCCGGGCACAGCAAGCGCGCCAGTCGCTGGGCGACGACGCAGTCGACCGCCGAGCCGACCAGGAAGGGCTCGATGCCCATCTCGATCAGGCGCGAGATCGCGCCCGGGGCGTCGTTGGTGTGCAGCGTCGAGAGCACGAGGTGGCCCGTGAGCGCCGCCTCGATGGCGATCTGCGCCGTCTCGCGGTCCCGGATCTCGCCGACCATGATGATGTCGGGGTCGGCGCGCATCATCGAGCGCAGGCCGGACGAGAACGTGAGGCCGGCGCGCGGGTTGGTCTGGACCTGGGTGATGCCCTCGAGCTGGTACTCGACCGGGTCCTCGATCGTGATGATGTTCTTCTCGATCGTGTTGAGGAGGTTGAGCGCGGCGTAGAGCGAGGTCGACTTGCCCGAGCCGGTCGGGCCCGTGACCAGCACGGCCCCGTGGGCCTGCCCGATCGCCTTGCTGAAGCGCTCGAGCGCCTGCGGCAGCATGCCGAGGGTCTCCATGGCGATCAGCGCCTTGGAGGAGTCGAGGATTCGCATGACGATGTTCTCGCCGAAGGCCGCCGGCAGCGTGGCGACGCGGAGGTCGATGTGCTTGCCCTCGAGCTCCATCGAGATGCGGCCGTCCTGCGGGATGCGGCGCTCGGCGATGTCAAGGTCGGCGATGATCTTCACGCGCGAGGTGACCGCGGGAACGGAGGCCTCGGGGACGAGTGCGGCATCGCGCAGCACGCCGTCGATGCGGTAGCGGACGCGCATGTCGCCGTCTTGGGGCTCGAAGTGGATGTCCGAGACGCCGCGGTCGACGGCCTCGGTGATGATGCGGTGCACGAGCTGGATGACCGACGCGTCCTCGCCCGCGGAGGTGAAGTCGATCGGCTTGTCCTCGCGGACGTCGTACATCGGACCGCCGTCCTGCTGCGACTGGGGCGCGCTGCCGGGGACCTCGACGTCCTCCTCGTCGTCGAGGTCGAGCAGCACGGCGGCGTACTCGGGGTCCTCGAGGCGCTCGAGCAGCCACTCGATGTCCTTGCCCGAGGCGACCGCCGGGCGGACCTCGTAGCCGGTCATGACGGCGATGTCGTCGACCGCGAGCACGTTGGCGGGATCCGCCATGGCGACCAGCAGCGTCCGGTCGGACACGAACGAGACCGGCACGGCCTGGTAGCGCCTGACGGCCGCCGGGGTGACGAGCTTGGCGGCGTCGGGGTCGACCTTGTAGTTGCGCAGCGCGACGTGATCGAGCCCGAAGCGCTCGGCAACCGCCCGCCCGAGCTGGTCCTCGGTGATCGCGCCTTCGCCCAAGAGCACCCGCTCGGCCGCCGATCCGGCGGAATGGGCCTTGCCGATGGCCGCGTCCATCACCGCCCGGTCGACGAACTCGAGGTCGACGAGGACGTCGGTCAGCACGCGGCCGGAGCCGCCACGACGCGACGGGGACGTTATGCCCCGTTTGGCGCCCCTGGTGGGTGCAGCCCCGGTCTGTGTAGGAGGATTCATGAACTTGGCGATGTGGTGACGGCTCCGCGCATCGCCTGGCGTGGAGCCATCTTGCCGGTCCAGCGCTCAAACGACGCAACGCCTTGTGCGACGAGGATCTCCAATCCATCGATGACGCGTGCCCCTCGCGAACGTGCTGCCTCGAGGAACCGCGTCTCTCCAGATCCGTAGACCATGTCGATCACGCAGCTTCCAGCCCCGAAGGTATCGGCCTTGAGCGGAATCGCCTTGAACGGATCAATGTTCTGGTCGAGCCCCAGACTGGTCGCGTTGACGACGATCTCAGCCGACCCCGGGACGGTGGCGTGGCGCGCTCCGAGCTCGTGCGCGAGCGCGGCGGCGCGCGCGGGAGTCCGGTTCCAGACCTCGACGCGCGCGCCCGCGCCCACGAGCGCCCAGACGGCCGCCCGCGCCGCCCCACCCGCGCCGAGCACGAGCGCGCGGCGCCCCGCGAGCTCGATCCGCTGCTCGCGCAGCGCCTCCAGCAGGCCCGGCGCGTCGGTGTTGTCGGCGAGGATGGCGCCGCCGGACTCGAAGGTCAGCGTGTTGGCCGCCCCGATCTCGCGCGCGGCCGCGCTGGCGGAGTCCGCGAGCGCGAGCGCGGCCTCCTTGTGCGGGATCGTCACGTTGACACCGCGGAAGCCCGCCGCCGGCAGGGCCCGCACCGTCTCGGCGAACAGCGGCGGCGGGAGCGGCAGCGCCAGGTACTCCCAGTCGTCGAGCCCCGTGGCGCGCAGCGCCGCGTTCTGCATGGCCGGCGAGCGGGAGTGGGCCACCGGCCACCCGCACACGCCGAGATAGATCACGGGCCGCCGCGGGAGGCCTGGTAGCGCGCGACGTCGCGCTCGAACTGGGCGTTCGTGCTGGAGAACGCGTGCTCGCCCGACTTGCCCGGCTTGCGCACGAAGAACAGGTACTTGACCTTCGCCGGGTTCGCCGCCGCTTTGATGGAGGCCAGCCCGGGGTTGCCGATCGGCGTCGGCGGCAGGCCCCGGCGGGTGCGGGTGTTATACGGCGTGTCGCGCTGGAGCTCGGAGACCTTCAGCGGCCGCGACCAGTTGTTGATCTGGTAGCGGATCGTCGCGTCGATCCCGAGCGGGATGCCCTGCTTGAGCCGGTTGTACATGACCGCGGCGATCAGCGGGCGCTCCTTTTCCAGCTGCGCCTCGCGCTCCACCATCGAGGCGATGATGAGCACGTCGTAGCGGGTCAGGTTGCCCTTCCTGGCGCGCTTCAGGTCGACGCCGGCGAAGTTCTGGCGGAAGGCGTCGAGCTGGCGCTGGACGAGGTCGCTCGCGCTCGCCCCGGTGATCATCTGGTAGGTCGCCGGGAACAGGAAGCCCTCGAGCGTGTGCGCGCTGCGCGGGGCGCCGAGCTTGCGCGCACGGCGCAGGTAGCGCGCGTCGGTCGTCGCCTTGCCGTAGTCGCCCGTGAACGCCTTGTCGACGAGCGCCCTGTTCTCGCGCCGCGAGCGGCCCTCCGGGAGCGTGAACTTGAAGGTCTTGACCACCTTCGCCTGCGGGCCCTGCATCAGCGCCTCGATCGCGGCGCCGTTGCTCATCCCGCGCGGCAGCTGGTATTTGCCCGGGCGCAGCTTGCCGCGCCGCATCGTGACCGTCGCGTTGGCCTCGAACAGGCGGGCCGAGTCGACCACGCCGGCCGACGCCAGGAGGTTCCCGATCCGGCCGGCGTCGGAGCCGCTCGGGATGGTGACCGAGACCGCGCCCGTGGGATCGCTGTGGAAGGGCTGGAAGGTCGCGTTGATGAGCCACAGCGCGCCGCCGATGAGCGCGAGCGCGAGCAGCGCCAGGATGCGGCGGCGGCCGCGGCCGTGCGGCGCGCCCGCCGGCCGCCCGGCCCTGGCGCGCGGCGGCGGGGGCCGCCGCGTCGCACGCGGCAGCGGCCGCTTGGGCCCGCGCGGAGGCAGCGGGCGCGTGCGCGCGGCGGTGATGGTGCGCGGCGGCACCGCGCCCGGCTCCTCCTCGTCCCACTCGGGGCGGAACTCGTGGGTGGCCTGCGGCTCGGCCACCGGCGCTTCGGGGCCGAACGGGTCCTCGGGCAGGCCGGGCTCCGGCGGCTCGTCAAACCAGGAGCCGTCCGGGCGCTCCTCGGGCTCGGGCTCGGGCTCGGTCATCTCGGGCTCGGGCTCGGGCTCGGGCTCGGGCTCGGGCTCGGGTGGCGGCATGGCCGGTGGGGACGGCGTGCGCTCGACATGGAAGTCCTCGGACGGAGCCGGCTCCGGGGGCGTCGCCTGACGGCCGACGAAGGTCTCCGGCGGAGGGGCCGACTCGCCGCGGCGGGCGGCGCGTTCGGCGGCGGCCCGGGCGCGTTCTTCCGGACTGCGCTCAGGGTTTGTCGAATGTCGACGCGGCACGTGCTGCCACGTGATTGTGGCGGGCCGGGCCGTCGGACGCGCCGAGACCCTCCCGCACGGCTCAGCGCTCCTTGGCCGTGAGCAGCAGCGACAGGGGCTCGCCGCCTTCGTCCCGCACCAGCGTCAGCTCGCCGTCGACGGCAACCATCAGGCCCTGGGAATGCATGTAGGAGGACTGGAACTCGATGGTCTCGAGCTCTCCCGCGACCATCGCCTTGAGCTGGTCGGTCTGCTCCTGCAGGACGGCGCGATCGTGCACGGACGGCCACACCGCCTTGAGGAACTCGTGCTCCTGGTAGCCGACGAGCTTCGAGAAGGCCGGATTGAGCTCGCAGAACTTGCCCTTGAGATTGAGGACGGCGAGCGGCTGGGAGACGTCGTCGAAGCCGTGACGCGGCGCCCGGGTCGGGATCTGGACGACCTCGCTCTCGCGCTTGGCGCGCAGCTTGCCGAGCTCGGCGCGGCGGAGGACGTTGCCACCGCCACCGCCACCGCCACCGCCACCGCTGCGGGCGGCGAGCCCGATGATCTCGCGGAAGACCTCGGAGACGCGCTCGTTGTTCTTCTCGCTCTCGGCGACCGAGGCCTTCTTGGCGCTCTCGGCCTCGCGGCGGGCGATGATCGCGGCCTGGCCGGCAGACGTCAACCCGGCCTTGAGCTCGTCCAGCGTGGCGAGGGCGAAGGTCAGCTCGGAGCTCAGTCCCTCGATGCGCTGGTCGCCGGCCTGGGCGCGCTGCATCGCGGCCTGGGCCTGCTGGCGCGACATCGCGACCTCTTCGAGGATCTTGGTGGACTCCTGGCGCAGCGTGATCAGGTCGGCGCGGGCGGTGGCCAGCTCCGCGTTCGCGGAGGTCGTGGCCGCGCGGACCGAGTCGAGCTCCTCGCGCAGCGCGCCGGTACCTTCCTCGGCGGCCGCGCGGGCCTCGGCGGAGGTCGCCTCGGCGCGCTCCACGGCGCGCGTGACGTCCCCCGCCAGCGAATCGATGCGTGGCGCGACGCCGTCGATCTCCTCGCGCAGCTCGGAAGCCTGGGCGTCGAGCGCCGCGCGGAGCTCGCCGCGGACATCGGCGGCGACGGACGCTGCGGTGTCGACGGCGGCCTCGGCCTGCTCGCGCGCGGCGTTCGAGATGTCTGAGACGGCCT
>JBDTMF010000174.1:0-8971 GCA_039934455.1 Solirubrobacteraceae bacterium
TTGTACATGTTCGGGATCATCAGCAGCAGGCCCTGCGAGGCGGTGAACGTCGTCGACAGCGCCCCGCCCTGCAGGGCGCCGTGCAGCGACCCCGCCGCCCCGGCCTCGCTCTGCATCTCCACCACGGAGGGCACGGTGCCCCACACGTTGGTGCGCCCCTTGCTCGCCCACTCGTCGGCCAGCTCGGCCATCGTCGACGACGGCGTGATCGGGTAGATGCAGCAGACCTCGTTGAGCCGGTAGGCGACGTCGGCCGCGGCGCCGTTCCCGTCGAGCGTCTCGCGGCTCACTCGGACTCCGGGAACATCTCGATCGAGTGCACCGGGCACTGCTCGTAGCAGATCCCGCAACCGGTGCACTTGTCGTAGTCGTACATGTAGCCGTGGCCGACGCCCAGCTTGATGACCGCGTCCTCAGGGCACGCGCCCCAGCAGCCGTCGCACTCGCAGCAGTTGCCGCACGACAGGCACCGGCGCGACTCGTAGTTCGCGTCCTCGACGGACAGCGGCCCGGTCACCTCGCTGAAGTCCGTGACGCGCACCTCGACCCCCAGCACCGGCTGCTTGCGCTGCGCGGCGTCGCCGAAGAACCACAGGTTCAGCAGATCGAAGGTCGCCTCGACGTGCTTCGGGCGGCTCACCGCGGGCTCGCCCCGCAGCCACGCGTCGATGTGCTTCGCGGCCTTCTTGCCATGGCCGACGCCGACGGTCACGGTGCGCTCGCTCGGCACCATGTCGCCGCCCGCGAACAACCCCGGGGATCCGGTCATCAGCGACTCGGAGACGATCACGGTGCCGTCCGGCTCGAACTCCACCTCCGGCACGGCGCGCAGGAACGCGCTGTCGGTCTCCTGCCCGAGCGCGAGGATCACGGTGTCGGCCGCCAGCGTCTCGTACCGCCCGGTCGGCTGCGGGAAGCCGGACTCGTCGAGCTCCATCATCTCGACCTGCAGCTCCGGCCCGTCGAACGCCGTGATCGTCCGCAGCCAGTTGATCCGCACGCCCTCCCGCTCGGCGTCCTCGGCCTCCTCGACATGGGCCGGCATCTGCCCGCGCGTGCGGCGGTAGACGATCAGCGCCTCGTCCGCGCCCATCCGGCGGGCCACGCGCGCGGCGTCCATCGCCGTGTTGCCGCCGCCGTAGACCGCCACGCGACGCCCGATCACCGGCCGCTCGCCGGACGCGACGCTGCGCAGGAACGACACCGCGTCCACGATCTTGCCGGTGTCCCGGGCCGGGATGTCGACGCGCTTGGAGAGGTGGGCGCCGACCGCGACGAAGACCGCGTCGAAGCCGCCCTCCTCCCGCTCGGCCGCGAGGTCCTCGACCGAGTGCCCGAGGGTCATCCGCACGCCCATCGCCGCGATCCGGTCCACCTCGCCGCCCAGGGCCTCGCGGGGCATCCGGTACTCGGGGATGCCGTAGCGCATCATCCCGCCGGCCTCGGCGCCGGCGTCGCGGATCTCGACCGCGTGGCCCAGCCGGGCCAGGTGGTAGGCGGCCGACAGCCCGCTCGGCCCGGCCCCGATGACGAGCACGCGCTTGCCGGTGGCGCCCGGCGGCAGATCGAACGCCCATCCCTGCTCCAGCGCCAGGTCGCCCAGGTACCGCTCGACCGAGTGGATCGACACGGCGCTGTCGACCTCGGCGCGGTTGCAGACGCTCTCGCAGGGGTGGTAGCAGACCCGCCCCATGATCGCCGGGAACGGATTGTCGGCCACCAACGTGCGCCACGCCTGCTCGTGACGGCCCGCCTGCGTGTCCGCCAACCAGCCCTGGATGTTCTCGCCCGCCGGGCAACCAACGTTGCAGGGAGGCAACAGATCGACGTAGACAGGGCGGCGCTCACGTACCGGTCCAGTGCTCGAGTGCGCGTGGACCAGGTCAGGAAGCGGCGTCAGGTCCCGTCGCGTACCGGTCAAGCCGTCACGCAAACAGTCCCGTATGGAGCCATGACCGTTCAGGCTACGCCCTGGCGCAAGCGGACACCGGCCCGGCTCCATCTGCGACCGTGTCGTCGACCCCATGTGCGAGGAGACCCGATGACCGCTATGAGCGACGGCCGCGTACCGGTTCCGCGTGACCCGGACGACGACTACACGCGCCGGGCCGCAGATGCCCGCCGCCAGTTTCTGGGCGAGCGGACGGAGGCCACGTCGTTCGAGCACCTCGGGGACTACACGTTCGACCCCGCCGAGCTGGCCGGGAACATCGAGCAGTTCGTCGGCGTGGCGCAGGTGCCGGTCGGCGTGGCCGGACCGCTGCTCGTCAACGGCGAGCACGCGCAGGGCGAGTTCTACGTCCCGCTGGCGACGGCCGAGGGAACGCTGGTCGCCAGCTACAACCGCGGGATGAAGCTGCTGCACGCGGCGGGCGGTGTCAAGACGACGATCCTCGACGACCGGATGCAGCGGGCCCCCTGCTTCCTGTTCGAGAGCGCCCGCGAGGCGCGCGCGTTCGGGGAGTGGCTGGTCGAGAGCTTCGACGAGATCAAGGCGGTCGCCGAGTCGACCACCCGCTCGGGCCAGCTGCAGGAGATCGAGCAGTACTCGGCCAGCCGCATGCTCTTCACGCGCTTCAACTTCACGACCGGCGACGCCGCCGGCCAGAACCTCACCGGCAAGGCGACGCAGGCCGCCTGTCACTGGATCGTCGAGCACTACCCCGCGATCGAGCAGTACTTCCTCGAGTCCAACTTCGCGACGGACAAGAAGAGCTCCCAGGTCAACATCCTGCACACGCGCGGCAAGCGCGTCGTCGCGGAGGCGACCATCCCCGACGCGCTCCTGCAACACGGGATGGGCTCGAGCAGCGAGTTGCTGTTCAGGGCCCGGGAGGTCGCCGACCTGGGCGGCTTCATGGCCGGCGTGAACAACAACGGCGCGCACTCCGCCAACGGCATCACCGCGATGTTCATCGCGACCGGCCAGGATGCCGCGAACGTCGCGGAGTCCTCCGCTGCGCTCGTCTACGCGGAGCACCGGCCCAACGGCGACTTCTACTACTCGGTCACGATCCCGTCGCTCATCGTCGCGACCTACGGTGGCGGCACGGGGCTGCCCACGCAACGGGAGTGCCTCGAGATGCTCGGCTGCTACGGAGCGGGCAAGGTGCGCAAGCTGGCGGAGATCGTCGCCGCCACGGTCCTGTGCGGCGAGATCTCGCTCGGCTCGGCCATCGTGTCCGAGGAATGGGTCAAGGCGCACGACCTGTTCGGCCGCAACCGCCCGTGACCGCTCACCGGCGTCAGCGCCGTCCCCGCGCGGCGATCCTGCGGGCGAGCTTGAAGAGTGGGTCGTAGCGCCGGTCGACCACGCGCTCCTTCAGGGGGATGATCGCGTTGTCGGTGATGTGGATGCCCTCGGGGCAGACCTCGCTGCAGCACTTCGTGATGTTGCAGAACCCGAGGCCGCCCTCGTCCGCGACGAGGTCGGTCCGGTCGAGTGTGTCCAGCGGATGCATCTCCAGGCTCGCGATCCGGACCAGGAAGCGCGGCCCGAAGTAGTTGGAGTGGAGCTGGTGGTCGCGCAGGACGTGGCACACGTCCTGGCAGAGGAAGCACTCGATGCACTTGCGGAACTCGCCCATCCGGTCGACGTCCTCCTGCCCGATCGACCACTCCGCGTCGGGCGCGGGCGTGAACGGCGGGATCCGCTTGTTCACCTCGTAGTTCCAGGAGACGTCGCTGACGAGGTCGCGGATGAGCGGGAAGGCCTTCAGCGGCCCGATGGTGACCGGCTCGTCCTCCGGCAGGCGATCCAGCCGCGTCTTGCACATCAGCCGCGGCCGCCCGTTCACCTCGGCGCCGCAGGAGCCGCACTTGGCCGCCTTGCAGTTCCAGCGGACGGCCAGGTCCTGGGCCTGGGAGCGCTGGACCTCGAGCACCGCGTCGAGGACCACCATTCCCGTCACGACCTCGACCTCGTAGTCGACGAATTCGCCGCCCGCGGCGTCGCCTCGCCACAGCTGCAGGATGCGCGCGCTCATGCCCGCTCGGCCGCCTTGCGCTCCTCGATCATCGCAGCGAGCTCCGCCGTCTTGACGACCGGCCTGGGCTCTGCCCGCATCCCCTCCGCGTCCTTGCGGACGACGATGTTGTGCTCGGCCCAGTAGGCGTCGTACTCGGGAAAGTCGAGCCGGCTGTGGGCGCCGCGGCTCTCGTGGCGCAGAGACGCGGCCCGTGCCACCGCCTCGGAGACGACGAGCATGTTCCGGAGGTCGCGGCAGAGGTGCCAGCCCGGGTTGAAGGCGACCGTGGCCGAGGGGGAACGGGCGTCGGCGGCACGCCGCTGCAGGTCCGCCAGCCCGGCCAGGGCCGCCGTCAGCCCGGCCGCGTCGCGGAAGATCCCGACGTCCTCGTGCATCAGCTCCTGCAACTCGGCGTGGAGCCGATACGGATCCTCGTCGCCCGGCCCCGTCAGGTAGCGCGTCATCTCGGCGGCCGCGTCCGCCGGCTGGGCAGCCTCGATCGGCGGCGCCGGCGTCTCGGCGGCGTGCCGCGCCGCGGCGTCGCCGATGCGCCTTCCGAACACGAGCAGGTCGGAGAGGGAGTTGCCACCGAGCCGGTTGGCGCCGTTCATCCCGCCCGCGCACTCGCCGGCGGCGAAGAGCCCGGGCACCGTGCTCGCGCCGGTCTCGGCGTCCACGCGGATGCCGCCCATGAAGTAGTGGCAGGTGGGGCCGACATCCATCGGGCCTTCTGTGATGTCGACGCCGGCGAGCTCCATGAACTGGTCGTACATGCTCGGGAGCTTGCTCCTGACGGTCGCGGCGGGCAGGTGCGAGATGTCGAGCAGGACGCCGCCGTGCGGGGTCCCCCGGCCCTCCTTCACCTCGGTGTAGATGGCGCGCGCCACGACGTCGCGCGTCGCGAGCTCGAGCCGCTTCGGGTCATAGCGCTCCATGAACCGCTCGCCCTCCGCGTTGCGCAGGATCCCGCCCTCGCCGCGGACCGCCTCGGTGACGAGGAGCCCGATGACGCCCGGCGGCCAGACCATCCCGGTGGGGTGGAACTGGACGAACTCCATGTCGATGAGCTCCGCGCCCGCCTCGTGGGCGAGCGCAGCTCCGTCGCCGGTGGACTCCCACGAGTTCGACGTGATCCGCCAGCACTTGCCGGCGCCACCGGTGGCGAGGACCACCGCCGGCGCGGCGAACGTGACGAACTCTCCCGTGGCGCGCCAGTAGCCGAAGGCGCCGCAGGCGCGGTCGCCGTCCTTCAGCAGCCGCGTGATCGTGCACTCCATGAAGACGTCGATGCCGGCGTGCACGGCCTTGTCCTGCAGCGTGCGGATCAGCTCCAGGCCGGTGCGGTCGCCGATGTGGACCAGCCGCCGGTAGGTATGGCCGCCGAAGGCCCGCTGTGACATCTTGCGGTCGGGGGTGCGGTCGAAGACGCCGCCCCACTGCTCCAGCTCGCGGACGCGGTCGGGGGCCTCCTTGGCGTGCAACTCGGCCATGTGCCAGTTGTTGAGGTACTTGCCGCCGAACATCGTGTCCTGGAAGTGCACGCGCCAGTTGTCGTCGGCCTCGACGTTGCCGAACGACGCCGCGATCCCGCCCTCGGCCATCACCGTGTGGGCCTTGCCGAGCAGCGATTTGCAGACCAGCGCCGTGCGCGCCCCATGCTCGGCCGAGGCGATCGCCGCCCGCAGGCCGGCGCCGCCCGCGCCGATCACGAGCACGTCGTAGTCGTGCCGCTCGATCTCCATCAGAGGATCCTCGGGTCGTCGAAGACGCCCATCGCCGCGAGCCGGATGTAGAGGTCGCAGACCACGACCCAGCCGAGGCTGATCCAGGCCCACTGCATGTGCCGGCCGTTCAGGAAGGTCACGCGGCGGTACAGCCTATGGCGCGTCCGCGCGGCGGCGGAGCATGTGAAGCAGTCGAGCCTGCCGCCGACCAGATGGCGAACCGAGTTGCAGCCGAAGGTGAACAGCGAGAGGAAGACGACGTTGGCGACCAGGACGAGCGTCCCGACGCCGACGCCGACGTGCAGCGAGCCGTCCGCGCCGCGGAAGAAGAACGCGCGCACCGCGTCGTAGCCCAGGAAGCCGAGGACGATGGTCGCGAGGTAGAGGAAGTAGCGGTGGGCGTTGAAGAGGATGTAGGGGAGCGCCGCCTCGCCCCGGTAGCGGCGGCGTCGCGGCCCTGCCACCGCGCAGGCGGGAGGCGAGAGGAAGTACGACCGGTAGTACGCCTTGCGGTAGTAGTAACACGTGAGACGGAAGCCGGCCGGCACCCAGATCACGAAGAACGCGTAGGTGAACGGCAGGTGCAGTCCCCAGCTCTCCAGGTCGGGTGAGTAGAAGGGGGAGAGGTAGTGCGCGCCGCCGCCCTTGTAGAGGTAGTCGGCCCCGGACACCGCCACCACGAGCGAGTAGATCCCGAAGGCGGTCAGGCCGGCTGCCGTCAGCAGCGGCGCAAGCCACCAACGGTCGCGACGCGCCGTCGCGCCGAACCGCCGAGGTGAGGGCGCGGTTCCCGCGGTCACCCGCACGACAGTACTTCACCGTCGTCGAGTGCGCTTGCCCGCGGTGATAGCTTGGGTTCGACCGCGAATCTCAAGGTTGTGCGGTGAGGGAGAAGGGGTCCAACGTGCCAGCCGAGGATTCGGTGAGGGCGACGGAGACTCCCGTCGTCAGTCGGTCGGGGCCAGGTCCGCTCCGCAAGCAGCTGTGGTTCTGGGTCCTCATCGGGCTCACTGCCGGCGTCGTCTTCGGGCTGGTGGCGCCCGACCAGGCGACGAAGGCCAAGTGGCTCGCCGACGCCTTCCTGCAACTGGTGAAGACGATCGCCGCGCCGGTGATCTTCGTCACCGTGGTGATCGGGATCGCCTCGCTGGGCAACCTGGCCCAGGCGGGCGCGCTCGCGGTGCGGGCGCTCGGCTACTTCTTCGCCGCCACCGCGGTGGCGCTGGTGCTCGGGCTGGTCGCCGGCAACGTGGTGAAGCCCGGAGCGGGCTTGGCGATCGCGCCGAGCGAGGCGGGTCAGGCGGCGGCGCACGAGAGCATCAAGGCGGCGGGGGATGCCAACGCGACCGGCCTGGTCGGCTTCATCCTCAATGACCTGCTGCCGACGAGCTTCGTCCAGCCGTTCGTCGAGAACCAGATCCTGCGGGTGCTCTTCCTCGCCATCCTCACCGCCGTCGCGATCTCGGGACTCGAGGTGACCGTGCGCCTGGGCATCGTGCGTGCCTTCGAGACGGCGGCCAAGGTCGTCTTCGGGATGATCAAGTACGTCATGTGGGCCGCCCCGTTCGGCGCGTTCGGGGGCATGGCGTTCACGGTCGCCAACTTCGGCGGTGAAGCGCTGAGGAACCTGGCCGAGCTGATGGTCACCTTCTGGGCGACGTCGGCGATCTTCGTCTTCGTGGTCCTCGGCGGAGTGTGCCGGTGGTTCGGGTTCAGCCTCCTGAAGTTCATCCGGCTCATCAAGGACGAGATGCTGATCGTCCTCGGCACCTCGTCGTCTGAGACGGTCCTGCCGCGGCTGTTGGCGAAGTACGCCTCCGCCGGCGCCCACCCCCGGGTGGTCGGCGTCGTCCTGCCCGCGGGCTACTCGTTCAACCTCGACGGCACCGCCATCTACCTGACGCTGGGAGCCCTGTTCATCGTCCAGGCGACCGGAGAGACGCTGCCGCTGACCCAGCAGCTGGCGCTGGTCGGGCTCATGATGCTGACCTCCAAGGGGGCCGCCGGCATCACGGGGGCGGGCCTGGTGGCCCTGACCGCGTCACTCCAGACCTTCGGCGGCGAGTTCTTCACGCCGGCGTCGATCGCGATCGGCCTCTCCCTCGTGGTGGGCATCGACCGGATCATGAGCGAGGGGCGGGCGCTGACCAACGTGATCAGCAACGGCGTCGCCACCATGGTGGTCGCCAAGATGATGGGCGAGATGAACGAGGAACGCTTCAAAGCGGTGCTCGACGATCCCGGCCTCGCCGACCCCGACCATCCGGATCTGGTCTACGAGGCCGAGATCGCGGAGGATCTGCGCCGTGATGCCGAGGCCGCGGCCGAGCGTGCACCCGCACTCGTTTGAGCGCACTGACCGATCGGAGCCATGATGACGTCTGACCTAGCCGCCACACCGCGCGAGGACGCTGCCATCGTCCAGCCGTCGGCGTCGTACAGCGTCATCATCCGCGCGCGCCTTCCGTCGCAGGCAGGCGCGTTCGGCCAGGTGGCGACGGCCATCGGGAAGACCGGGGCGATCCTCGGCGCGATCGACCTGGTGAAGGTCGAGAAGGGCATGAAGCTGCGCGACATCACCGTCTCGTGCAGCGACGCGGCGCACGGGGAGCGCGTGGTGGAGGCGGTCCGCGAGATCGACGGGGTCACGGTGGAGAGCGTCCTCGACCGAACCTTCCAGATGCATCAGGGCGGCAAGATCCAGGTCAACGGGAATATCCCGGTGAAGACGCGCGACGACCTCTCGATGGCCTACACGCCGGGCGTCGCGCGCATCTGCAACGCCATCCACCAGGACGTCGAGCGAGCATGGTCGCTGACCGTCAAGGGCAACATGATCGCCGTGGTCTCCGACGGCACGGCGGTGCTCGGACTCGGCGACATCGGCCCCGAGGCCGCGATGCCGGTGATGGAGGGAAAGGCGCTGCTGTTCAAGGAGTTCGCGGGCGTCGACGCGTTCCCGCTCTGCCTGGACACGACCGACGTCGACGAGATCGTCGGCATCGTCCGGGCGCTGGCGCCGACGTTCGGCGGCATCAACCTGGAGGACATCGCGGCGCCGCGCTGCTTCGAGATCGAGCGCCGGCTGCGGGCGGACCTCGACATCCCGGTGTTCCACGACGACCAGCACGGAACCGCGATCGTCGTGCTCGCCGCGCTGCTGAATGCGTTGCGCGTGGTCGGAAAGCGCGTGGAGGACGCCCGGATCGTGATCACGGGCGCCGGCGCCGCCGGGATGGCGTGCGCGAACATCGTCCTCGCCGAGGGCGCCACGAACGT
>JBDTMF010000175.1:0-8907 GCA_039934455.1 Solirubrobacteraceae bacterium
GATCGCCGTCGCGCGCGACGGCGAAACCGGCGAAGGACACGATCGAGCCGATGGCCGAGAGCGCCCAGGCCACCAGCAGCAGCGCGGCGAGCGCCAGCTCCCAGCTACCGGGCGTGTCGGGTAGCAGCCGCGTGGCGTCCTCGATGTCGCGCTCGCTCGAGACCACGTTGCCGAACAGCTGGGTCGAGGCCGCGAGCACCGGGAGGACGACACCGAGCTGGCCCGCCGTCAGCGCCCCGATCAGCAGCTCGCGGCGGCCGAGCCGGCGCTCCGTGAGCGGAGCCGCGTCGGCGGCCTCGGCCACCGCGGGCCGCTGGTCGCCCACCGCCGCGCGGATGCGGTCCACCGCCGCCGGGCCGACGGCGTCGAGCACGATCTCGCCCTTGGAGCCGCCGCCGGCCGACTGCACGTGCAGCGCGACCACGCCGAACAGCCGCTGCACCGGGCCGGCGACGGTGTCCAGCGCCTGGATCCGGTTGAGCGGGACCGTGGTCGCCTTGGTGCTCACGATGCCGGTCTTGAAGTGCACGCCTTGCTCGTCGATGCGGTAGCTGGTGCTGCGCCAGCGCATGTAGCCCGTCAGCGAGGCGGCGGCGACGCCGAGCACGAGGTAGAACGCGCTGAGCTCGAGCGCCGCGGTGTCCAGCCCCTTGCCGGCGATCGAGGCGCCGAGCAGGATCGCGATCGGGATCGCCGCGTCGCGCAGCGCGCCCAGCGCCAGCACCGCGATCGCCGCCCGGTGCAGGCGCTCAGAGCTCATCGGCGGTCCGTGCGAGCCTCGCGATCTGATCGCGCATCCGGCCGGCGTACTCGTCGTCGAGCGCCGGGATCGTCGTGCGGCCGGCCGCGGTGTGGACGACCACGGTGGCGAGCCCGAGGATCTGGTCGAGCGGGCCGCGCGTGGTGTCGACGTGCTGGACGCGCAGCATCGGGATCAGCGTGCGCGTGATCGTGAGCGTGCCGTGGCGGAGGTCGATCTCCTCGTCGCGGACCTCGTAGCGCCAGCGCGACCAGCGCAGCTCGGGGATGGCGACGACGCCGATCGCGAACACCGCGACGGGGACGAGGAGCCACAGCGCTCCGTTACTCAGCGCGGTGGCGAGGATGAACGCTGCGAGGGTGGCGATCAGGCCCTGGGTGCGCCACAGCCAGCGCGCACTGGAGGACAGGCGGCGGTTCGGCTCGGGCGTCACGGCTTCTAGTGTTGCGTGCCATGGCATCGGCCTTCGTCACCGGCGGCTCGGGGTTCGTGGGCGGGCAGTTGATCGGGCGCCTATTGCGCGACGGCTGATCCGTCTCCGCGCTCGCCCGCTCCGACCGCGCCGTCGACGCCGTCCGCACCCGCGGCGCCGAGCCCGTGCGCGGCGACCTCTCGGACGTCCCGGGGCTCGTGCGCGGGCTACGCGCCCGTCACGACGCGGGAAGACGGCATGCGCGCGCTGCGCAACGCTCGCTGTGCCGACTCTGTGACGAGTCTGCGGACGGACCAGGCGAACGGCGTCTGGTGAGGGAGGGTGTGCGATGGAACCGCCATCTCTTCCCAATGCCGCCCTCGGGGCGGGTCGAGTGGGAAGGAATGGTTGTGATCGGCTGATAGCGGCTATTGCCCGCGGTCAGCACGACGCGGTCGCGGCCCGTCAGCTCGCCGCGGCCGGGTGAGCCGCGCCGTCGTGCGGCAGCGGTGTCGACGGGATGGCTCGTGTCCGCATCCACCGCCTCGTCACGGACCGTTCTCTCAATGAGCAGTTCCGGCGCGACCCCCACCACCCGAGGTCAACGCCCGAGTTGGCCACCACGAGGTCGACCTCCTCTGGCGTGCGGGCGGCCGATCGTCGAGGTCGACGGCCACGCGTTTCACTCGTCGCGCAGTTCGTTCGAGCGCGACCGGCGCCGGGACGCCGACCTTCAGGCGATCGGTTGTCGCGTGTTACGGCTGACCTGGCGCGTTGGGACAGGGGAGGGAGTTGACCGTCGCCACCGTCGGCCGCGCGCTAGCCGTCTAGCTCCGCCATCAGCTCGTGGGCGAGGTACTCGTACTCCGCGAGGCCGACCTCGGGCTCGAACAGCATCGGCAGCTCGAGCACGGGCGCCCCGGCCTCCTTGCGCAGGCGTCGCACGTGGGTCTTCTGCTGGCGTGAGCGCTCGTGCTGGGTGAGGGCGGCTCGGACCGCCGTCAGCGCCTCCGGATCGAGGCCGTTGGCGGCGGCGGCGCGCAGCGACTCGGCCTCGGCCTTCGTGTAGCGCTCGGGGTAGAGGCCGTTCACGATCACGGCGTCGAGGCCGAGGCCGACCGCGGCCTCGAGCCGGCCGCCGAGCTCGAGCGTCTCGTTCACGGGCATCTCCTCCGCCAGTGCCACGGCGACGTAGCCCGTGCGCCGGGGGTCGGAGAGCATGGTCGAGATCTTCTCCGCCTGGCGCTTGATCGGGCCGACGCGGGCGATCTCGCCGAAGGTGTGCGGCGTCGTGAGCATCGCGAGGCCGTGGCCCGAGGCCGGGGCGTCGACGATCACGAGGTCGTAGGTACGGTTGTGGCGGTCCCAGCGCTCGAGCTGGGCGAGCTCGAAGACCTTCGCGATCGTGATCATCTCGCGGGCGCCCGGCGCCGCCGCCACGAAGTACTGGAAGGCCGAGGAGCGGGCGAGCAGGCGCACGGGCGGCCCGCCGCCGAGCTGCTTGGAGAGCCACTCCTGGAGCGCCAGGTTGGGGTCGATCGTGATCGCCCACAGGTTCTCGGCCAGCTCCACCTCGGTCTCGCGCTCGACGCCCTCGCGCTGAAAGGCCCGCGAGACCCGCTCCTGCGCGGCGACCTCGCAGACGATCGTGCGCTGACCGGCCGCCGCGGCGGCGAGGCCGAGCGCCGCGGAGACGGTCGTCTTCCCGACGCCGCCCTTGCCGGTGACGTAGAGAAGTGCCTTGTCGAGTAATTCAGGTGCCATGGTGTGGGGCAGAGGATGACGAACCGCTCGATCGATCCGGCGCTGACGAGCGCGTACGAGACCTGCCGGCGAATGCACCGGCGCCACGATCCGACCTATTACTGGGCGACCCGCCGGCTGCCCGAGGAGATCCGGCCCGCGACCCACGCGCTCTACGGCTACGTGCGCACCGCCGACGAGATCGTCGACGGCCCCCGCCGCCCCGCCGACCCGCAGGCGCGCCGCGCCGCGCTCGACGCCTGGGAGGCCGAGCTTGCGGCCGGCCTCGCGACCGGGAGCTCGCCGCAGCCGGTGATCGGCGCGCTCGTCGATGCCGGCCGCCGCCACCGCCTCCCGCTCGGCGAGCTGCGCGTCTACATGGACTCGATGCGGGTCGACTGCGCGCCGGTGCGGATGGAGACCTGGGACGAGCTCGTCGGCTACATGGAGGGCTCGGCCGGCTCCGTCGGGCGGATCATGGCGCCGCTGCTCGGCGTCCCCGAGGCGCACCACGCGGGCTTCGGTCGCCTCGGGCTCGCGTTCCAGCACGCCAACTTCATCCGCGACGTGCGCGAGGACCGCCGGCTGGACCGCATCTACCTGCCGGGGGAGGACCGCCGCCGCTTCGGGGTCGCCGACGGCGACTTCACCCGGCCCACTGCGACCGCCGAGCTGCGCGCGCTGGTCGCATACGAGGTCCGCCGCGCCCGCGACCTGTTCGCGGGCGCCGAGGCCGCCGTCGAGGCCGCGCCCGCGTCGGTGCGGCCCGGCATTCGGCTCGCCTGCGCGATCTACCTCGGCGTGCTCGACCGCGTCGAGGCGATCGGCTACGACGTCCTCGGCCGCCGCCCGCGGCTCCCGGCCTGGCAGCTGCCGCTCGTCGCGCTGGCGGCGCTGAAGCGATGACGCGCCGCGCGACCCTGCGGGGAGCGGAGCGCACGCCGCTCTCCGAGCACCCGGACGTGCTGATCTGCGGCGCGAGCTTCGCGGGGCTCGCCGTCGCCCGCGAGCTGGCGGGCTCGGGTGCCGACGTGCTCGTCGTCGACCGCTACGAGATCGGCGAGCGCCAGACCAGCGCCTGCGCGATCCCGACGCCCTGGCTCGAGCCGATGGGCATCCGCCGCGCGGTCCGCCAGGAGCTCGAGTGCATGTCCTTCCACACACCGCACGGGACCGCGCGCCACCGCCTGCCGTGGACGTGGTCGTCGTTCGACTACCGCACGCTGTGCGAGGAGCTGTGGGAGCAGTGCGACGCCCGCTTCGAGGTGGCGAAGGTGGAGCGGCGCGACGGGGACACGGTGTTCACGGACCGCGGGCCGCTGACGGCGCCGCTGATCGTCGACGCCCTCGGCTGGCGGCGCGTGCTCGGCCCCGGCGCCAACGTCCAGCCGCCCGAGGCGCGCATCTCACGCGGCCTCGAGGTCCATCCCGAGGGCGGCGGCGTCGACCTCGACGTCTGGATCGACCGCTCGCTCGTCGAGAAGGGCTACGCATGGTCGGTGCCGGCCGCCGGCGAGCAGCGGGTCGGTGTCGGCTCCTACGAGCCGCGCGACCACGTCAAGGAGCCGACGCGCGAGATCGCCACACGGCTCGGCGTGCCGCCCGTGCGCTATCAGGGCAACTGGTTCCCGCACGAGCTGCGGCCCGCGACCGAGGACGGTGTGTTCTTCGTCGGCGACTCCGCCGGCCACTGCTTCCCCCTCTCGGGCGAGGGGATCCGCACCGCCTTCTACTTCGGCATCGCCTGCGGCCGCGAGCTCCGCGCCACGCTCGCCGGCGAGCAGACGCGCGAGCAGGCGCTGAGCCGCTACAGCGCGTTCTCGCACCGCCACGCCCGTGCCTTCGCCTGGGCGCTTCTCCTGCAGCGCGCGATCCCCGCGATCCCTCCGCGGCTGCTGGCCCGCCTGCTCGCGCTCGCCGGCCGCCGCCGCATCTGCCACCGCGCGTTCTCCTGGTACCTCCGCCAGGCGGATCCGGCCTTCGCGGCGTGACCGGCGCAGTCATCTCGGTCCACGGGCTGCGCAAGGCCTACGGCGGCAGCGAGGCGGTCCGCGGGATCGACCTCGAGGTGCGCGCGGGGGAGATCTTCGCGTTCCTGGGCCCGAACGGCGCCGGCAAGACCACGACGGTCGAGATCCTCGAGGGCTACCGGAAGCGCAGTGCGGGCGAGGTGCGTGTTCTCGGCGTCGATCCCGAGCGCGCCACGCGCGACTGGCGGGCGCGGATCGGCGTGGTCCTGCAGACCGTCGAGCAGGACGAGCTGCTGACCGTGCGCGAGACGCTGGAGGAGTACGCGGGCTACTACCCCGCGCCGCGCGGCGTGGACCGGACGCTCGGGGACATCGGGCTGGCCGACCAGGGCGACCAGCGCGTCGGGAGCCTCTCCGGCGGCCAGCAGCGCCGGCTCGATGTCGGGCTGGCGCTGATCGGCGACCCCGAGCTGCTCTTCCTCGATGAGCCGACCACGGGCTTCGACCCGTCGGCCCGCCGCGGCGCGTGGGCGCTCGTGGGCGGTCTGCGCGACCTCGGCAAGACCGTGTTCCTGACGACCCACTACATGGACGAGGCGCAGGCGCTCGCCGACCGCGTCGCCGTCATCGCTCACGGCGAGATCGTCGCAACGGGCACGCCGGCACAGCTGGGCGGGCGCGGCGAGGCGCCGAGCCTGATCCGCTTCACGCCGCCGCCCGGGGCGGCGCTGCCGCCGGGCGTCGAGATCGAGGACGGGCGCGCGGTGCTGCGGACCCCGGAGCCCGTGCCGGCGCTGCACGCGCTCACGGCCTGGGCGCTCGAGGACGGCCACGCGCTGCGCGACCTCGAAGTCGCGAGACCGACGCTCGAGGACATCTATCTCCAGCTCACGGAGGGGCGATGAGGCTCGTCGTCCATCAGCTGCGCTTCGAGTTCAAGCGCTTCTGGCGCGATCCCCAGTCCGTGTTCTTCACCGTCGCGCTGCCGATCGTGTTCCTCGTCATCTTCGCCGGGATCTTCGGCAACGACACGCTCGAGTCGCGCGGCGATCTCAAGGTCTCCACCTACTACGTGCCGGGGATCGTCGCCCTCGGCGTGATGTCCGCAGGCTTCGTCGGCCTCGCGATCTCGATCGTCGAGCAGCGCGAGCGGGGCATCCTCAAGCGGCTGCGCTCGACCCCGCTGCCGCCGCGCGCCTACATCGCCGGCCGCGCGGGGACGGCGGCGGCGCTGAGCCTCTTGGTGACGGCGGCACTGGTGCTCGTGGGGCGCCTCGCCTACGGCGTGCGGGTGCCCGGCGCGGCGCTGCCCGGGTTGCTGGTCACGCTCGTCCTGGGCACGGCCTGCTTCGCCTCCCTCGGCTTCGCGCTCTCGGGGGTCATCCGCTCCGCGAACGCGGCGCCGGCCGTCACGAACGGCATCACGCTGCCCCTGCAGATGATCTCGGGGATCTTCTTCCCGATCGACCAGCTGCCCGCCGGGCTGCTCGGCATCGCGAAGGTCTTCCCGGTCTACCACCTTGCGCAGGGGCTCCTCGACGGCTTCGATCCCGCCGGTCCCGCCGGCGGCTTCGGCTGGGGCCATCTCGCCGTGCTCGCGGCGTGGACGGTCGCCGGGCTGGCGCTCGCCTCCCGCACGTTCCGCTGGGAGCCCCGGACCTCCTAGGCGACGTATCAAACCGAGGTCAGTCCGCCTCGTGGGAGTCGGCGAGGTCATCCGGGACGTCGCCACCCACCACATGCAGGAGTCGGCGCCCGGCACCACCGGCCTCCCCTCGGTCTCGGTGCATCTCGCCGCCGTGCGCAACGGCAGCGTGGTGTACACGGTCGGCGTCCACGCCGTCTGCACGCGCACCCCGGCCGGCTACCAGGTCGTCCGCCAGGACGTCCTCGTCGGCTGAGGACGGACGGGTTCTCCGGCGGGGAGCGGGTTCGACCTAGAATCCGCTCCCCGTGGAGCCCCTTGACGCCAGCGCGATCTCCTGGGACGAGCACGGGCTCGTCCCGTGCGTCGTTCAGGACTGGCGCACGGGCGAGGTGCTCACGCTCGCCTACATGAACGCGGAGTCGCTCGCCCGCACCCACGAGCAGGGCGAGACCGTCTTCTGGAGCCGGTCGCGCGACGAGCTCTGGCACAAGGGCGCGACCTCGGGCCACACACAGGCCGTCAGGGCGCTGCGCTACGACTGCGACGCCGACACGATCCTCGCGCTCGTCGAGCCCCACGGCCCCGCCTGCCACACCGGAGAGCGCAGCTGCTTCCACCGGGGCGGGCTGGAGCCGGCCGCACCGCATGAAGCGCTGCCCGCGCTCGAGCGCACGGTCGCCGCGCGCGCCGCCGAGCGCCCCGAGGGCTCCTACACCGCAGAGCTGCTGGCCGACCCCGCGTTGATCGGCGCCAAGGTCGAGGAGGAGGCGGAGGAGGTCGCCCGCGCGGCGCGCGAGGAGACCGACGAGCGCGTGGCCGAGGAGGCCGCCGACGTCCTCTACCACCTCACCGTGCTGCTGCACTCCCGCGGGCTCTCGCTCGCCGACGCCGAAGGAGTGCTCGATGGCCGTCGCCGCTGATCACAACGTCATCCCGATCACCGAGACGTTCATCGAGGACACCGAGACGCCCGTCTCCGCCTTCCTCAAGCTGCGCGGCGGCGGGCCGGCCTTTCTGCTCGAGTCCGCCGAGCAGGGGCAGCGCGTCGGGCGCTGGTCGTTCATCGGCTTCGAACCACGCAAGGTCGTGCGCTGGAGCCTCGCCGACGGCGGCGATCCCTACGCGCTCGCGGCCGCCGAGGTGTCCCAGCACCGCCAGGCCCCGCTCGCCGACGGCCCGCCCTTCACCGGCGGCGCGGTCGGCTTCTTCGGGTACGACTGCGTGCGGGCGGTGGAGCCGCTGGAGGAGCCCAACCCCGATGTGCTGGGCCTGCCCGACATGGCGCTGATGCTCTCGGACCTGCTGGTGGCGTTCGACCACCTCAAGCACACGGTCACGATCCTCGCCAACGCCTACGTGGACGAGCCCGACAGCGAGGCCCGCGCCCGGGAGCGCATCGCCGAGGTCCGCGAGCGCCTGGCCGGGCCGCGGCCGCGCCCGGCGCCGCACCCGGAGCGCCCCGAGCCCGTGTTCGAGCCGAACATGCCCCGCGAGGCGTTCGAGGCGATGGTCGCGCGGATCATCGAGTACGTCCACGCCGGCGACGCCTTCCAGGTCGTCCCGTCCCAGCGCTGGTCGGCGCCGGCGCCGGTCGAGGCGTTCTCGATCTACCGCGGCCTGCGCGCCGTCAACCCCTCGCCGTACATGTACTACCTGGACTTCGAGGACTTCCAGATCGTCGGCGCCTCGCCCGAGCCGCTGGTCACCGTCGCCGGCCGCCGCGCCTCCACGCGCCCCGTCGCCGGCACGCGCCCGCGCGGCGGCGACGTCGCGGAGGACGCGGCGATCGCCGCCGAGCTGCTCGCCGACGAGAAGGAGCGCGCCGAGCACGTGATGCTGGTCGACCTCGGGCGCAACGACCTCGGGCGCGTGTGCAGGTACGGGACCGTGGAGGTCGAGCGCTTCATGGCCGTCGAGACCTACTCGCACGTGATGCACATCGTCTCCAACGTCACCGGCGAGCTGCGCGATGACGTCAGCGCCGCCGACGCCCTGCGCTCGATCCTCCCGGCCGGGACGCTCTCCGGCGCGCCGAAGGTGCGCGCGATGCAGATCATCGACGAGCTCGAGACCGTCAAGCGCGGGGCCTACGGCGGCGCCGTCGGCTGGCTGTCCTACGCGGGCGACCTCGACACCTGCATCTGCATCCGCACGGTCGTCGTCAAGGACGGCGTCGCGCACGTCCAGGCGGGCGGCGGCACCGTCGCCGACGCCAAGCCCGACTACGAGTACGAGGAGTCACGCGCCAAGGCGCGCGGCGTGGTGCGGGCGATCGAGCTGGCCGCGAGGCAGCGCGAGTGGCCGTGAGACGCGTTCTGGTCATCGACAACTACGACTCCTTCACCTACAACCTCGTGCAGTACCTGGGGGAGCT
>JBDTMF010000176.1:0-8874 GCA_039934455.1 Solirubrobacteraceae bacterium
CAGCAGAACCACGGCTCGGTGAGCCGTGGCCTCCCTTCGGTCGATCCCATGGGGATGGCCTCCGGCTCCGGGCCGCCCGCCTCGCCGGTCGCCTCGCGCACGGCCGCGCGGATGCGCGCGAACGTCAGGCCCGTCGCCTCCTGTGCGGCGGCGCTCTGCTCGACCAGCGCGCCGAGGCGGCCCTGCAGCCGGTCGGCCGCCGGGTCCGCCGACCGCCACGGGTAGCTGAGGCGCTCGGCCTCGTAGGGGCCGAGGTGCTCGCGCAGGTCCTCGCGCTCCAGCAGCAGCGAGCCCTCGGGCACGAGCAGCCGGATCGTGTACTGCACCGCGTCGACGTTGGCAACCAGGTCGTGCGCGGCGACGAAGTCGACGATCTCCAGCACGTCACGCGGGGTCGTCCACGGCGTGAAGGGCATGAACGAGGGCCGGGTCTCGATTCCGTGCTCGCGCAGCAGGTCGATGGCGAGCACCGCCTCGGCGGTCGTGTGGCCCTTGTCGAGGCGGACGAGGATCTCGTCGTTGACGCTCTCCAGCGCGCAGACCACGAACAGGCAGCCCGAGGCGGCCATCTCCTCCCACACCCCGGCGTGCTCGAGCACGTGCTCGACCTTCGTCGTGCAGTCGAAGGTCAGCTCCGGGCTGCACTCATGCAGCGCGCGCACGATCGCCAGAGAATGGCGCCAGCCGTTGAGGAAATCGGGGTCGCCAAATGTGATGTGGCGCGCGCCCATGCCCACCAAGCGCTCGACGTCGCGTAGGACGGTCTCGGCCTGCACGACGCGGATGCGCCCGTCGTAGACCGCGGGGACCGGGCAATGCCGGCAGCGATGCACGCACCCGTGACTGGCCTCCACGTACCCGACCAGCCGCTCCTCCCCGCCCACCGCCAGGCGAGCGTAGCGCTCGAGTCCGGGCAGCAGCTCGCGCGCCGGCGGGTCGAAGCTGCCGCGCTGCAGGTGGATGATCGGCCGATCGGCGGCCGGGGCGGGCGCGCACGGGGCCGCCAGCTCGTCCACCCAGGCCGCAAGCGCCGGCTCGTACTCGCCGGCGATCGCACGCGCGGCGAGCTCACTCTCGACCAGCTCGCGGCTGACCGTGGCATAGAGCCCGTAGAAGCAGATCGGCAGCCCCGGGTGCTCGCGGCGCACTCGGCGGCCGGCGCTGAGCGCCAGGCGCATGGCGGTGTGCATGGGCACCGAGAAGCCGACCGCCTGCGTCCACTCCAGGGCGCCGGGGTCCCACGGCTGCACGCTGAGGTCCAGGCAGCGGACCTCGTGCCCGGCGCGGCGCAGCGCGGCCGCCGGCGAGGCGACGTGCAACGGCTGGTGGCCCAGCTCATAGGTGGAGATCAGCAGGACGCGCACTGGTGACCGCACGCTAGCGCGCGCCGACCGGCTCGGGCGCGTGCGGCTCGATGCGGATCCGCAGGCGGGCGAGCGCGTCGCGCAGCGAGCGCTCGACCGCGTCGGCGCTCGCGCCGCGCGCGAACAGGAAGCCCAGGTAGCGGTCGCCGTCGGGCAGCGGCACGACGGGGCGGCCGCGGGCGATCGTGAGCTCCAGCCCGCCGATGCCCTCCACGGCGCGCGCGTCCTCCTGCCCCTCGACCGCGCGCAGCGTGCCGGCCCGGGGGATCGGGATCATCATCACGCCGGACGCCGTCGACTCCCGCGCCAGGTCCTCGAGCCCGAGGCCCAGGGCGTGGCGCAGGATCACCTGCTCCAGGCTGACGCCGGCGCCGAAGCGCAGCGCGCGCGAGCACAGGCCGCCGACCGACCGGGCCGCCAGCTCGAGCACGCTCACGCGCTCGCCGTCCACGCGCATCTCGGCGTGGATCGGTCCCTCCCGCAGGCCCAGCGCACGCGCCGCCCGCGCAGTGACCGCCTCGACCTCGGCCAGGACGGCGGCCGGCAGCCGCGAGGGGGTGACGTACAGCGTCTCCTCGAAGTACGGCCCCTCGAGCGGCTCGGGCTTGTCGAAGACCGCCAGCACCTCCAGACGGCCGCCGCGCAGCAGCCCCTCGATCGCCACCTCCGCGCCGGGCAGGTAGCTCTCCAGCAGCAGCGGCGCCCCGGCCGGCTCCTGAGCGGCGGCCAGGATGCCCCGGACGCGCTCAGCGGTCGCCCGCGCCTGCTCGGCGTCGTCCGCCCGGATCACGCCGCGGCTGCCCGACAGCCCCAGCGGCTTGACGACGCAGGGAAGGCCCACGTCGCGCGCCTCGGCCGCGACGTCGGCTCCGGAGGGCAGCAGGGCGAAGCGCGGCTGCGGGACACCGGCGTCCGCGAGCGCCCGGCGCATCGCCGCCTTGTCGCGCGTGCGAGCGACCGCGGCCGGCGGGTTGTGGGGCAGCCCGAGCCGCTCGGCGCCCAGCGCGGCGGCCATCACGCCCTGGTCGTCGACGCCCACGACCGCGGCAAACGGAGTCTCTCGCGCACGCTCGGCGATCTGCTCGGCCGCGTGTGCCGGGTCCGACAGGCGGAGCGTGAGCGCACGTTCGCCCATCGCCGCCGACATCGCCGCCCGGCGCTCGGAGGCCACCGTGACCGCGACGCCGAGCTCGCGTGCCGCCATCAGGAAGTCCGGCGCCCGATAAGTGGCCGACGGCAGGATCAGAAGAACGCGGTCCACGGCGCTATCGTAGATCGGTGGCCGACGCAGCCCCTGCCCTCCTCACGATCACGGCATCGGCCCTCGCGCGCGTGCGCGACTTCCGCGCCGCCGCGCCCGACCCGAGCGATCGCGTGCTGTCCGTGCGGGTCACCGGCGCGGCCGACGGCAAGTACGTCTGCGCGCTGTCGCTCGAGGCGCTGGCCGCGGTCCGCGCCGGCGACACCGTGCAGCACGAAGGGGATCTCGCCATCGTGGTGGCCGGCGACAGCGTCGCGAAGCTGCGCGGAGCCACGGTCGACTGGAGCGAGGACCCGCTGCACAGCGGCTTCGCGGTCGTCAACCCGAACAAGCCGCCTCCCCCGCCCCTCGCCCTTCCCACCCTCCCGATGAGCCCGGGAGCCGGCCCCGCCCCCCGCCCGCCGGGTCCAGCTCCAACGCCCGCGGCCGGGCTGGACACCGACGTCGCCCGCCGCGTCACGGCCGTGCTCGACCGCGAGGTCAACCCGAGCATCGCCAGCCACGGTGGACACGCCGAGCTCGCGGGCATCGAGGGCGCCATCGCCTATCTGCGCCTCGGCGGGGGGTGTCAGGGCTGCGGCATGGCCACGGTCACCCTCAGCCAGGGCATCGAGGTGGCGATCACCCAGGCGGTCTCCGAGATCGACCGCGTCGTCGACGTCACCGACCACGCCTCCGGCACCAACCCGTACTTCGAGCAGGCCAAGAAGTAGCCGGTCCGCGCGGGCGTTGACGAGCCGTCGCCCCGCGGCCCTGGTGGACGCACGGACGCGTTCGATCTCCGTGCGGTTCCGACCGGCTCCGCCGCCTGGGAACTACTCCGGTGCCTCGTCGTCATCGGACCCCGACCAGTGCCAGCGCACGTGCACGGGCCGCAGGAAGCGGCTGACCACCCGGCCCGCCGTGCGGCTTTGGCTGGGCGCCAGCTCCTCGATGCGATGGGAGCTGAGCGGCTGATGGTCGCCGCCGGCCAGCTGCAGGGCGCGGCGGAGCATCGCGGCGAACGCGATCAGCCACACGGCGACACCGGCCCAGACCCATACGCGCGCGAAGTGCGTGATCGCGGGGGCGTGTGCGGCGGACCCGACGACGAAGCTGCAGGCGGCGTACATGCCCACGGGGAACACGGTCGACCAGCGCCGGACGTCGTAGCGCAGCCGCGGACGCCATACCTCGGCGACCAGGAGGGCGGGGAGCCAGGCGATCGTGAGCCACCACAGCGCGAGCGAGGCGTCCTCGAGCGTCCCGGCGATCCCGCCGAGCGCACCGAGTCCAGTGGCGGCGAGCGTGATGCGGCCGGCCGCCAGCGTCGAGATCGCGAGCGCCCCGCCCGTGATCCAGTGGTCGCCGTGGCCGACGACGAGCTGGTGCATGTCGAAGCGGGCGATGACGAACACGTAGAAGGCAAGCCCGAGCAGAAAGGGGGCGAGCGCGGCGCCGAGCAGCCAACTGGCGTTCTCGCGCGCGGCGAGCGCGGCGGCGAGCACGGCGAGCGACTCGGTGGACACCGTCAGCACCAGCGACACGCCGACGGTCGGGGTCACCCAGTGGCTCAGGACCGGCGCGAGCAGGACCAGCCAGAAGCCGAACGCGATCGCCAGCAGCGCGATCCCGGCCCAGCTCCAGCCCAACAGCGTCAGCCGGGTGCCCAACACGGCGGTGCCGGCGACCCCGGTGAGAGCGGCGGGGGAGCGGGCCTCTTGGTGGGCGCGCTCGCGGTCGCGAAGCACCCGGCCGGCCAGCAGCAGCCCGAGCGCGATCCATGCCATCGCGGCGACGACGAGCAGGATCCGCGACAGCGTCTCGTGCCCGGCGAGTGAGAGATCGATGGAGACGATCCCCGTGCCCATGACGACCGCGCCCGAGGCGGGCGGGATCGCGGCGAGGGTGCGCTGGAGCGCGTCCGCCGCCCGCTCTTGGGGCATCAGCGGGTGGCCTGGTAGCGGCGGCGATAGAGGATGTAGGGCCGCCCGAGGTACTGCAGGGGGATGCTCCAGGCGTGTACGAGGCGGGTGAAGGGGAACGCCGCCCAGAATGCCCACGCGGTGATCGCGTGCAGTTGGTAGATGAGCGGCGCCCCGGCCGCCGCGCCCACGTTCGGCTGCAGGTAGAAGAGCGAGCGCCACCATGTGCCGATCGTGTCGCGGTAGTTGTACGGCGACCTGGTGGCGAGGTTGTGGCCGAAGGTCATCCAGCAGCCCATGACGATCAGCACGGTCAGCAGGAAGTAGGTGACGATGTCCGTGCGCGTCGTCGTGCGTCGCACGCGGTCGCTGGTGGCCCGCCGGTAGACCAGGCCGACGAACCCGACGAGGGTCACCGCCCCCGCCACCGCGCCGGCGATCGCCGAGAACCAGCGGTAGGTGCCTTCGCTGATTCCGACGGCGTCGGTGACCGACGGCGGGATGACGAGGCCGATGACGTGACCGCCGACGGCGGCGAGCGCGCCGTAGTGGAACGCCGGGCTGGCCCAGCCGAGGACGCGCCGGTCGAGCAGCTGGGTCGAGTGGCTGGTCCAGGCGAACTGGTCGGTGCGGTAGCGCCACCAGTGCCCGACGACGAACACCGTGGCGGCGACGTAGGGGAGGATGATCCACAGCAGGATCTCGCCCGCGCTCATCGCCGCGCCTCCGTGTTCGGCATGACCTCCGGCGGCGCGAACGGCTCGAGCCCGACGAGCTCCTGCGGCGGGCCGTTGGCGGCGAGCTGGCCGACGCGGGCGCGTTCGGCCGGTGAGGCCGCACCGAGCGTGAGGCAGACGGCGTCGAGCAGGTGCGCGTAGGGGCTCTCGCGCTCGCGCAGGCTGAGGCGCACGAGCTCGAGCGCGGCGCGATGCTCACGCAGGACGAGCTCGCCGTGGCCGGGCGGCGCAGCCGCGGCGAACTCGAGCATGACGGGCAGGTAGTCGGGCAGCTCGGTGCCCTCCAGCGGCAGCCCGGCGCTCCGGTAGAGCCGCTTCAGGCGCAGCAGCTCGGCGCCGCGCTCGCGCTTGTCGCCCTGGCCGTAGAAGGTGAGGTACAGGCCCGAGCGCTTGTTCAGGTCGAGCGTCTCGACGTAGTGCTGAGCGGCCGCGAGCGGGTCGGTCTGCGTCCACCAGTCGCAGAAGCGCTCGAGCGCCCCGGCCGCCGGCGAGCGTGGCAGGTCGCGCACCGCCGCGGTGAGCTCGGCGCGCGCCGCGATCAGCTCGTGGTCGGGGTAGAGCAACAGCAGCGAGCACAGCTTGTACGTGGTCGTCGCGGCGGCGCGGCGCCGGGCCCGCTGTGCCATCAGCCGTCCGCCTCGTCCTGGCGGCGCTGGTCGCCGAGCATCTTGACGATGTCGAGCTGGACCGGCTCATCCTTGGTCAGCATGAACGCCTCGTTCTCGGCGGCGGGGTCGTTGGCGATCGCGCCGCAGTTGCCCGGGCCGCCCTCGAAGTCCAGGCCGCAGGTCCCCTGCTGCTCCATCAGGCGGCCGGCGAGCTCGCTGTGGGCCTGGGGGATGACGTAGCGATCGTCGTACTTGGCGATCGCGAGCAGCCGGTACATGTCCTCCACGTCATCGACGGTCATGCCCACCGCCTCGGCCATCGCGGAGTCGTGCTCGCCGAGGACCTCGCGCTTGCGCATGTGGCCGCGCATGGCGGCCAGGCGGCGCAGCACGTCGCGGATCACCTCGCCGTCGCCGGCGGCCAGCAGGTTGGCGAGGTAGTCGACGGGGATGCGCATCGACTCGATGGCCGGGAAGACGTCGTCGGGGTCGGCTTCGTAGCCGTCGGTCTCGAGGCTGTTGACGATCGGCGAGAGCGGCGGGACGTACCAGACCATGGGCAGCGTTCGGAACTCGGGGTGCAGCGGCAGTGCGACGCGGTAGCGGTGCGCCAGCGCGTAGACCGGCGAGCGGCGCGCGGCCTCGATCCAGTCGTCGGGGATGCCGTCCCGCGCGGCCTGCTCGCGCACCGCGGGGTCGTCGGGATCGAGGAAGACGTCGCGCTGGGCGTCGAGCAGGTCGTGCTCGTTCGGCACCGAGGCGGCGGCCTCGACGCGATCGGAGTCGTAGAGGACCAGGCCGAGGTAGCGAATGCGCCCGACGCAGGTCTCCGCGCAGATCGTCGGCAGCCCGACCTCGATCCGCGGATAGCAGAGCGTGCACTTCTCGGCCTTGCCGGTCTTGTGGTTGAAGTAGACCTTCTTGTACGGGCAGCCCGACACGCAGAAGCGCCAGCCGCGGCACTTCTCCTGGTCGACGAGCACGATGCCGTCCTCCTCGCGCTTGTACATCGCGCCCGAGGGACAGGAGGCCACGCATGAGGGGTTCAGGCAGTGCTCGCAGATCCTGGGCAGGTAGAACATGAACGCCTGCTCGTAGGTCGCCTTGACCTGGTCCTGGATGCCGTCGGTCAGCGGATCCTCATGGATGCGCTCCGGCGCTCCGGCGAGGTTGTCGTCCCAGTTCGGCCCCCACTGGATCTCCTCCATCGCCTTGCCCGTGAGCTGCGAGCGGGCGCGCGCGACGGGGTCGTGCTTGGACAGCGGCGCGGTGATGAGCTTCTCGTAGTCGTAGGTCCAGGGCTCGTAGTAGTCGTCGATCTGCGGCAGGTCAGGGTTGGAGAAGATGCTCAGCAGCTTCTTGATCCGCCCGCCGGCCTTCAGGCGCAGCCGTCCCTTGCGGTCGAGCTCCCAGCCGCCGCGCCACTGCTCCTGGTCCTCCCAGCGTTTGGGGTAGCCGAGGCCGGGCTTCGTCTCGACGTCGTTGAACCACATGTACTCGGCGCCCGGCCGGTTCGTCCACACTTGCTTGCACGTCACCGAGCACGTGTGGCAGCCGATGCACTTGTCGAGATTCATCACCATGCCGACCTGCGCGCGGATCCTCACTAGAACGTCACCTTTCCCTCTCGCTTTCGCAGCACCGTGACCTCGTCGCGCTGGGAGCCGGTGGGTCCGTAGTAGTTGAAGCCGAAGCTGAGCTGGGCGTAGCCGCCGATGAAGTGCGTCGGCTTCATCACGATCCGCGTCAACGAGTTGTCGGTCCCGCCGCGCTTCCCCTGCAGCTCGGTGAGCGGCACGTTCAGGTGGCGGTCCTTCGCGTGGTACATCAGGCACGTGCCCTCGGGGATGCGATGCGAGACCGTCGCCCGGCACGCCACCACGCCGTTGCGGTTGTAGGCCTCGACCCAGTCGTTGTCGGAGATCTCCAGCGCCTCCGCGTCCTCGCGGCTGATCCACAGCGTCGCGCCGCCGCGGAACAGCGTCAGCATGTGCAGGTTGTCCTGGAACTCGGAGTGAATCGACCACTTCGAGTGCGGCGTCAGGTAGCGCAGCGTCAACTCGCGCCGGCCCGACCCGTCCCCGGCACCCTGGTCGCCGAAGATCGCGCGGTGATGCAGCGGCGGGCGGAACACCGGCAGCCCCTCCCCCAGCTCGAGCATCCACGCGTGGTCGACGTAGAAGTGCTGGCGCCCCGACAGGGTGTGCCACGGCTTGTCGCGCTCGACGTTCGTCGTGAACGGCGAGTAGCGGCGCCCGTGCGCCTCGATGCCCGACCACTCGGGCGAGGTGATGACCGTGCGCGGCTGCACCTGCGCATCGGCGAAGGTGATCCGGTCCCCGGCGCGCGGGCCGGCCAGGCTGGCCAGCTCCACGCCCGTGGTGCGCTCGAGCGAGCGAAAGCCCTCCACCGCCAGGCGCCCGTTCGTCGTCCCCGACAACGCGAGGATCGCCTCGCAGGCGTGCTCCACGCGCTCCAGCGACGGCCGCCCGTCGGCGACCCCGCCGCGCACCGCGCCATTCGCCGCACGCAGCTCGGCGACCTCCTCGTCGGCGACCCAGCTCGCGCCCTTGACGGCGGTGCCCAGCTTCTCCACCAGCGGTCCCAGCGAGCGCCACTGCTCGCCCACGTTCGGGTAGTCACGCTCGACGACCAGCAGCTTGGGCATCGTCCTGCCGGGCACCGGCTCGCACTCCCCGGCGCGCCAGTCACGCACCTCGCCCAGAGGCTGGGCGAGCTCGTCGGGCGTGTCATGGAGCAGCGGCGCGGCCACCAGGTCGCGCCGCACCCCCAGATGGTCCTCGGCGAGCTCGGAAAAGCGCTCGGCCACGCGGCGGAACGTGTCCCAATCGGTCTTGCTCTCCCAGGGCGGCGGAACCGCCTGGTTGAAGGTGTGGACGAATGGATGCAGGTCCGTCGACGAGAGGTCGTACTTCTCGTACCACGTCGCCGCCGGCAGCACGACGTCGGAGAACAGCGCGTTGCTGGTCATCCGGAAGT
>JBDTMF010000177.1:0-8845 GCA_039934455.1 Solirubrobacteraceae bacterium
GGTCGGCGGTGCGCGCCGTCGGAGCGCGGGAGCACGTGCGACCGCCGAAAGCGTCGCCGCCTTCTGCGTCGCGGCACGGGCTACCGCCGGTCGCATACGCTGACCTTAACCCGCTGTGCGATCGGCGTCAACGGCGGCGGTCGCTCCCTCTGTCGGCGATCGACGATCGATGCCCGCCGCCGCGCGACGGCCGCAAAGCGAACGGTCGAGCTTGGCTTGGGCGCGACGACACGCCCGTGCCGTAGAGCGGCCTCGCGACGGGCACGGCCGTCACAGTCCGCAGCCTTCGATGCCTCGCCGAGGATTCGGAGCCTGTCACTCGCTCAACTGCTCGATCCGGCGAGCCGCTCCCCCAACCGCGAGAACCGCCGCGACGTATCCGGCGTCGCCGCCGCTCGCGCCACGACCGCCGCCTGGCCCACGATCAGGGTTGCGCGCCGTGCCCGCGTCATCGCGGTGTAGAGCATCTCCCGCCGCAGGAAGTACGCGCCCGCCGCGGCGTGGGCGATGACGATCGCCACGGGCAGCTCGATCCCTTGGCCCTTGTGGATCGAGCAGGCATAAGCGAGCTGCAGCTTCCCCGCCTCCTCCTCAGGGAGATGCACCACCACGCCGTCGGCCTCGACGACGAGCACCTCGTCGTCCTCGTTGTGATCGAGGAGGCGGAGGATCGTGCCGTTCATGAGGCCGAGCTCGTGGAGGTTGCGGCCGGAGAGCATGAGCTTGTCGCCGACGCGGAGGCGGCCGCCGAGGACGGGGCGGCCGCCCGGATTCAACGCCTCGCGCAGGCGGGCGTTGAGCGCGTCGATCCCCAGCGGGCCGCGGTAGACGGGCGCGAAGACCTGGATGTCGCTGAGCGAGTCAACGCCGAAGTGGGTCGGCAGGCGCTCGGTGACGAGCGTGACGACCTCGTCGAGGGCTGCTCGCGGGTCGTCGCGCTCGATCAGGAAGAGGTCGCGCGTCAGCGACTCGGAGGCAGCGAACGACGGCGCGCGACCCTCGCGGACGGCGTGCGCGCCGCGGACGATCATGCTCCCCGCCGCCTGACGGAAGATGTGCGTGAGCTCGGCGATCGGCACGGGCCTGGCCTCGACGAGCTCGGCGAACGGCTTGCCGGCGCCGACCGGTGCGAGCTGGTCGGCGTCTCCCACGAGGACCACGTGCGTGCGCGGGCCGACGGCGCGGAGCACCGTGACGAGCAGCTCGAGGTTTGCCATCGAGGTCTCGTCGACGATCAGGAGGTCGGTGTCGAGCTCGTCGACCGTGGGTCCCTGGCCGGGGATCCAGCCGAGCGCGGAGTGGACGGTTGAGGCGTCGAGGCCGCTTGACTCTGCCATGCGCCTCGCCGCCCGCCCCGTCGGCGCGACCAGCAGCACGGATGCCGTCTGCTCGCGAGCGGCGGCGCAGATCAGCCGGATCGTCGCCGTCTTGCCCGTGCCCGGGCCGCCGGTGACGACCGAGAGCCGGCTCGCGAAGGCGGCGCGGATGGCCGCCGACTGCTCGGGCGCAGGGATGAGGTCGTCGGCCGGGGGTGTCCCTGCCGCCTTGAGGCTCGCCTCCGCGCCCGCCAGCGAGCGCACGATCTCCGCGAGGTCGCGCTCGAGCTGGGCGATCTCGGGCCGGTAGGCCCAGACCGCGCCCGCCGAGTCGATCTCGAGCACCAGCCCGTCCGCGTCGGCCATCTCGTTGAGGCGGGCGGCGTCCGGCGCAACACCCAGCAGCTCGCCGGCCCGCCCCGCGAGATCGGGCACCGGCAGGCACGTCGAGCCGGCCCGCTCGGCTTCACTCAAGACGTGCAGCACACCCGCGCGCGTGCGCGCGGGCGCGTCGGTGGCGACGTCGAGCGAGCGCGCGATCGTGTCCGCGGTCTGGAACCCGACGCCGAACACGCTGGTGAGGTCGTAGGGGCGCTCGCGCACGACGCGGTGGGCGCGCGATCCGTAGTGCTTCTCGATGCGCGCGACGAGCCACGCGAGGCCGTGCGGCGCGAGCAGGAGGTGCAGGGCTCGGCTCGAGCGCAGGCCGTCCCAGGACTTGACCGCCTCGGTGATCCGGCCCGGGCCGAGACCGAGCCTGCGGAAGGCGGCGCGCGGGTCGCGGTCGATGACCTCGAGCACCGCGTCGCCGTAGTGGTCGAGCAGCCGCGCGGCTCGCGTACCGCCGACATGCCTGACCCGCTTGAGGTAGGCGAGCAGCGCGTCGTCGCCCGCGGGCGCGAGCGGCTCGGCGGCCGTGACCTTGACCTGCAGCCCGTAGCGGCGGTCGTCCTGCCACAGGCCGTCGATGCGGACGCGCTCGCGCTCCTCGAGGTGGGCGATCGTCCCGACGAGCACGATGTCGTCGCCGGCGCGGTCGGCGTCGACGATCGCGAAGCCCGTCTCGTCGCTCGCCCAGCGGCGCCGCCGGATGAGCACCTCGTCCTGGAACGGCGTGCCGGGGACGCCCTCAATCACGCTTCGGTACCTGGTCGTCGGGTGTGCACGCATGTCCGATAGTGGCGGATCCCTCCTTTCCGCCCCCACTATGCGCGCGGCTCCGGGCGGGGTAAGGTCGGCCAGTGAAGGACACCGAGCACGCAACCGAGTCCACGGTCGAGCCGGCGGCCCCCGTCGCCGAGCCTGGGGCGCGCGGCGCCGGCATGGTCGCGTGGGCCCAGTCGCTCCAGCGTGCTGCCGGCAATCGCGCCGCCACCCGCGTTCTGAGTCGGGCCGTGGAGATGCGCGCCCCCGGTCGCGGTGAGGCGTCCGCGTTCGAGCGGCGCGACGAGTTCGTCGCCCGGATCAACGGCCAGACCCCCGGAGTCCTCTACGAGCTGGACGCCGGCAACCGTCTCACCTACACGGTCCTCGACCCGGCCCAAGTCGTGAACTTCGACACGAAGATGATGCAGTTCATCGACGACACCAACCTCGCGCCGATGCGGTTGATCACCAACAATGGGCTGGTCGGCGGCCAGCGCCTGCTGATCGACAGCTTCGACCTCGCGTACGTCGACCTGGACGACATGCTGGCCTGCTCCGACCTGAGCTTCCAGCTGAATCTCATCCACTTCCTGGAGGAGCGGCTCGCGATCACGGATTACGCGAGCAAGATCGGGACGAGCATCCGGGGCTTTGACCGCGCGCACCGCGCCGGCCTGACCGCCGAGACCGAGCATCTGCGCAGCGTGGTCGGCGATCCGACGATCGAGTTCGTGTTCGAGGAGGACCAGGGCAACGGCCGCGTGGTCTTCGGCTACCGCTCGCGGCCGAATCACTACCGCATCTTCCACATCTTCACCCGCCGCAAAGGCGGCGTGCAGGGCGGCGACGTCTTCGTGCTCAAGGACGGTGAGCGTCGCCAGATCACGATCGAGGAGTTCCTCGAAGAGCGGCGCGTGACGGCAGAGGCCGCGGCGACGGCCGCCCAGGTCGAGAGCGAGCGCCTGCAGGGTGCGACGGAGCACCGCGAGGGCGGGCGTTCCGTGCCCGCGCCCTAGGGGGCGTGCTCGTCCAGCCACCCGCTCAGGCGCTCGAGCGGCTCCTCGCGGTCCTCGGGCGGTTCGTTGAAGATCTCGTGGAACAGGCCTGCCCAGAGCACGAGGATCTTGGCGTCGGATCCGGCGGCCGCGTGAAATGCGCGGCTCTTCTCCGGGTCGGCCAGGCGGTCGGCGTAGCCGTGCATGAGCAGGAACGGAAGCGTCAGCTCCTTCGCCCGCGAATCGAAGGTGGCAATCTCCTCGGACAGGGCCGCGACGGTCTGCTCGGGAAGCGGACCGTGGTGGACGAGCGGGTCGGCCTCGAACGCGCTGACCACCGCGGGGTCGCGGCTCAGCGCGGTGGCGTCGACCGGACTCGGCCGCGGGGGCGTGAGCATCGGGGCGGTGAGGATCAGACCGTCGAGGGGGCGGCGCAGCGCGAGTGCGATCCCCAGCGCGCCGCCCATCCCCTGGCCGAGCAGGAACACCGGGACGCCCGGATGGTCGGCATGCGCCTGGCCGATCACCGTGCCGAGGTCGGCCGCCGCAGCGTCGACGTCGTCGATCAGCGCGCGCTCGCCGCCGGAGCGCCCGTGCCCGCGGTGGTCGGGCGCGACGACCGCGCACCCCTTCGGGACGATCCAGTCGACCACGTTCCCGTAGCGCCCGCCGTGCCCGCACACGTCATGAGCGATCACGACCACTCCCCGCGCCGGCTCCTCCGTCCACGCCTGCCACGCGATCTCGACGCCGCCGGCGCCGGAGAAGCTGCCCTCGGTCCGGTCCATGCGCGGACCCTACCGCGGGAGACTCAGCCCCAGAGCCGTCGCCGCAGCCCGGACGCGCGGGCGATCGGGCGGTCGACGGCGGCGCGGATCGACTCCTCCGTGCCGACCAGCATGAGCCGCGCCCGCGCGCGCGTGACCGCGGTGTAGAGCAACTCGCGCGTGAGGATGGGTGAGTCGGGGTCGGGGAGCAGGACGGCGGCGGTGTCGAACTGCGAGCCCTGGCTCTTGTGGACGGTCATCGCGTAGACGGTCTCGACGGCGGCGAGCCGCGTGGGGCTGAACGTGACGATCTCGCCCTGGCGCTCGAACGCGGCGGTGGGGCGGCCGGTGGTTCCCGACGTGACGACGACGCCGGTGTCGCCGTTGTAGAGCCGGATGCCGTGGTCGTTCTCGGTGACGAGCAGCGGGCGGCCGACGTACCACTGCTCGGTGCCGAACCCCGGCAGCTCGGCGGCGAGCCAGGTCTCGATGCGCGGCATCCACGTCGCGACGCCGTGGGCGCCGCGGCGGTGGGCGCACAACACCCGGAACGCGCCGAGCTCGCGGATCGCTCCCGCCGCGTCGCCTGCGCGGGCGGCTTCGATCACGGCGAGGCCGGTGGTGACGGCGGCCTCGCGGACCGCCGACAGCCGGTCGAGGGCGGCGGGTTCGCCGGCGTCGGTGTCGATCCAGGTGATGTCCTCGCCGGCGAGGGCGCTGATGGCGGCGTCGGCGTCGCCCGCGTGGATGGCGTCGGCGAGCCGCTCGATCCCACCGCCGAAGCGGTGGACGGTGCGGAGGACGACGATGCCGTCGCCGACCGGGACGTCGGTGGACGGCGCAGTGCCCTCGACGGGTGAGCCGCTCGCTTCCCCGACGGCAGCCCGCACGGCTGCGCTCATGCGCGGGGCGTCGGCGGCCGGGCCGACGATGTCGCCGAGCACGGCTCCGGCCTCGATCGAGGTGAGCTGGCCCGGGTCGCCGACCAGGATCAGGCGCGCCTCGCGGCGGACCGCCTCGGTGAGGCGGGCCATCAGCGAGAGCGAGACCATCGAGGTCTCGTCGACGATCACGACGTCGTAGGGGAGGCGATTGCCGCGGTCGTGGCGGAAGCGGCTGTGCGTGCCGGGCTTCCAGCCCAGCAGGCGGTGGAGCGTCGAGGCCTCGAGCTCGAGCAGACGTGCCCGGGTCGCCTCGTCGATGTCGAGTCGCAGCGCCTCCGTGTGAACCGCCTCGGCGAGCCGCGCGGCCGCCTTGCCGGTCGGGGCGGCGAGCGCGACGAGCGGGGGCGCGGCCCTCGTGGCGAGCGCCTGCTCCTCGAGCAGCGCGACGATGCGGGCGACGGTGGTGGTCTTGCCGGTGCCCGGGCCTCCGGCGACGACCGCGAGCCGGCGCAGGACGGCGGCGGCGGCCGCCTGCCTCTGCCTGACGTCGGGATCCTCGCCCTTGAACAGTCGCGTGATCCCGGCGGCGAGCACGTCCGCCTCGACCGCGATGTCCGCGGCGCCGGCGAGTGCCTCGAGATCCGTTGCGACCTGCTGCTCCTCGCGCCAGTAGCGATCGAGGTAGAGGGCGCCGCCGAGGAGCTGGAGGGGACGGTCTGCCCCCACCAGTCCGCTGGCCGCGACCTGCGCGACCCACCCGGCGGGCTCGGGCCACGGCAGCGTCGTGAGGTCGATCGGGTCGTCGACGTCGACCGTCGCCGTCTCGTGGATCCGCGCCAGGTCGACGAAGACGTGGCCGATGCGGGGCGCGCGGACGGCGAGCGCCGCGGCCAGCACGACCGACTCGTCCGCCTCGTCGATCAGCCCGGCGAGGCGGCGCGCGACGTGCACGTCGGCGGCGGCGAGGACGCCGGCGTCGTTGAACTCGAGCAGCAGCCCGGTGGCACCCCAGGCGTGGCGCACGTCGAAGCGGTCGCGTCCGTCAAGCATCCGTGCTCCCCACGCTCGCCGGCACGCCCCGGTCGATGACGTCGCTCAGGGCCTCGACGAGCGCGGCGGACGGCTGCCAGGTGAAGACGCCGCACGGCACCCCGTCGACGACGCGCGTGTCCGGCCCGGTCATCCCACGCACGAACAGGTACAGAACGCCCGCCAGGTTGCGCTCCGCCGAGTAGCCCGGCAGCCGCCAGCGCAGGTAGCGGTGCAGTGCGACGGTGTAGAGGAGCGCCTGGAGCCCGTAGTGCGAGTGGGTCATCTCCGCGCTGAGCGCGGCCGGACGGTGGTGCCAGGCCGTGAGGTCCTCGCCCGGCAGGGCGAGCCAGTTGGTCTTGTAGTCGACGACGGCGAAGCGCTCGCCCTCGAGCCGGAGGACGAGGTCGATGCTGCCCGCGAGGTAACCGCGCACGCTCGCGCGCAGCCGTGGGTCGAGCAGGCGTTCGGCGTAGCCGGTCAGCGGATCGCCCGGCGCCGGATGTGCGCGCATGACGCCGGCGATCGCGGACAGGGTCAGCGCGGGGCCGCTCGGGTCGTCGCCGCCGACCAGGGGCAGCTCGAAGCCGAGCTCGTCGAGCCGGTCCGTGCGCGCGACGTCGCGCAGTGCGATGCCGCCCGCCATCGGGCCCAGGGGTGTTTCCAGGGCGGCGCGCAGACCCGCGACCACACCCGAGAGCTCGCCGAGCTCGACCCGCCGCCGCGCCTGGGCGGCGGCGACCTGCTCCACCAGCTCCAGGTCGAGATCGTCCGCCGCGAAGTCGGTCGACTCGAACACCCGATGGACCAGGGTCCCGACCTCGACGCCCACCGGCATGTCCGCGAGCAGCGACGGGATCGCTCGCAGGTCGTCGGCTCCGGAGTCCTCGACCGGCGGAGCGTGCGGCGCGGACTCGTCGTCGACGACGGGCTCCTCGGGCTCGCTCGCCACCCGCGGCTCGAAGGTGCCGGCGGTGATGTCGCTGAAGGAGGTCCGTCTCCACCGCCAGTCGAGCGTGCGGTCGAACGACGACGCGGACAGTTCGGACGTCGCGGTCACGTCGCCCGGCCATGACACGGTCGCGCCGAGCGCCGACGGCGTGACGCTGACGCGATCCCCCAGCGACCGGAACCGCTCGGTCGCGACCGAGTCGGTGGGGACGGCGGCGCCGGACGTCGCGACGTTCCCCTCGTCGTCGCGCGCGAACAGCAGCCGTGACAGCGCCGAGTCGCGGCTGGAGAACGAGCCCGCCCACCAGACGACCGCCTGGTGCTTCGCCCGTGTCAGGGCGACGTACGCGAGCCGCAGGTCCTCGCCGCGCTGCTCGCCGAGGTTCTGCTTGACGTGCCCGCGCCACTGTGGCCCGGAGAGCCCGACGTCGATCGTTCGCCTGCCGTCCGCGTCGTGGAAGGTGACGGGCGTGGTGTTGTCCGAGGGGATCCAGGAGGGCTCCCAGAGGTCGGGGTAGTAGACGACCGGGAACTCGAGCCCCTTGCTGCGGTGCATCGTCAGCACCTGGACCGCCTCGGCGTCGCTCTCGAGCCGGCGGCTGCGCTCCTCGTCGTTGTTGTCGCGCGCCGCCTCGAGCACGCGCGCCCGCAGCCAGCCCGCCAGCGCCGTCGCGCCCATCTGCTCGGCCGTCGCCGCGGCGTGGAGCAGCTCGCCGACGTGGCGCAGGTCGGTCATCCGCCGCTCGCCGTCGACCATCCCCAGCACGCGGGCGGGCAGGCGCTCCTCCAGCGTGATCGCCTCCATCAGCGACGCGACGCCCTTCACGCGCAGCACGCGCGCCCAGTGATGCAGGCGCCGGTGCACCTCCTCCCAGGCGTCGTCGTCCGCGGCGGCGACCCGCTCGGTCGTCCAGCCGAGGATCGTGGTCAGTGCGGCCGAGCGCGCGCGCGGCGGGTAGGAGGGGCGCTCGATCGCTTCCAGCACCCGCAGCCACTCGCGGGCCGGCTCGGTGCCGAACACGCTGCCGGCGCCGTTGATGACAGCGGGGACGTCGACGGCCTCCAGCGCGTCCCGCACACGCGAGGCGTTGCGGTTGGTGCGCACGAGGACGGCGATGTGGCCGGGGCGCACGCTCCCCTCGCCGTCGATCGTCGCGCCCGAGCGCAGCAGCGCGACGATGTCGGCCGCGACGTCGCAGGCCACGTGCTCCCGCGCGGGCTCGAGCAGCGCGTACCCCTTCGCCGTCAGGCCGACCGCGTCGCGCGGCACGACCCGGATCCGCAGCGGCGCCGGGTCCGGCGCTCCGTGCAGACGGGCGGCCGCGTTCGCCTCCGCGGCGCGGACCTCGCGGTAGACGATCCCCTCGTGCCCGAGCTTCGCCCCGCCGAACAGCGCGTCGTAGGCGTCGATCAGCCCTTGGTCGCTGCGCCAGTTCGTCGTCAGCGTGGCCTCCGTGCCTGCGGTGCGGGCGGCCTCGATGTACGCGTAGACGTCGGCGCCGCGGAACGCGTAGATCGCCTGCTTCGGGTCGCCGATCAACACGAGCGTCACCTCGCCGTCGCCGAACGCCGTCTGCATGATCCGCCACTGCACGGGGTCGGTGTCCTGGAACTCGTCGACGAGCACGACGCGGTAGCGGTCGCGCAGGCGCGCGGCGGCGACCGCGCCGCCCTCGCCCGCGAGCGTGTCACTCAGGCGCGTCAGCAGATCGTCGTAGGTCATGACGCCCATCCGCCGCTTGCGCGCGTCGAGCTCG
>JBDTMF010000178.1:0-8830 GCA_039934455.1 Solirubrobacteraceae bacterium
GTGCTCTAAGCTGGGCACGGTGGGTCCCCCCCGGCGCGCGGCGGAAGGGCCGCGCGCCGGGGTGAGGACAACCGCACCCAGGACCGGCGGCTGACCGCCTGGAAGGACCCTCGTGGCAGTGCGACCGTGCGTCGCATGCCCAAGAACAACCTCGCCGCCCGCGCCGGTCGCTGGAGCGCACAGCACCGCAAGCGCGCAATCCTCGGCTGGATCCTCTTCGTCATCCTCGCAACCGTGATCGGCGGCGCCGTCGGCGTTCGCAACCTGGCCGACGAGGACATGGGCAACGGCGAGTCGCGCACCGCCGACCAGGCTGTCGCGGCCGCGGGCTTCCCGAAGGAGACCGGCGAGCAGGTGCTCGTGCAGGGCAAGGGCCGGCTCGCGAGCCACGATGCCCGCTTCACCGCCGCGGTCGACGACGTCGTGACCAGGCTCGAGGCCGCGCCGCACGTCAAGGAGGTCTCCTCGCCCTACGCGAAGGGCAATGAGGGCCAGCTCTCGCGCGACGGCACGTCCGCGCTCGTGACCTTCAAGCTCAAGGGCGAGGACGACGTCGCCAAGAACCGTGTCGACGCGACGCTCGCGGCCACCGCGGCCGCGCAGCGCGCGCACCCCGGCCTGCGGATCGAGCAGTTCGGCAGCGCAAGCGCGGACAAGGCGCTGTCGAAGGCGTTCAACGAGGACTTCAAGAAGGCCGAGTTCCTCTCGCTCCCGATCACGCTGCTGATCCTGATCCTCGCCTTCGGCGCGCTCGTCGCGGCCGGGCTGCCGCTGCTGCTGGCGCTGACCGCGGTGATGGGCACGATCGGCCTGCTCGGCCCGGTCTCCCACCTGATCGCGCTCGACGAGTCGGTCTCCTCCGTCGTGCTGCTCGTCGGCCTCGCGGTCGGCGTCGACTACTGCATGTTCTACCTGCGGCGCGAGATGGAGGAGCGCGACGCCGGCCTCGGCGCCGAGGCGGCGCTCGAGGCCGCCGCCGCCACCTCCGGCCGCGCCGTGCTGATCTCGGGCGTCACCGTCGTCGTCGCGATGGCCGGCATGTTCCTCGCGGGCAGCGCCGTCTTCACCTCCTTCGGCGTCGGCACGATCCTCGTCGTCGCGGTCGCCGTGCTCGGCTCCGTGACCGTCCTCCCCGCGATGCTCTCGTGGCTCGGTCAGAAGGGCTGGACCGAGAAGGGCCGCGTCCCCTACCTCTCAGGGCTGCGCCATCGCAACCACGGCGAGTCGCGCGTGTGGGGGGCGATCCTCGACCGCGTGCTCAAGCGTCCCAGCGTCTCCGCGGCCCTGGCGGTCGGGCTGCTGATCGCGCTCGCCCTGCCCGCGCTCGGCATCCACACGGTCAACCCGGGCGTCGCCGGGCTCCCGCGCAGCCTGCCGATCATGCAGACCTACGACCGCATCCAGGCGAAGTTCCCGGGCGGCCCGCTGCCCGCCTCGATCGTGGTCCAGGCCGATGACGTCAACGCGCCCGCGGTTCAGGCCGGCATCGCGGACCTCAAGCGGACCGCCGCCGGGACCAAGGCCTTCGGCCGGCCGGTCACCATGACCACGAACCCGAAGCACACGCTGGCGGTGGTCGACATCCCGCTCGCGGGCGACGGCACCGACGCGCGCTCGGAGGCGGCGCTCGCCAGGCTGCGCGACGACATCGTGCCGCAGACGATCGGCCGGGTCTCCGGTGCCGAGGTGAACGTCACGGGCATGACCGCCGGCTCGAAGGACTTCAACGACACGATGAAGTCGCACCTGCCGCTCGTGTTCGCGTTCGTGCTCGCGCTCGCGTTCATCCTGTTGCTCGTGACCTTCCGGTCGATCGTGATTCCGATCAAGGCGATCGTGCTCAACCTGCTGTCGGTCGGTGCCGCCTACGGCATCCTCAAGCTCGTGTTCCAGGACGGGCACGGCGAGAGCCTGCTCGGCTTCCACTCGATCGCCGGCGTCACCTCATGGCTGCCGCTGTTCCTGTTCGTGATCCTGTTCGGGCTCTCGATGGACTACCACGTGTTCATCCTCAGCCGCATCCGCGAGGCGGTCGACAGCGGCATGAGCACCGACCGCGCGGTCGCGCACGGGATCAAGCAGACCGCTGGCGTCGTGACGAGCGCGGCGATCGTGATGGTTGCGGTGTTCTCGATCTTCGCCACGCTGAGCTCGCTCGAGTTCAAGCAGATGGGCGTCGGCCTCGCGGCCGCGGTGCTCATCGACGCGACGATCGTGCGGGCCGTGCTGCTGCCGGCCACGATGAAGCTGCTGGGCGACTGGAACTGGTACCTGCCGCGCCGGCTCGACTGGCTGCCGAAGTTCGAGCACGAGCAGACGCCGGAGGCGGCCAACGCCTAGGTAGGCTCCCGCCGCATGCGCGCGCATGCGGCGGTCGCCGTCTCCCTCCTCGCCCTCCCGCTGGTCGCCGGGTGCGGCGGCGGGCTCTCGAAGCAACAGCTCGTCGCCAAGGCCGACGCGATCTGCACCCGCGTCAACAAGCAGGTCGCCAAGGAGCCCGACCCCAAGACGACCAAGGACCTCGAGCGCCTGGCGAAGCGCACGGTCGAGATCTCCGACCCGGCGCTCAAGGACATGGAGGCGCTCAAGCCGCCGAGCAACCTCGAGAGCGACTTCAAGAAGTTCGTGGCCGTCCTCAAGAAGCAGCGAGACCTGACGAAGAAGATCGGCGCGGCGGCCGGCAAGGGCGACACCGCGCAGGTCCAGAAGATCGGCGCCCAGGCCAACAAGGCGCAGGACGAGTACCACCGGCTCACCGGCAGGATCGGGTTCAAGGAATGCGGAGGGGGTGTCTGATGGCGCGGTTCGGAGTGCTGACCGGCGGGGGCGACTGCCCGGGGCTCAACGCGGTGATCCGCGCGATCGTGCGGCGCGGGGGGCAGGAGGGGCACGAGTTCTTCGGCTACCGCTACGGCTGGGCCGGCGTGCTCTCGGGTGACGGGGCCGAGCTGACCGCCGAGGCCACGCGCGGGATCCTGCATCGCGGCGGGACGATCCTGGGGACCTCGCGGACGAACCCGTACAAGGAGGAGAACGGCCTCGAGCGCGTGCGCGCCTCGATGGAGCAGAACCGGCTCGACGGGCTGATCCCGATCGGGGGCGAGGACACGCTCGGCGTCGCGGGCCGCCTGGCCGAGGACGGCGTCGACGTGGTCGGCGTCCCCAAGACGATCGACAACGACCTCGCGGGCACGGACTTCACCTTCGGCTTCCAGACCGCGGTGCAGATCGCCACCGACGCGATCGACCGCCTGCACACGACCGCCGAGTCGCACAACCGCGTGATCGTGGTCGAGGTGATGGGGCGCCACGCGGGCTGGATCGCCTGCTACTCCGGGATGGCCGGAGGCGCCGACGTGATCCTCGTGCCCGAGCGGCCGTTCGACATCGAGGAGGTGTGTGCGCGCGTGCGCAACCGGCACGAGAACGGGAGCACGTTCTCGATCGTCGTGGTCGCCGAGGGCGCGACGCCGAAGGAGGGCCCGATCGAGTCCGAGTTCGGCGGCGAGAAGGACGCCTTCGGCCACGAGCGCCTGGGCGGAATCGCCGTCCACCTCGAGCACGAGATCGAGGCGCGCACCGGTTACGAGTCGCGGATGACGATTCTCGGCCACGTCCAGCGCGGCGGCACGCCGCTCGCCTACGACCGCGTGCTCGGCACGCGCTTCGGGGTCGCCGCGATCGAGGCGGCGACGGCGGGGAACTTCGGCAAGATGGTCGCGCTGCGCGGAACCGAGATCGATCTCGTGCCGCTCGACGAGGCGCTGGCCGAGCCGAAGCTGCTCGACCCGCGCCTGTTCGAGACGGCCGAGGTGTTCTTCGGGTAGCGTCCAGTCCGTGTTCAAGCAGGGGCCGGTCCCGGCTTTCGTCCACGGGATCATCGAGTACCTCGCGGCGATCCTCTTCATCGCGGCGCCGTTCATCTTCAGTTTCGACCAGGACACGGCGACCGCCGCCTCGCTGATCGTCGGCGTGATCGTGCTGATCATCGCCGCGTCGACGGCCTGGCGGACCGGGCTCATCAACTCGATCCCGGTCCAGGCGCACGTGATGCTCGACTACGTGCTCGCGATCTTCCTGATCGCAGCGCCCTTCATCCTCGGGTTCTCCCACGACGGCACGGCGGCGGCGTTCTTCATCGTGCTCGGCGTCGTGCACCTGCTGCTGACCATCGCCACGCGCTTCGTCACCGACGAGCCCCGCGCCCGGAGCTGACGTGTTCGACGCGATCGTCGCGCGCGGCGCTGCCGCGGCGGCCGTCACGGACGAGGCGTGGCTGCAGGCGATGCTCGACGCGGAGGCGGCCCTCGCGCGCGCGCTCGCGCGCGCGGGACTGATCGAGGAGGGCGAGGCCGAGGCGATCGCGGCGGCCTGCCACGCCGACCGCTTCGACGCGGCGGCGATCGCGGCCGCCGCGGCCGGCTCGGGCAACCCGGTGGTGCCGCTCAAGGCGGCGCTGACCGGCGCGGTCGATGGCCCGGCGGCGCGACACGTGCACCGCGGCGCGACGAGCCAGGACATCCTCGACAGCGCGGCGATGCTCGTGACCGCGCGAGCGCTCGCGCCGCTGCTCGAGGACGTCGGCGGCGCCGCGAGCGCCGCCGCGGATCTGGCCCGCGCGCACCGCGACACGCCGATGGCGGGGCGGACGCTGCTCCAGCAGGCGGTGCCGGTGACGTTCGGGCTCAAGGCCGCGGGCTGGCTCGCGGGGCTTGACGACGCGCGCCGCTGGCTCGAGGAGATCCGCCTCGAACGCCTGGCGGCCCAGCTCGGCGGCGCGGCGGGGACGCTCGCCTCGCTCGGCGACGCCGGCCCGCAGGTGGCGAGCGCCTACGCCGAGCTGCTCGGCCTGGCCGAGCCGGTCCTGCCCTGGCACACGCAGCGCGGCCGGATCGGGGAGCTCGCCTCGGCGCTGGCCGTGCTCTCGGGCGCGGTGGCGAAGACCGCGCGCGACATCGTCCTGCTCTCCCAGACCGAGGTCGCGGAGGTCCGCGAGGGTGCGCGAAGCGGTGACGAGCGCGCTGCGAGGGGCGGCTCGTCCACGATGCCGCACAAGCGCAACCCGGTCGCGGCGATCTGCGCGCTCGGCTGCGCCCAGCAGACGCCCGGGCTCGCCGCGACGCTGCTCGGCGCGATGGCGCACGAGCACGAGCGGGCGGCCGGCTCGTGGCATGCGGAGTGGCGCCCGCTGGGCGAGCTGCTGCGCTCGACGGGATCCGCCGTCGCGTGGCTGCGCGAGTCGCTCGAAGGTCTCGAGGTCGACCCCGAGCGGATGCGCGCCAACCTCGAGCTCACCGGCGGCCGGGTGATGGCCGAGCGGGTCGCGGCGGCGCTCGAGCGCGGCGGTGACGAGCGCGCAGCGCGAGGCAGTGGCCCGGACGCCCACCAGCGGATGGCGGACGCCGCGCGGGGGGAGGACTTCCGGGCGGCCGTGGGTGACCTGCTCGGCGCGGAAGCGGTCGAGGTGCTGCTCGATCCCGTGGGTTACCTCGGGTCGGCGGGCACGTTCGTCGACCGGGCGCTCGACGACCACGACCGGGAGGGCTGATGCCCGACGACGGCGAGCGGGTCCGGCGCGAGGTGCTCGGCGACGAGCATGTCGAGCGCACCCTGGGGAGCGCTTCGGAATACGGCGCGCCGTTCCAGGAGTACCTGACCCGCGTCGCATGGGGTGAGGTCTGGGCTCGTCCCGGCCTCGACCGGCGCACGCGCTCGTGCCTGACGCTTGCCCTGCTGACCGCGCTGCGCGCCGAGAACGAGATCCCCATGCACGTCCGCGCCGCGATCCGCCACGGCGTCACCCCGGAGGAGATCCGCGAGGTGATCATCCACGCCGCGCTCTATGCCGGCATCCCGGCGGGCAACGCGGCGTTCAAGCTCGCCGAGCAGACGCTGCGCGAGGACGGCGAGCTGCCCTAGACCGGGTCGCGCAGGACCGGGCAGGACATGCAGCGCGGGCCGCCGCGCCCGGTCCCGAGCTCGGAGCCGGCGATGGTCACGACCTCGATTCCCGCCGCGATCAGGCGGGCGTTGGTCTCGGTGTTGCGTTCGTAGGCGATCACGCGACCGGGTGCGATCGCGAGCGTGTTGTTACCGTCGTCCCACTGCTCGCGCTCGGCGGTCACCGGGTCGAGGCCGGTGTCGATCACGCGCAGCTCGCCGATCCCCATCGCACGGGCCGCGGCCGCGAGGAACGGCTCAGGGCCGCCGACGCGGCCCGTCTCGACGACGTAGGCCTCGAGCGCATCCGCCAGCGGCGGGTACATGACGACGGCGTCGCGGTCGACCATCGTGCAGACGGTGTCGAGGTGCATCGTCGCGCGGTCCTGCGCGATCGGCACCGCGAGCACGGTCTGCGCCTCGTCGGTGGCGAACAGCCGCTGCGCGAACGCCTCGACCCCGGCCGGGCTCGTGCGCTGCCCGACGCCGATCGCCAGCACCCCCGGTGCCAGCACGAGCACGTCGCCACCCTCGAGCCAGGCCTGGTCGGCGATGCTGCCGCCGTAGAGCAGCTCGGTGCCCGCGAAGCGCGGGTGGTGCGTGTAGATCGCGCCGGTGATGGCGCTCTCGCGCCGCCGCGCGGGCATCGCGAGCTGGGTGACGGCGACGCCGTGGTCGAGCCAGACGGCGGAGTCGCGCGTGAAGAGGAGGTTGGGGAGCGGGCGGATGACGAAGTCCTGCGGCGCCGCCATCGCCTCCACCAGGCCGCCGGGGTGGACGGGCAGCTCCTCGCGCGCCATCCCCGCCATCAGCGTCTCGGCGAGCTCGGGCTCCGGCAGCGCCGCCAGGTGCTCGCCGAGCGCGGGCGCCAGCGTCGGCCCGATCGTCTCCGGCCGCAGCGCGCTGTCGAGCAGTTGCGCGCGCGCCTCGCCGACCGCGAGCACCTCGGTCAGCAGCTCCTGCAGGTAGAGCACCTCGATCTCGTGCTCGCGCAGCGTCGCAGCGAAGCGGTCGTGCTCCTGCTGCGCGCGCTCGAGCCAGGGGACGCCGTCGAACAGCAGGTCGTCGTTGTTGCGAGGCGTCAGCCGTCGCAGCTCGGCGCCCGGGCGGTGCAGCACCACCGTGCGCAGCCGGCCGACCTCGCTCCCGACGCCATGGTCGCGGTTCACCAGGGGCGCGACGCTAGCGCACGCGCGCGCACCGGGCCGGCGACCGCCTGGGTGGCGAGCTTGGTGGCGATGAACCCCGCGCCCATCGCCGCCCCGGCGGCGAACCAGATCGGCGCGATCAGGTCCTTCGGGTCGGTCACCTTGCGGCCCACCGGGATCCGCGCGACCATCAGGATCGGCACGCCCGGGCACAGCACCCACGTGAGCAGTAGCCGCGGGCCGATGCCGAGCGAGCGCGCCTCGGGCGGCGCCGAGCGGTCGAGGGCGAACGCGGGCCGCAGCTGCCACCCTCTGTTCGACCCGGCCGCGTCCGGTCGCGCACACGTAGTTGCAGGCCGCAACCCTGGCGGGTGCTACGGGTTGGGGGCCTCGATGTCCAAGCTGCTCCGCCTCATCCTCCTGTCCCTCGCGGGCGCGCTCCTCGCCCCGGCCCCGGCGGCCCTCGCCAAGAGCGGCCCCTGCATGCCCGAGTATCCACACGGCGCCCAGTGCACGATCTGGCATGGAACGGTCCGCTACGTCGACGACGGCGACACGCTGGACGCCGACGTCCCCGGCGACGGCCTCGGCGGCCTGCTGCGGGTGCGGATCACCGGCATCCAGGCCATGGAGCAGACCTCATACAAGGCGGCGCAGCGCGCGGGCGACTGCCACGCCGTCGACGCCACGAAACGCCTCGAACAGCTCGTCAAGCGCTCGAAGAAGAAGCGGATCCGCGTGGCGTCGCTGTATCCCGAGAGCCGCTCGCGCGGCCGCCGGCTGCGCTCGATCGCCGTCCGCTACCGCGGCCGCTGGCACGACGTCGGGCGGATCATGATCTCCGAGGGCCACGCGCTGTGGTGGCCGGGCCAGAGCGAGGACGCCACCAACGTCCGCTACAGCATCCTGGCTCAGCACGCGGCCGCTGCGCACAAGGGCCTCTACTCGCCCAACTACTGCGGCATCGGGCCCAACGAGGGCCACGCGATCCGGCTGTGGGCGAACTGGGACGCCGATGGCAACGACCACGACGACGTCAACGGCGAGTGGGTGAAGATCAAGAACCTCGACACGATCAACCCGCTCCCGCTCGACGGCTGGTACGTGCGCGACTCCGGTCTGCGCCGCTTCACCTTCCCGCCCGGAGCGTCGATCGCGCCCAACTCCTCGGTGACGGTCTACGCGGGCCAGGGCGAGCCCTTCGCCGGCGCGTACTTCTGGAACCTGACGGCTCCCGTGTTCGAGAACATCAGCGGCGACGACCGCGGGATGGGCGACGGCGCCTACCTGTTCGACCCACAGGGCGATGTCCGCGCGTCGATGATCTACCCCTGCCGCGTCGGCTGCGCGGACGCCAACCAGGGCCAGATCTCGATCGACGTCAACCCCAAGAAGAACGAGGTCATCACCCTTCGCAACAACGCCGCGTGGGCGATCGACCTCGAGAACTACCAGCTCAAGAGCCCGCCCTACGGCTACGAGTTCCCTCCCGGCTCGATCCTGCAGCCCGGCGAGACGATGCGGATCTCTACCCAGGGCGACCCCGACCAGGACACCCAGTTCGACAAGTTCTGGGGGATGACGAGCCAGATCCTCAACAACGGTGGCGACGTCGTCAAGCTCGTCAGCTACACGGACGTCCGGCTCGGCTGCACCGCGTGGGGCTCGAAGTCCTGCTGAGCCTTCTCTAGCCACCCGGTTCGCATCACCGCATGGGGCGGCGAAGTAGGGTCCGCGCCGTG
>JBDTMF010000179.1:0-8826 GCA_039934455.1 Solirubrobacteraceae bacterium
CCCTGGCGCTGAAGGCGATCGACGCCGGCGCCCACTGCATCCGCCTCAACCCGGGCAACATCGGCGGCCCCGAGAAGGTCGCCGAGGTCGCCGACCGCGCCGGGGCCACCGGCACGCCCATGCGCATCGGCGTCAACTCCGGGTCGCTGCCCAAGCACCTGCACGCGCTCGAGCGCGAGAACGCCGTCGAGGCGCTCGTCACGGCCGGGACCGAGTTCGTGGCGCTGATGGAGCGCCTCGACTTCCGCGACTTCAAGGTCTCGATCAAGTCGACGAACGTGCCGAACACGATCGCGGCCAACCGCCTGCTGAGCGAGCGCATCCCGTACCCGCTGCACCTCGGTATCACCGAGGCGGGGACGAAGTGGTCGGGCTCGCTGAAGTCCGCGGTCGGGCTCGGCACCCTGCTGGCCGACGGCATCGGCGACACGATCCGGATCTCGCTGTCGACCTTCCACGCCGAGGAGGAGGTCAAGGTCGCCTGGGAGATCCTCAAGGCGCTCAAGCTGCGCGAGCGCGGCCCGGTGCTGATCGCCTGCCCGACCTGCGGGCGCCTGCAGTTCGACATGGACACCGTGGTCGCCGACATCGAGCGCCGCCTCGAGGCCTATGCGGACCCGGTCGAGGTCGCCGTGCTCGGCTGCGCGGTCAACGGCATCGGCGAGGCCTCGCACGCCGACTTCGGGATCACGGGCGCCAAGAACGAGGGCCTGATCTTCTCGCGCGGCAAGGCGCTGAAGAAGGTGCCGACCGAGCAACTCGTCGACGAGCTGTTCAAGGAGATCGACAAGTACACGACGACCAAGAAGATCGAGGTCGACGAGCTCGAGCAGGCCGCGGGCGCCGAGTGGCTCCAGCGGATCGAGGAGGAGAACGCGGGCGAGCTGACCCCCGAGCGCCTCGCCAAGCTCGAGGCCGAGAAGCAGCGCGCCGAAGCGGACGAGATGGATGAGGCGCTGCTGCGCCTCGACGAGTCGGCCTCCCCGACGATCAGCCGCCGCTTCACCCGCGCCTGAGGGGCTCAGCCTGAGCGGCTGGGCCGCTCCGATCTCGACGACACGAGGCGGGGCAGGCGTCCGGCGCCAACAACGCGATCCGCGAGCTGGGCGGCGTACTGGGCGTCGCGGTGTTCAGGCCGCAGTTCCGGTCCCGGCCTGAAAACGGCGAACTGCTCATTGAGGTGAGACGGGAGGAGAGGTGCCGCGAAATGCCGCCTCCCACCCGGGCTTCCCTTCAATGCGCAGTTGCCGTTCCCGGCGGGGTTACAGCTCCCGCTCGAAGTGAAACGAAGCGATCCGCAACCCGTGGCGGAAGTAGAACCGGTGCGCGTCCTGGCGGTGCTCGCCGACCGCCGAGTCGAGGTGGAGCTGCGTGCAGCCCGCTCGCCGCGCCTCGGCCTCGAGCCACGCGAACAGCCGGTCCGCATGGCCCTGGCCGCGGTGCGTCTCGGCGGTGACGAAGTCGTCGACGTAGAGATGGCGGCCCCAGGCGAGGAACTCGTTGATGCGGAAGCCGGCGACCGCGGCCGCCTTCTCGTCGCCGCCGGCGAAGGCGCCGGCGAGCCGGTAGCCGGTCGCGCGCTGGCGCTCGATCTGGCCGACGAGCGTCTCGGCGCTGCCCGGTCCCGGCCGCAGCTCGAGCAGGGTGCGGGCGGCGAGGGCGGTCTCGCCGGGGCCGAGCTCGCGGACGGTCACCCGCGCCACGCTAGCGCCGCCGCGCGAGGCACGCGTAGTGCACGGTGAAGAGCCGCTCGGTGGCTCGCGGCGCAGCGCGCCACAGTGCCCGCCGGATGCCCGCTTTCAGCGCCGCTCGCGCCCGTGCGCCGCGCGAGTCCGCGAAGAACGCGTGGTGCGCATAGGGGAGGGGGTCGCTGAGCTCCGCGGCGACCGACAGCCCCGCCGCCGCCACGAGGTCGTGCACCGCCGCGCGGTCCAGGAACTGGATGTGGCCGATGCGCGCGGCCTCGTCCCGCTTGGCCGGGCGGGCGGCGGAGCGGTTGGCCTCGAGCGGCACCTCGACGAGCACGGCCGCGGCCACGCGCGCGGCCTCGCGCAGCAGCGGCGCGGGATCCTCGACGTGCTCGAGCACGTGCGAGAGCACCGCGAGGTCGTACGCGCCGTCGTCCGCCGGGACGCGCGATCCGTCGTAGGCCTCGATCCGCCGCGCCCCGCGGATCGTCCGCGCCCGCGCGAGCTCGGCGGCCGGCGGCGAGAGCTCGAAGCCGTCGAGGACCGGGGCCACCCAGCGCTCGCCCAGCTCGGCCAGCAGCGCGCCGTCGCCGCACCCGATCTCCACGAGCGTGCGCGGGCGCAGTCCGGCGCGGGCGCAGAGCGCCACGGCGTGGTCGGCCTTCGAGCGCGCGCCGAGCGCCCGCCAGCGGCCCATCCGGTCGGCCTCGGAGCGATCCGCGAGCGAGTACCCGGCCGTGTAGAACCCGCGCGGATCGGCCGCGGCGTCCGCCGGCTGGGGATCGGCCGGCTCGCTCATGGCCGCGACGCGTGCCACCGCCGCGCCGGGTCGGTCGCAAGGCTGACGACCCCCGACAGCCGGCGCGTCGGGAGGCCGCCGGCGGTGACCGCCGCCTGCTCCCACGAGAAGCGGTACTTCGCGCGTCGCATCACCGGCAGCGTGTGGGCCCAGAAGCCGCGCGCGTCGGTCCGCACGCGCTTGATCACGCGGTAGTCGCGCCGGCCCGGGCGCCGGCGCAGGACCGAGACCGTCCTGATGCCGCTGCCAGGCCGGATCTGGCCCCAGAACCGAGCCCGCGCGCGCCTCGCCGGGTGGTCGATGACGAACGGCTCGGTGAAGCCGCGGAAGGCGGGCTTGGGCTTGTCGTTGACATAGCGCAGCCCGGACTGCCAGCCCGCGTACCCGCGCAGCCCGTCGCCGCGGGCCACGACCGGCTCGTCGCGCCACTGGTACTGCGTGAGGTTGCGCACCCGCGGCAGCCGCCACGCCAGGTAGGCAGCCTGCTGGAGGTAGCGCGCGTGCCGGGCGAGGCTGATCCCGACGCCGTGGTCGGGCGGCGAGGTCTGGTAGCCGAACTCGGTCAGGTAGAGGTCGAAGCGGCGGTTCGGCGCCCCGATGCGGCCCGAGCGCGTGAGCCGGTCGAGCACCCCGAGCAGCCGCGGCAGGTCGCCGATCTGGGCCTGGTCGCGATCCGGGTTGGGATCCTCGGGGCCGAACTCGACGCCGTGCGGGTGGTAGCCGAACGCGTCGGCGCTCGCGGGCTTGAAGCCGCGGCACGGGCCGCGATGCAGGGGCTTGTAGTGCCGGTCCACGCACGCCAGCTCGCGCAGGAACGGGAGCGGGGAGACCGGGCTGCGCGTCGAGATGGCGCGGTGCCCGCGCGGCGCGAGCTCACCCAGCAGCACCTGCGCGCCCGGGTCCGCCCGCTCGATCGCGGGCCGGGCCGCGCGCACGAGACCGCGGTAGATGTGCGGCGAGGCGGGGGAGCAGACGCGCCGCGACACGCAGGTCTGCTGGGGCTCGAGCCAGCCCGCGACGTTCGGCTCGTTCCAGATCAGGTAGCGGTCCACGCGGTCGCCGTAGCGTGTCGCCACCGCGCGCGCGAACTTCGCGAACAGCGCCGGGCTCGGCTTGTAGCGCGGGTTGCGCCGCCGGGGCGCGCGGCTCGTCCACAGCGGGCCGGGCCCGGTGACGCTCAGCATCACCCGCATCCCGGCCGCGCGGGTCAGGTCGACCGCCTGGTCGAGCGTCTGCCAGTGGTAGCGGCGCGAGCGGTGGTTGCCCGGATCGAAGCCGGCCGGCTTGTGCATGGCGTTGCGGGCCGGCGAGACGTCGATCCAGCGCGCGTGGATGCGCACGATGTCGACGCCGGCCGCCGCCATCGCCGCGATCGCGCCCTGTGCCTGTGCGGGGTCGGACAGCAGCAGCCGCTCGTCCTCCATCCCGATCTCGAGGTTGGCGGCGGCGAACGCCGACGCGACGGGACCGGCCACGACGAGCAGGAGCGCGCAGGCGAGGACCGCGCGCACCCGCCCGCCGGTCATCGGGGTGCGACCTGCGCCTCGCGCGAGGTGAGCGCGCCCCACTGCAGGCGCCAGTCGCCGGCGCGCTTGGGCACCCGCGTGAGGAACTGGCCCTTCCGGGACCGCACCGTCAGCGTGGTGACCGTGGTGAAGGCGCCGCCGCTCGGCGGCCGGTTCTGGATCTGGACGACCTGGGGCGTCGAGTCGGCGGCCGGGCGGACCTGGCCGTAGACCTTCAGGCGCGAGCCGCGCCCGCTCACCCAGATCGGCAGCCGGTAGGCCGCGTAGGCGGGCTTGGCGCTGCCGTCGAGGAAGCGCAGGCCGGACTGGAAGCTCGACAGCGACGCCTCGTCGACGAGCTTGTACTGCGCCACCGCACGCACGCGGCGGTCGCGGTAGGCCATCCAGTCGGACTGGTTGATGTAGCTCGGCTGGAGCGCCACGCGCACGCCGAAGATGCGGTCCGGCGGGTTCGTCTGGAAGCCGAACTCCGTGTAGAAGACCGGCAGCCCGCGGGGGATACGGCGAGCCCGCGCCGCCTGGTCGAGCACGCGGCGCAGCCGCGAGGGCGAGGAGATCGTGATCTCACCCGCCGCCTGGGGCGGCTCCGCTGGGGGCCGCGAGCCGCCGCGCTGGTAGGGGTGGTGGGCGAAGCCCTTGACCGCGAGCCGCTTGAACCTGCGGCACCCGTGGGCGCGCCCGTCGGCGCCGCGCAGGCGCTTCCCGCTCGCGTTGAGGCAGAAGAGCTTGCGCAGGAACTCGACCGGCGGGATCGGGCGGCGCGCGAGCGATCCGCTCGTGCGGCCGATCGGCGCGGTCTCGCCCAGCAGGATCTGGTCGCGGCCGTGGCCGCTGGCCTTCAGCGCCCTGATCCCGGCGGTCGCCAGCGCCCGGTAGACGACCGCGGCGGTCGCGACGAGACGATGCTTGGAGCGCTCGTACTGCGGCGTCAGCCAGCCGGGCTGGTTCGGCTCATTCAGGAGCGACCAGCGGCTCACGCGGGGGAGCACGGCGCCGCCCTGGTTCTCGTCGGCGTACGTGCCGGAGTAGCGCCGGCCGAGCGCGGTGACGAAGGCCCGGTAGGCCGTCGGGCTCGGCTTGCAGGTCGCCTTCTTGCCCTTCTTGCAGCGCGACGCCCACGCGGGCATCGGCGTCGAGGGGGAGAGGAGCAGGCCCAGCCCGCGGGCGCTCGTGCCGCGCACGAGGTCGTCGTACGGGTCCCACAGCGCGGCCGGATAGGCCTTCGGGTCGGCGGCCTTGAAGCCCTTCGGCCGCTTGGCGCCGCGCGGCGCGAGCCGGCTCCAGATCACGAGCGAGCGCACGCTGTCGGCACCCAGGCGCTGGATGTCGTCGAGCGAGGCGTTGGCGGTTGCCGACCCGAGCTCGAGCAACTGGTGCTCGTCCTCGAAGATCGACTCCTGGTCGCGCGACGCGGAGGCGGGCGCGGCAAAGGTGAGGCAGAGGGCGCCGGCGAGCAGCGCGAGGCGAAGCGTTCTCATGACTTCGGAGCGAACGCCGGACCGCAGCGGAAGTTGCGATCCGGCGTCGCCGCCGCTGCGGCTAGGCGGCGGCGTCGTAGCGCTCGGCGACCTTGCCCCAGTCGACGACGTTCCACCACGCCTCGATGTAGTCGGGGCGCTTCTGCTGGTACTTCAGGTAGTACGCGTGCTCCCACACGTCGACGCCGAGCAGCGGCGTCTGGCCCTTCGAGAGCGGGCTGTCCTGGTTGGCGGAGCCGACGACCGCGAGCCCGGAGCCGTCGTGCACCAGCCACGCCCAGCCGGAGCCGAACTGGCCGACGCCGGTCTCCTTGACCTTCGTCTTGAAGTCGTCGAAGGAGCCGAAGGCGGAGTCGATCGCCTCGGCCAGCGCGCCCTCGGGGGCGCCGCCGCCGTCCGGGCTCATGCTCTCCCAGAACAGGCTGTGGTTGTAGTGGCCGCCGCCGTTGTTGCGGACGGGGCCCTGCTTGTCGGAGGGCAGCGAGTCGAGGTCCTTGAGGACCTCCTCGATCGGCTTGCCGTCGAAGTCGGTGCCCTCGAGCGCCGCGTTGGCCTTGTCGACGTACGCCTGATGGTGCTTGTCGTGATGGACCTTCATCGTCGCCTCGTCGATATGCGGCTCGAGCGCGTCGTAGTCGTAGGGCAGCGGCGGGACCTCGTAGGCCATTGCGACTCCTTCCTCAAGTTCTGAAACGAGCCTGCAAGATAGCTTTCCCACGACGTGACTCGCCTTTCGACGTATCTGCTCCCCACCGAGAAGCAGGCTCCCGCCGACGCGGAGGCCCTCTCGCACAAGCTGATGGTGCGCGCCGGCCTCGTCCGCCAGCTCGGCGCGGGCCTGTGGAGCTACATGCCCGCCGGCTGGCGCGCGCACGAGAACGCGGCGCAGATCGTGCGCGAGGAAATGAACGCGATCGGCTCCCAGGAGCTGCTGATGCCGGTGATCAACCCGGCCGAGCTGTGGCAGCGCAGCGGGCGCTACGACATCGACGAGCTCTTCAAGCTGCAGGACCGCCGGGGCGCCGAGATGGTGCTGGCGCTGACGCACGAGGAGGTCGTGACGTTCCACGTCGCGAGCATCGTGCGCTCCTACCGCCAGCTCCCCTTCAGCCTCTACCACTTCCAGACCAAGGGGCGCGACGAGGCGCGGCCGCGCGCCGGGCTGCTGCGCACGCGCGAGTTCATCATGAAGGACGCCTACACCTTCGATCGCGACCGCGCCGGCCTGGACGCGCACTACGAGGCGTTCCGCGGCGCCTACGACCGCATCTTCGATCGGGTCGGGCTCGAGTGGTACCGCGTCGAGTCGGACGTCGGGATGATGGGCGGGTTCGGCGCCCACGAGTACATGGCGCCGTGCCCAGCGGGCGAGAACGACGTCGCGCTGGCGCCGGGCTACGCCGCGAACCTCGAGGTCGCCAGCGCCGAGCCGGCGCCGGTCGAGCTGCCGCAGCCGCTCCCCGCGCCCGAGGAGGTGCCGACCCCCGGCCTGACCACGATCGCCGAGGTCGCGGGCAAGCTCGGGCTGCCCGAGGGCGCACTGCTCAAGGCGTTCCCGGTGATCGCCGAAGGCCGCGGTCTCGTACTGGTCGTCGTGCGCGGCGACCACAAGATCAACGACATCAAGCTCTCCGGCGCCCTCGGGACGACGTTCCGGCCCGCGCGCGAGGACGAGTTCGCCCAGCGGATCGGCCCCGCGGGCTCGATGGGCCCCGTCGGCGCCGACGTGCCGGTGCTGCTCGATGACGCGGTCGCTCCGGGCCCGTACGTCACCGGCGCCAACCGCGAGGGGCGGCACCTGCGCGGCGTCGAGCCGGGTCGCGACTTCCCCTTCAAGCGCGGCGACGTCCGCAGCGTCGAGCCGGGCGACACCGTCGACGGCCACCCGATCGGCATCGAGCCCGCGATCGAGGTCGGGAACATCTTCAAGCTCGGCACGCGCTACTCCGAGGTGTTCGGCGCGACCTACCTCGACGAGTCCGGCGCCGAGCAGCCGATCTGGATGGGCTCCTACGGCATCGGGCCCGCGCGCATCTGCGCCGCCGCCGTCGAGCAGTTCGCCGACGAGCGGGGGATCTCGTGGCCGAGGGCGATCTCGCCGTGGGACGTCCACCTCGTCGGCCTCGGCCGCGAGGGTACCGAGGAGCGTGTGCTCGCCGACCGGCTCTACGACGAGCTGCGCGAGGCCGGGCTCGACGTCATCTACGACGACCGCGACCTCGGGCCGGGCGCCAAGTTCGCCGACGCCGAGCTGCTCGGGTGCCCGCTGCGCCTGACGGTCGGCAAGCGCTCGCTCGCGGCGGGCGAGATCGAGGCCCAGGTCCGGCGCGGGCAGGAGAGCCGCGCGCTTCCGCTCGAGGGCGCCGCCCAGGCTGCGGTGGACCTGTGGCAGACCCTGGCCTGACCCCGAGCAGCGGGGCCGACCGCGCCCGCGAGCAGATGCAGGACGCCGCCGAGCGCGCGCGGCTGACCTTCCGCCGGCTGTCGGGGCTCGACCGCTCCGGGCCGCCCCCGCCCGAGACGCTCTCCGGCCAGCCGCTGCGGCCATGGACGATCCCGAACGCGATCGGCTACGTGCGGCTCGCCCTGCTGCCGGTCTTCCTCGTGCTCGCCTTCCGGTCCGACCGGGGCACCGACGCGACGCCGCTCGTGATCTTCGCGGTCATCGGGTTCTCGGACTACCTCGACGGCATCGCCGCGCGCGTGACGGGCCAGTACTCGCGCATGGGCACGCTCCTGGACCCGCTCGTCGACCGCCTGCTGGTGATCTCCGGCGTGGTCGTGTGCTGGCACTTCGACCTGCTGCCGCACTGGGCGCTCGCGCTGCTGGTGGCACGTGAGGTCTTCATGATGGGCTTCGTCCGCTGGGGGATGAAGCGCCGCCTGAACGTCAAGGTCAACTGGCTCGGCCGCGCCGGCGTGTGGCCGGTCATGTCGGCGCTGTTCTTCGCCATGGCGGGGGTCGAATGGCTCGCGCCGGCCTGCCTCTACGTGGGCCTCGCCCTCGTGCTGGGGGCCACCGCGCTGTACCTTCGGGAGGCGGTTCGATTGAGCAGAGCGGCACCCTCAAGCTGAGCTTGAACCGCTAAGGTGGAGGACGTCGTTACCGACGCGAGGAGAGGAACGCACAGATGATGGACACCTTCCCCGATCTGGGGTCGCTCTCGGACCAGGAGCTGAAGGATCTGATCCAGCAGCTGACGGACGAGGAGCAGGAGGTGTCCTACCGGCGCCGCATCCTGCACGGCAAGATCGACATCCTCCGTGCGGAGCTGGTCAACCGGCTGCGCAAGAAGCACGAGGGCGGCGAGGAGGTCATCTCGGGCGCCGACGTC
>JBDTMF010000180.1:0-8647 GCA_039934455.1 Solirubrobacteraceae bacterium
GCAGGTTCTTCTCGATGTCGTAGGAGAGCGCCTTCAGCGGCGAGACGTAGACGAGGCGGGTGCGCTCATCGCCGGCGGTCGGCTCGGCCACGAGGCGGTCGAGCGCCCACAGGAAAGCGGCCAGCGTCTTGCCCGAGCCGGTCGGCGCGGAGATGAGCGCGTGCTCGCCCGTCGCGATGGCGGGCCAGGCCTGCGCCTGCGCCGCTGTCGGCTCCGCGAAGGCACGCGTGAACCACTCGCGAACCTGGGGTGTGAATGCAGACAGCGGCATCATCCAAGGGTACGGAACGCGGGGGGCGAAGGTACGAAACCTCCACGCTGTCCTCCGGTTCTCATGGCCATGCTCCGCCTCTCCATCGCGCTCTTCGTCTCCGCCCTCCTGCTCGTCGTGCTCGCGACGCCCGCCCCCGCGGCGGAGCGCTTCGCAGGCCTCACCGAACGCGGCCGGCTCGTCGGCTTCACGAGCCAGAACCCGTTCGCGCTGACGAAGCCGGTCACCGTCGGCGGGCTCGCGGCCGGCGAGCGCCTCGTCGCGCTCGGGAGCGCGGCGCGCGGCGTCGTCGCGGTCGGCTCGAGCGCGCGGCTCTACGCCCTCGACCCGGCGACCGCGCAGGCGACGGCGATCGGCCCCCCGTTCCCGCAGGGGCTGCGTGGCGCGCGCTTCTCGCTCGCCGTCGCGCCCGGCGCCGTCCGCGCCCGGCTGCTCTCCGACGTCGGCCAGGACCTCGTCGTCGATCTCGCCACCGGGGTCACCGCGGACGGCCCCGGCCTGCGCCGCGAGCGCGACGGTGCGCCGGTGCGGCCGGCCGCCGACATGACGCCCGACGGCAGCCTTGTCGGCGTGCAGATCAACCCGGACGTGCTGCTGCGCGAGCTCGTCCGCGGGAGCACCACGATGGCCCAGCTCCCCTTCACGAGGCCAAAGGAGATCCCGTTGGGCGAGCCGCTGGGCTTCTCGCTCGGCAGCGACGGCAACGGCTACGTGATCGCGGTCGCGGCCGAATTCCAGCGCGACCGCCAGTCCGTGCTCACCGTCATCGACCCCTCGACCGGCAACCGCTCCAAGCCGCTCTCGCGCAGCGTCCAGTTCTTCGGGCGCCGGATCGGCGCGTTCACCGCCCTCGGCCGGGTCGCGCCCGACCGCACGCCCGCCCGCGCGCGCTTCCTGCTGCCGAAGCGGGTCTCCGTCCGCGCGCTCCTGGAGCGCCGGGTGCTGCCGCTCCGCGTGCGCACGAACGAGGCCGGGCAGATCACGGTGGGGATGCGGGTGCACGGGAAGTCCGTCGGCTTCACGTTCGAGACCCGCGACACGCCGGGCCTGTTCCGCTTCACCCACTTCGCGTGGACCAACCGTGACAGGGCCCGCATCCGCGCGTGGGCCGGCGCGCGGCTCCGGCTCAGGATCAGCGTCAACGACCTCAAGGGCAACGACCGGCGCGTGGTCCGTACCGTGCGGTTGACGCGGTAGATGCGACGCTCGCTGGTCGCCGTGCTGCTCATCTCGGTCCTCGTCACCCCCGCCCTTGCCGTACCCGCCTCCGCGTCCACGCGGAGGCTGTGCACGCGCTCGGCCGCGCTGCGCGACTCGCCCGAGGGCTTCGTGATCGCCCGCCTCTACCGGCCCCAGCGGCTGCGCTACGTGCGCCGCAGCGCGAATCGCCGCTGGGCCCTGGTCCGGACCCGCGCCGGCGTGGCGGGCTGGATCCGCTACCGGAGCCTGTGCCGTGCTTGAGCTGCGACGGCAGACCGCCGACGATCAGGCGCTGATCGAGGCCTTCCGCGGCGGCGACGATGCGGCCTTCGGCCGCATCCACGAGCGCCATCACGCGGCGCTGGAGCGCTACGCGCGCAAGGTGCTCGGCCGCGGCGCCCAGCACGCCGAGGACGTCGTGCAGGAGGCGATGCTGCGCGCGAGCCGCGCGCTGCGCCGCGACGACCGCCACATCGAGCTTCGCCCGTGGCTGTACCGGCTCACGCGCAACTGCGCGCTCGACGAGCTCGCGCGCGTGCGCACCGACAGCGTGAGCTTCGACGACGCCGAGGACTGGGGCGTGCTGCGCGCGCCCGAGGCGACCGAGCCGGAGGCGGCGGTCGAAAGCCGCGGCAAGGTCCGCGACCTCCTCGGCGACCTCGCCGGCCTGCCGGCGCAGCAGCGCCACGCGCTGCTGCGACGGGAGGTCGACGGCGTCTCGCACGCGGCGCTCGCCGACGAGCTGGGCGTCACCCCGCAGGCGACGAAGAACCTCGTCCACCGCGCGCGCACCAACCTCGTCAAGCAGCGCGACGCGCGCTCGAGCGACTGCCGCAGCGTGCGCGAGGACCTGCTCGAGGCGCACGACGAGGGCCGGCGCGCCTCGGCCGCCACGTACCGGCACGTGCGACGTGCAGCGACTGCCGGCACTCCGCACCGGCCTGCGCGCCACGCGCCGCGCCGCGGCCATCCTGATGCCGATGCCGCTGCTGATCGTGGCCTACGGGCTGCTCACCGGCAAGGCCGCCGCCGCGACTGCCAAAGGCGCGATGGTCAAGTCGGCCGCCACGGCCGCGGCGGGTGTCGCGTTGACGGCGGGCGCGGTCGGGGTCGGCGTGCAGGTCTTCGGCCCGGGCGAGCCCGCCCCGCAGTCGGCGTCGAGCCGAGCGCTGCCCGCGGGTGGGCTGGCCAAGGGCGGCAAGATCCCGGCCGGCACTGCGATCGTCCGCAGGACGGTCACGCTCGGCCGCGCCGGCGCGGCCACCGTCACGCTGCCCTGCCCGCCCGGCCTGCGCGTCGCCGACCTCATCGGCGCCCGCGGCGCGAGCGCGACCTACGCGCGCGGCACCGTCGTCGGGGTCAGTCGCAGCGCGACCGTGCTCGTCTCGACCCGGCCCGCCGCGAGCACGACGTCCGCGGTCGTGACCGTGCTCTGCAAGCGCCCCGACACCTCGGGCTCGATCGTCGCCGGAACGCCGCAGGGACGCGCCGCGAGCGGGAGCACGCTCCACGTCCAGGTCACCCGCGCCGAGCTGTTCCGGCGCCCCGGCGGTGCCGCGGTCGGCTCCGTGCGCCTCGGCCAGCCGGTCCGCGCGAGCGGCAGCGTTCGCCACGGCTGGCGCAAGATCATGACGGATACGGGCGAGCCGGGCTGGGTGCGCGCCGGTGTGGTCGGCTAGACGGGGCGTTCGCGGCGGGCGCCGGCGAACGTCAACGGACGCTGGGTAGGAGCGCGGGTTCGGCCGGTGGTCAGCGATCTGGCCGGACAAGTCCCCGGTCGGCGGCACGCGGCCCGGCCCGTGGGGACTTCCTCGGCTCCTGCACGGATAACTCCCCAAGCCGCCGCGAGAACGGTGGCGAGTGGGGACCTATCGGGTCGGCGCTCACCACTCCGCTGGATCCCTCGCTTCCCTCCGCAGCGCAGTTTGCCCTTCGCTTCTAGGCGACGACCGGCGGCATCAACGTCCTCCGCCTCGCGAACGCCACCGCCGCCCCGACTGCCGCGGCGCCGGCCGCGATCAGGAACGCGAGCCGCCAGCTCGACGCTTCGACGATCCCGCCCGCCATCGCGGAGCCGATCGCGATGCCGCCCACGAAGGCGGTCACCGGCCAGGTATAGGCCTCGGTGCGCGATCCCGCCGGCGCCACCCAGCCGATCAGCTCGTTGCGGGTGGCCAGCAGCGGCGCGATGAACATGCCGGCCGGGAGGACGAGCAGCGCCATCACCGGGACCGACGTCGCGGCGGCGAGCGGCAGCAGGGCGACCGGGAGCAACGCGGTCACCGCGAGGTGGACGCGCTGCAGCGGCGGGCGGCGATGCCAGGCGCCGAACGCGAGCCCGCCGGCGGCGCTGCCGATCGACCACACCGCCAGCAGCACTCCCGCCAGCGCGCGCGAGCCCTCGGCGTCGCTGAACGCGGGCAGCGTGACCTCGCAGATCCCGATCCCGATGCCGGCGGGCAAGGACGTCAGCACGAGCGAGCGCACGCCGGGCGAGGCGAGCGCGCCGAGGCGGCCCGCGGCGGCGCGCGCCTCGTGGTCGGGGCGGACGGCGCGTGACGGCGCCTGCGCGGTGAACGCGATCGTCCCGAGCATCACGCTCGCCGCGGAGACGATCAGGGCCCCCGCGGGTGACGTGGCGGCCGCGATCAACGCGGTCAGCAGCGGCCCGGCGATGAAGATCAGCTCGGTCGTCACGGAGTCCAGCGCGTAGGCGGCGGGCAGGAGCTCGGGCTGCTCGCGCAGCAGCGAGGGCCACATCGAGCGCAGCACCGCGGAGGTGGGCGGGATCGCGAACCCCGCGGAGAGCGAGCAGGCCAGCAGCACGGCCGTCGGCGCGCCCAGCTCGGTCAGGGCGACGATGCTGCCGAGCGCGGCGGCGTGGACGAAGGCCAACGGCACGAGCACGCGCCGCTGGCCGAAGCGGTCGACGAGCCGGCCCTGCACCGGCGCGCCGACCCCGGAGCCCGCGGCGAGCCCGCCCGCGACGATGCCCGCGACCGCGTAGGAGCCGGTCTGCTCGCGCAGGTAGAGGATCAGCGCCAGCGCGTTGATGCCGATCGGGAAGCGCGCCAGCCAGGTGGAGGCGACCAGCGTCGCGACATGCGGGACGCGCAGGACCTCCGCGTAGCGCCTCACGCGAACGGCTCCTCAGCCAGCGCGCGCGCCCGCACGAGCACGTCGTCGAGCATCGCCGGGGTCAGCTTGCCGGTGAACGTGTTCTGCTGGCTGGGGTGGAAGCAGCCGAGCAGGCGGCCGTACTCGGCGCCGTGCCCGAAGCGCGGCCGCGGGCGGGGCGGCGGCCCGTCGGCGAGCGCCGGGATGCGCAGCGCCGCGTCCCACGCGAAGGCGCCGAGGCAGACGACCACGCGCGGTGTGGCGATCAGGTCGAGCTCGCGCTCGAGCCAGCCCGCGCAGCGCTCGCGCTCCTCCGGCAGCGGCTTGTTGGCCGGCGGCGCGCAGCGCACGGCGGCGGTGATGAAGCAGTCGCGCAGCTCGAGGCCGTCGTCGCGGTGCACCGAGGTCGGCTGGTTCGCGAAGCCGGCGCGGTAGAGCCCCGCGAACAGGAAGTCGCCGGAGCGGTCGCCGGTGAAGATGCGGCCCGTGCGGTTGCCGCCGTGCGCGGCGGGGGCGAGCCCGAGGACCAGGACGCGCGCCGCCGGATCGCCGAAGCCGGGGATCGGCCGGCCCCAGTACTCCTCGTGACGGAACGCCGCGCGCTTCTCGCGCGCCACCGTCTCGCGCCACTCCACCAGCCGCGGGCACGCGCGGCATGCCGTCACCTCCGCCTCGAAGGAGGCGAGCGCTGCGGCGTCGCTCAAGCCGCGCTGGCGCGCGGCGGCGCCGCTCCCACCAGGCCGAGGATCAGCCGCTCGAGGACCGGCTCGAGCTCGCCGATGTCCGCGGGCTCCTTGGTCCGGATCTGGCGTGACGCGAGCTCGACGATCGCGCCGACGATGGCGAACGCATCGTGCGGTGAGGCGAGCCGGCCCACGAGGCCGGCCTCCGCGTCCGCCTGGTTCGCCTCGTCGATGAAGGCGGCCACACGCGAGAGCGCGGTGTCGCGGCGCTCCGCGGCGCGCGGGCCGGCGCCGATGATCTCGCCCAGCAACGTCTGCGCCTGGTCGGGGAAGGTGTCGATGACCCCGAGGAACGCACGGACGGACGCGCCGACCCGACCCTGCGGCGTGTCGCCGCCGTGCTGCATCGCGGCCTGCGCGATGCCCTCGATCACGGCGTCGATCGCGGCGTCGAAGAGCGCCAGGATGCACTCCTCCTTGTTGCCGAAGTGCTCGTAGAACGTCGCCTTCGACATCCCGGCCTCGCGTGCGATCGCCTCCGCGGTGGCGTCGGCGAAGCCGTTGCGGGCGAAGACGGCGGAGGCGGCCGCGAACAGCCGCGCGCGCTGGCGGTCCTGCCGGACCTCGAGCGGCGGCGCGTGGCGTCCTCTGGGTGCGGTCTCCTGCTCGCCCACGGTCCTCGATGGTAGATGGAGGGACTAACCTCTGGCCTCGCATGCGCTCCGTGCTCCGTTCGTTCCCGCTCCTCCTCGCCGTCGCGATCGCCGGCTGCGGGCAGGCGGCCTCCTCCACGAGCAACTTCAAGGGCGCCAAGAAGGACGTCGCCGACACGGTCGAGCAGCTCCAGACCGCGGCCACGAGCCGCAAGCCCGAGGACATCTGCGCGAACGTGATGACGCGCGCCCTCATCGAGAAGGTCAAGACCTCCGGCCACGACTGCGTCACCGAGATCGAGAAGGTCACCGCCGACGCCGACGACTACGAGCTCACCGTCACCGCCGTGACGATCACGGGCGCCACCGCCACCGCGCGCGTCAAGGGCCGCAAGGGCGGCAAGGAAGGCGTCCTCACGAACTTCGCGCTCGCGCGCGAGGACGGGAAGTGGCGCTTGTCGAACTTCGGCGCCGGCTAGCGCGAAGGCGCCTGGGCGGTCTGAGCGCTAGCCGAGCGAGCGGCCGTACTGGCGCTCGTAGTACGCGCGGTACTCGCCCGAGCGGATCGACTCCCACCAGCCGGTGTTCTCGCGGTACCAGGCCACGGTGTGGGCGAGCCCGTCGCCGAAGCGCATCCGCGGCTCCCAGCCGAGCGTGCGCACCTTGTCCGACGACAGCGAGTAGCGGCGGTCGTGGCCGGGCCGGTCGGTGACGTACTCGATCAGGCCGTCGTCGCCACCGGTGAGCGCGATGATGCGCTGGACGACCTCGAGGTTCGCGCACTCGTCGGGCCCGCCGGCGTTGTAGACGTTGCCCGGCTCGCCGTGCTCGAGCACGTGGCCGATCGCGCGGGCGAAGTCCTCGACGTAGATCCAGTTGCGGACCTGCTGGCCGTCGCCGTAGACGGGCAGCCTGTCCCCGTGCAGCGCGTTGAGGATCATCAGCGGGATCAGCTTCTCGGGGTACTGGAACGGCCCGTAGTTGTTGGAGCCGCGGCAGATCAGCGTCGGGAGCCCGAAGGTGTGGAAGTAGCTGTCGACGAGCAGGTCGGCGCCCGCCTTGGTGGCGGAGTAGGGCGAGGAGGGGGCGAGCGGCGAGGCCTCGGTGAACGAGCCCTGCTCGATCGAGCCGTAGACCTCGTCGGTGGAGACCTGGACGTAGCGCAGGCCGGCCGCGCGCGCCGCCTCGAGCAGCACGTAGGTGCCCTGGGCGTGGGTCTTGACGAAGGCGTCGGGCTCGGCGATCGAGCGGTCGACGTGGGTCTCGGCCGCGAAGTTCACGACCGCCTCGCGCCCCTCCATGGCGGCGGCGACCGCGTCGGCGTCCTCGATGCCGGCGTGGACGAAGGCGTAACCGGGGCTGCCGGCCACGTCGGCGAGGTTCTCCTCGCGCCCGGCGTAGGTGAGCTTGTCGAGCACGACGACCTCGTCGCCGTGCTCGGTGATGCGCTGGCGGACGAAGTTCGAGCCGATGAAGCCGGCCCCGCCGCAGACGAGCAGCTTCACTGGAGGACCTCCGATCGCAGGTAGGCGGACAGGCCCTCGCGCCATGGCGGGAGCGCCGGCGCCTCAGGGCGGGTGGAGCCGAGGACGGACCAGGCGGGCCGCGGCGCGGGCCGGGGGAACTCGGCGGTGGTCACGGGCAGGGCGCGGCAGTCGACGCCGGCCTCCTCGAACGTCGCCTGGGCCAGCTCGTGCCACGAGCACGAGCCGCCGCCGGCGACGTGCAGGACGCCGCTGAGCCGCTGCTCGGCGATGTCGACGAGCGCGGGTGCGAGGTGGCCGGTGAAGGTGGGGCAGCCGATCTGGTCGGCGACCACGTTGACCTCGTCGCGGTCCTCGGCCAGGCGCAGCATGGTGGCGACGAAATTCCTGCCGTGCACGCCGAACAGCCACGCGGAGCGCACGATGGCGTGGTCCCCGGCGGCGGCGACGGCGAGCTCCCCGGCGAGCTTGGAGCGGCCATAGGCGCCGGCCGGGCCGGTCGCGTCGTCCTCCCGGTACGGCGAGGTGGCGGTGCCGTCGAAGACGTAGTCGGAGGAGACATGGACGACGTAGGGCGCCGCGGCGGCGACGTGCCCCGCGCCCTCGCCGTTGATGCGCGTCGCGTCGGCCTCCTGCTCCTCGGCGCCGTCGACGTCGGTCAAGGCGGCGCAGTTGATCACGGCGTCGGGACGCGCGGCGGCCACGGCGGCCCGCACGGCGGCGGGGTCGGCGATGTCGAGGTCGCTGCGGGCGAGGGCGGTGACGTCATGCCCGGCGCTCTCGGCGGCGGCGGCGACATCCCGGCCCAGCATGCCCGCAGCGCCGGTCACGAGGAGGCGCATACGGGCGGGAAGCCTAGCCTGCCCGCAGCGCGAGGCCGAGCTCGAAGCGAGCCTCTGGATCATCGAGGCGCTCGCCGAACAGCTCGCGCAGCTGCTTGACGCGGTAGCGCACGGTCTGCGGGTGCACGTCGAGCTCGGCGGCCACCGCCTGGACCTGGCCGGGGCGGTCGAGCCAGGCGCGCAGCGCCTCGGTCAGCCGCTCGCGCGGCCCTTCGGGCAGCTCGGCGAGCGGCGCCAGGCGCTGCTCGGCGAGCTCGGCGGCGAGCGCCGGGTCGGCCGCGATGACGAGCGCCGGCAGGTGCTCCTCGGCGCGCGCGAAGCCGCGATCGCCGAGCCGGCCGTCGACGAGCAGGGCGTGCGTCGCGATCGCCCGCCGCACGGACAGGCCCGCGCGCGC
>JBDTMF010000181.1:0-8536 GCA_039934455.1 Solirubrobacteraceae bacterium
CCGGGACATGGCCGCGGTCCAGTGGGCCGCGGCGCAGTTGTGGTCGACCGGCAAGGTCGGCATGTACGGCAAGTCCTACGACGGCGTCACCGGCCTCATCGGCGTCGACAGGCAGCCGGCCGGCCTCAAGGCCGTGGTCTCCCAGGAGCCCGTCTACGACCTCTACCGGTACCTCTACGGCGACGGCATCCGCCGCACCAACTCGGTGCTCACCCCCGCGCTCTACGACCTGATCGACGCCACCCCCGGCCCGGCCGCGGACGACCCCGGCTACAACGCCGCTGGGGCGAACGACACGGAGCGTCCCGGCTGCCTCGCCGCCAACTACGCCGACCAGGCCGCCAACGACGACCACTACTCGCCGTACTGGCGGGCGGCAACCTGATCCCGGGCGCCAAGGGCTCGAGCGTCCCGCTGTTCCTGACCCAGGGCCTGACGGAGAACAACACGGTCGCCGACGGAACCGCGCAGTACCTGCAGAACCACACCGGCTACGAGCGCGCCTGGCTCGGCCCGTGGGAGCACGTGCGCGGCAACGAGCGCGACGACAGCGGGCGGCTGAAGATGGGCCGCGAGGGCTTCTTCGACGAGGTGATGCGCTTCTACGACCGCTTCCTCAAGGGCACGACCCCGTCGGTCGTGGATCCGCCGGTCGCGGTCCAGACGAATCACGGCGCCTGGCGCTCGGAGAAGAGCTGGCCGCCGGCCGACTCGAAGGGCTACACGACCACCCTGCGGACGGGCGGCTACACCGACGAGGGCACGGCGAACGCGACCGGGCCGGGCGCCGAGAAGGGCGTGTGGACGATCTCGAAGCCGCTCGCCCATGCCGTCCACCTGTCGGGCTCCGGCAGCGCGGTGGTCGACGTCTCGACGTCGCTGCCCAACGCCAACCTCGTGCTCGACGTCTACGACCTGGACGTCAGCGGCACCGGGCCGCTCATCACGCGCCAGGGCCACCTTGTGCGCAGCTCCGGGCCCGTCAGCCTCGACCTCTGGTCGGCGGACTGGAAGGTCCCGGCCGGTCACCGCATCGCGGTCAAGGTCGCCGACGCCAACGGCGACTGGTGGGCGCACGTGCCGACCAAGCAGACGGTCACCATCCACGGCGGCTCGATCTCGCTGCCGTTCCTCCCGGCCGCCCGTGCGACCGGGACGATCGCCGGCGCTCCGGGCACCCAGCTCGAGCCCTACCTCGCCGACACGGTCAGCGTGCCCCAGGGCACGATCGACGCGTCCGAGTCCGCGTTCGCGACGCCCTAGAGGGCGTCCGCCAACCCCAGGAGGTCCCCGGCCTCCACGTCGACACGATCGGCGTGGAGGTCGGTTTCCTGTCCCGGCCCGTGCTCGCGCGGGCGGGCGACGAAGGCGGTGCGAAGGCCGCAGGCGGCCGCCGCGCGCAGGTCGCCGTTGTGCGCCGCGACCATCATCGCCTCTGACGGCTCGAGGCCGAGCGCGGCGACGCTCGCGCGGTAGACGCGCGGGTCGGGCTTGTAGGCGTGGGCGATCTCGGCGCCGAGGATCGCGTCCCACGGCAGCCCCGCGTGGCGCGCGAGGTTGACCGACTGCGCGATGTGGCCGTTGGAGCAGGGCGCGACGACGAACCGCTCCTTCAGCCGCGTCAGGCCGGGGACGGTGTCGGGCCACGGGTCGAGGCGGTGCCAGGCGAGCGTGAGCTCATCGCGTTCGGTCTCCCCCAGCTCGAGGCCGAGGTCGTCGAGCACGTCGTCGAGCGCCTCGCGCAGCAGCACGTCGAGCACCACCCACCCGCGCTCGCCGCCGCGCACGGTCTCGATCTGCGGCTGGTAGCGAGCGCGCCACGCGTCGGCGACCTGCTCGCCCGGCAGCCCGAGCGCCGCGGCCTCGCGCGCGACGCTCGTGCGCCAGTCGACACAGGTCCCGAAGACGTCGAAGAGGAGCGCCTTCAGGGTCAACGCAGGATCAGGTGCGAGTCGCCGAACTCGTGCCAGCGGTAGCCGGCGGTGAGGGCCGCGTCGTACGAGCGCTCGATGAGGTCGCGGCCGCCCACGGCCTCGAGCATAAGCAGATGGCTCGCGTCGGGCTCGTGCCAGCCCGTGATCAGCCCGTCGATGGCGCGAACGCCGCGCTCGGGGGTGATCATCAGGCCGGTCCAGCCGGCGCCCGCCTCGACGCGGCCGTCGGGCGCCGCGACGGTCTCGAGCGCGCGCACGACCGTCGTGCCGACCGCGATGACTCGCCCGCCCGCGGCGCGGTGCGCGTTCACGCGGGTGGCGGTCGCAGCCGAGACGCGGTAGCGCTCGGGATACGGGCGCTCGCCGCGCTCGAGCGAGGCGACGCCGGTGTGCAGGACGAGCGGCGCGACCTGGACGCCGCGCGCGAACAGGTCGTCGAGCACGCGCCGGGAGAAGGGGCGGCCGGCGCTCGGCATCTCCGCGCTGCCCGGCTCGCCGGCGAACACGGTCTGGAGGTCGCGCAGCGGGCGCGGGCGGGCGACGTAGCCGTAGGCGATCGGGCGGCCGTGCTCGGCCAGGTAGCGGTCCAGCGGCGCGGGGAGCGCGAGCGCCGCGATCCACAACCGCCCCGGCGAGAGGTAGGAGGCCACGAGCTCCGCCGTGCCGCCGGCGGGGAGGCTCAGCCGCTCGCCGGCGCCCGCGGAGCGGAAGCGCGCGCCGGCCCGGCGGAGCTCGACGACCCAGCGAGGCGAGGGGTGGCCCGCGCCGGCGGCGGACCCGGGCGCGACGAGGACCCTCCCCTTCGACGCGTCCACGGCCCCCGGCACCGGCGTCGACAGGTGGAGGTCGACGGCGGTGCCGTCGGCGCGCGTGGCGGGGAGCGCGGCGGGGATCGTCGCTGAGGTGTTGACCACCAGGAGGTCGCCGGCGCGCAGGTGCGCGGGCAGGCCGCGGAAGCTGTCGTGGACGAGCGCCGGCCGGTCGCGGCGCGCGACCAGGAGGCGCACCTCGTCGCGCTCGAGCCCGCGCGCCTCGGGCGGTACGCCCGCCTCGTGCGCGGGTGTCAGCGTGAACGCGAGCGCGCTGCTCACGCGCGCGACTCCATCAGCGCCCCGGCGGCGTAGCGACCGCTGGGCAGCTCGCCCTCGATCAGCGCCAGCAGGCCGGGCACGCGCTCCGCGGGCGCCGCGCGGTCGGAGATGTCCTCGCCGGGGAAGGCCTCCTGGTGCATGCGCGTGTTCATGTCGCCGGGATCGACCGCGTAGACGCGGCGCGCCGGATGCTCGGCGGCGAGGATCGCGGTGAGCTGCTCGAGCGCGGCCTTGGACGAGCCGTAGCCGCCCCAGCCCTCGTAGGGCTCGACCGCGGCGTCGGAGGTGACGTTGACGATGCAGGCGTCCTCGGAGAGGCGCGGGAGGGCGAGCTGGATCAGCGCCAGCGGGGCGATCACGTTGACGCGGTACACGGCCTCGAGCACGTCGAGCGGGTAGTCGGCGAGCGCCGGCTGCGGGCTCGGGCCGAGCAGCGACGCGTTGTTGACGAGCAGGTCGATGCGCTCGCCCGCGGCCTCGACGAGCGCGCGCCGGTGGCTTGGATCGGACACGTCGCCGGGGAGGGAGACGACGTCGGGGAGCTCGGCGGCGGCAGCCGCGAGCGGCCCCGCCTCGCGGGCGTCGATCACGAGCCGCCAGCCGCGCTCGGCGAGCGATCGTGAGAGGGCGAGCCCGAGGCCGCGGGAGGCCCCGGTGACGATGGCGGTGGGCATGACCTCACCGTAGGCCCGCGACGGCTCCGCCACCATCGGCTCTTGGTCCTAGGCCCCCGGTCCGGCGAGCCCTTCGCGCACCGCATAGAGCGCCGCCTGGGTCCGGTCGGAGAGGCCGAGCTTGGCGAGCACGTGCGAGACGTGCGTCTTGACCGTCTTCTCCGCCACGCCCAGCTCGAGTGCGATCCGCTTGTTCGAGCGCCCGCCCGCGATCAGCCGCAGCACCTCGAGCTCGCGCGGCGTCAGCTCGTCGGCCTGCGGCGCGCGGTCGCCGCCGTGAGCGATCTCCTCGACCATGCGCGCGGCCACGGCCGGCGAGAGCGGGGCCTGGCCCGCGTGCGCGGTGCGGATCGCGCGCACGAGCTCAGCCGGCTCGACGTCCTTGAGCAGGAAGCCGGCCGCGCCGGCCTGCAGCGCGGCGAACAGCCGCTCGTCCTCGCCGAAGCTCGTCAGCACGATCACGCGCGCGGCCGGCGCCGCCGCGCGCAGCCGCGGCAGCGCCGCGACGCCGTCGAGCGCCGGCATCGCGAGGTCGAGCAGCACGACGTCGGGCGCCGTCCGCCACGCCTCGGCCACCGCGGCCTCGCCGTCCGCCGCCTCGCTCACGACCTCGACGTCGTCCTGCAGGTCGAGGAACGTCCGCAGCCCCTGGCGCACGACCGCGTGGTCGTCGGCGATCAGGACCCGGATCACGCGGCCACCTCGAGTCGCACCCGGGTCCCCTCGCCCTCCACGGACGCGATCGTCAGCGTTCCGCCGAGCTCAGCCGCGCGCTCCTCCATCGAGGTCAGGCCGAGCCGGCGACCGCGCACCGCGCGGGCGTTCACGTCGAAGCCGCACCCGTCGTCGGCGACGCTCAGGACGAGCCCGCCGGCGCTGCTCTCGAGGCGCACGTCGATGTGCTCCGCGCCCGCGTGGCGCAGCGCGTTCTGGAGCGCCTCCTGCGCGATCCGGAACACCTGCGCCGACTGCTCGCCGGGCAGCCGCGGCGGGTCACCGAGCGTCAGCTCGATCGGCCGCGACGAGACGCGGCGCAGCACGTCGACGTGCTTGCGCAGCACGCTGGCCAGGCCCTCCGCCTCGAGCGAGGCCGGGCGCAGCTCGAACACGACTGCGCGCAGCTCGTCCATCGCCTCGCGGGAGAGCTCGCGGACGCGTGCGACCTCCGCCGCGGCGGCGGCCGGGTCGCGCTCGAGCAGCGTGCCCGCCGACTCGATCGCGAGCGAGACGCCGAACAGCCGCTGGATCACCGAATCGTGCAGCTCGCGCGCGAGCCGGTTGCGCTCCTCGACGATGCTCAGCTCGCGGCTGCGCTCGTACAGCCGCGCGTTCTCGATCGCGATCGCGGCGTGGGCGGCGAGCAGGCCGATCAGGCGCTCGTCGTCGTCGGTGAACGAGGATTCGCCCTCCTTGTCGGTGAGGTAGACCGCGCCGATCACGCGCCCCCGCGCCACCACGGGGACGCCGAGGAACGAGCGCATGTCCGGGTGCGCCGAGGGCCACCAGCCGCGGAAGCGCGGGTCGGTGTGGATGTCGTCGATGCGGTACGGCTCCGGCGACGCGAGCATCGCGCCGAGCAGGCCGTGCGTGCGCGGCAGCGGGCCCATCGCCTCGATCAGCGCCTCGCTCATCCCGGACGTGATGAAGCGGGCGAAGGCGCCCTCGCCGTCGGGCACCCCGAGCGCGGCGTACCGCGCACCGCCGAGCTCGCGCGCGGCATGCACCAGCCGCTGCAGCACCGGCTCGACCTCGCGCTCGCCCGCCATTGCGAGCACGACATCCGACAGTGCGCGGAAGGCTGGGCTGTCGCGGCCGTCGGTCACGCCGAACCCTCGACCAGGGGTCAGACCCCTGCTCGAGGCTCGAGGATGAAGACGGAGATCCGCCTGGGTGCGGCTCGGCGCGCGTAGGCGGAGAAGCCGGGGTAGGTGCGCAGCGCCTCGCTCCAGATCCGCTCGCGGCGCCCGTCCTCGACCTCGACGGCTCGGAACGCCCATGTCTCTCCCTCGACGTCGACGCGGCCCTCCGGGTTCGCCCGCAGGTTGTGCCGCCAGGCCGGGTGCCTGGGCCGGCCGTAGTTCGACGCGATGATCGCCAGCCCGTCGTCGGCCGGCAGGGCCAGCAGCGGCACGGTGCGCGCCTGGCCGCTGCGCGCGCCGGTAGTGGTGACCATGGCGACCGGGAGCGCGCTGAGCAGGCTCGAGAACAGGTGCCGGCCCCTCGTCACGCGGAACGTGAGCCGGTCCAGCCGGTCGAGCATGCGCGCGAACAGCCAGGAGCCCGGCCCGCTGGCGGCGAAGCGGCGCAGCCCCCGCTGCGCCACGTTCGCCTCGGCGAAGTCCCGCGCCATCGTCAGCGCACGTGGGACTTGATGTAGCTCGTCGCGTCCTTGGCCGAGCGCGCGTTCTTGACCGCCCCGCCGTGGTCGACGCCGGGGTAGGTCTTGTAGGTCAGCTTCTTCACCGTCGAGGAGTAGCCGGCCACCAGCTGATCGGTGAACGTCTTGAACACCGTCGTGTCCGCCTCGCCCTGCTGGATCTGGACGGGCGTGCGGATCTTCAGCTTGTCGGGGCTCACCTGCTGGGCGAGCGCCGCCGCGATCGGCGTCGTGTCGGCGTCCGGGCGCAGGAGATCCGCCGGCGCGACGCTGCCGTAGGAGTCCGCGGCGTCGAGCGGGCCGAGGCACTTCGTCAGCGTCTGCGGATATAGGGCCGCAGCGCGCTCACCGAGCAGGGCCGGCAGGCCGAGCTGCGGCGAGGCGATGTCGATCCCGCGCAGGATCATCGCGGCGAGCCCGCTGAGCCCGCCGGGCTGCGTCAGGCTCTTGAGCAGCGGGATCTGCTCGGCGAGGTGCGACACCGGGGCGAACGCGACGGTTCCGCGCACCTTCAGCTCCGGCGTCCACTTGGGCGCGAGCGACGCCGCCCACAGCGCGGCCTGGCCTCCCTGGGAGTGGCCGGAGATGATGACCCTGCGGCCGAGGCGCTTGTCGAGCTTGCGCGCGGCGCGCACCATGTCGAGGACCGAGTAGGCCTCCGAGCGCCCGTTCAGGTACGGATGGTCGCCCGGAGTTCCGAGGCCCTCGAAGTCCGTGCGCACGACCGCGTAGCCGGCCTTCAGCCAGCGCTGCAGCAGCGGGTAGGCGTAGTTGATGAGCGTGTGCGCGGGGTTCGAGCCGCTGTCGCGTGAGGGGGCGCACGCGTCGGCGATCCCGGTCGTCCCGTGGGCCCAGGTGATGACCGGCCAGCCGCCCTTGGGCGCCTTGCCCTTCGGGATCGAGACCGTGCCCGACACCGCGACGGCCTTGCCGTCGACGCCGCTCGAGCGGTAGAGCACGAGCCGGGTGCCCGCTCCACCCTTGAGCGCCGCCGTGCCGGTGAGCTTGCGCGCCCAGATCAGCCCGCCGTGGCCCTTGCCGGGCAGCGGCGAAGGCGGCTTGTAGAAAGCGGTGCCGCCGGGGCCCTTGCGCACCTTGGCGGCGTCGGCGGCGGCGGGGAGCGCCGCGAGGAGCAGCAGGCTGAGGAGAAGCGCGAGTCGGGACATACGGCCGACCCTAGCGGGGTACGCGTGCCGGCCATGAGCGCCGGTAGCCTCGGCCCGGTGCGGCTGCTCTCGATCCAGCACCCGAAGGCCGACCAGGCGGGGACCTTCGCGCTCGCCGCGCGCGAGGCGGGGCACATCTACGACGAGTGGTGCCCGGGCGTCGGACAGGCCGCCCCCGGCGATCCCGCCGGCTACGACGGGATCCTCGTGCTCGGCGGCGAGCAGAACGTGCTCGACGCGCCGCGGCTGCGCTACCTGCAGGACGAGATCGCGCTGATCGGCGCGGCGCTCGAGCGGCGCCAGCCGCTGCTCGGCGTCTGCCTCGGGGCGCAGCTGCTGGTGGCGGCCGCCGGCGGCGAGGTGGTGCGCGTATCGGAGCCCGAGATCGGCTGGTACGAGGTGCAGAGGCTGCCCGAGGGGGCCGCCGACCCGCTGTTCGGCGCGCTGCCCGAGCGCTTCAGCTCGTACTGCTGGCATTCCTACGGCGTCGAGCTGCCGGAGGAGGCGCTGCTGCTCGCCCGCTCGGCGGTCTCGATCCACGGCTTCCGGCTCGGCGACTCCGCCTGGGGCGTCCAGTTCCACCCCGAGGCGACCCGCGAGATCCTGCTCGGCTGGTTCGCGTCCTACCGCGACGACCCGGACGCCGTCGCGATGGGCTTCGATCCTCAGGTGGCCGAGGCGGAGCTGGGCGACCGCCTGGCCGCGTGGGAGGGACTCGGCCGGAGGCTGTTCGGCGCCTTCACGGCGGCCGCGGCCGACAGGGTCGCCTGAAACGGCGCCTCCGTCCGGTCCAGGATCCGCTCGAACACCGCCACGATCTCCGCGTCGAACTGCGTGCCCGCCCCGCGGCGCAGCTCGGCGCGCGCCTCCGCGAGCGGGAGCGCGCTGCGGTACGGGCGATCGGAGGTCATCGCCTCGTAGGCGTCGGCGACGGCGAGGATGCGGGCCTCGACCGGGATCGCGCCGGCGGACAGGCCCTGCGGGTAGCCGCCGCCGTCCATCCGCTCGTGGTGGGCGAGCACCCAGTCGCCGATGTCGCGCAGGTTGGCGTGCTCGAGGATGCGCGAGCCGATCTCGGGATGGCGCTTGATCTCCAGCCATTCCTGCGCGTCCAGCGCGCTCGGCTTGTGCAACACGGCGTCCGCGATCCCGAGCTTGCCGATGTCGTGCAGGATCCCCGCGGCGCGGATGCGCTCGACGCGCGCCACCTCGAACCGCAGCTCGCGCGCGATCTGCTCCGCATAACGCCCGACCGTCTCCGAGTGGCGCGCGGTGGCGACGTCGCGGAGGTCGA
>JBDTMF010000182.1:0-8493 GCA_039934455.1 Solirubrobacteraceae bacterium
CCGGCCAGCCCGCACCCCTGCTGGCCTGACCGCCGACACGGACTGAACGCCTACGGAAGATCGCGCCTTTGCAGGGACTTCGTACTTGGCGCCCGCGGCTCGGGTTCGTGGCTCGGAAGCTCGTGAGCGATTCTGGCCGAGTTTCTGGCGAGTTCGAGGCGGCGGCCCACAGGTCCTCGGCGGTGCCGTCGGTAGAGCTGGTGTGGACAGGCACGCCGCGAACCTGCGCCGCGCCGCCCTTGTGTCGCTCCTGGGACTCGGACGGAAGTAACTAGCGTCAAGTGCGTCCGCGTCCGGGAACCTCCGCCGGAGGCAGCTCAACCCGCAGCGCGGCAGATTCGGTGTCCTCAGGCGGCAACCATCGCACGTCCATGTCGACGTGGACCTCGACTCGCTCGGTTAGCAAGTGGTGCGCTTGAGCGTCCAGATCGACGGGATCCACGGCTGGTTCGCGATACGAAGCAGGCCCTCTCGAGGCCACCGCTCTTGTGGTCTGCGAGCTCGGGGCCGCCGTCCGCCGGCTCGAGCGGCTGCGCACGGGCGACGAGTCACCCGTGCGAGTAGAGGTCAAGCTGATCGACGAACAGCGCGCGGCGGAACTACTCGATGCTGGCTACTGCTGCGAGCGGCACGTCCCGATGGCGAGCCGCCTGACATCGAGCTCGGGCCCGACGCCGCCTGGCTGGGACCCGAGATCGTCACAGAGCTCGCGAGGATTGACTCCGAGCCGAATGATTGGGAGGCGGCGGTCGACGGCCGTCTGGCGGAGCGGGTGAAGGTCGCCCGCGCGGCGATCGAGCAGGCGGTGCTCCGCGAGGCGCAACGAGCTGCGCAGCGCCTTGCCGAGGCGCCACTGGACACGGCCAAGCTCGAGAGCTACGCCAAGCGCCAGCGAGAGACCTAGCCAAGCCCGTGGACGGCGAAGGTAGGAGGGTGCCCCACAGGCGCGCCAGCAGCCGGACGTCGGCGGGCCGCCATCCCGCCTCGCCGTCCCAATTTCCTAGCTGCCAACTCTCGAGCCGCTCGAGCTCGAGATCGCCGTTGATGGAACGCAGCTGGCGAGACACGGTGCCGGGGTCAGTAGCCCGCCGACGAGATACGGGACCAGCGAGAGCCACTTGTCTCCCACCAGCTTGCCCTGCCGACGGAGATCGATCGCCCAGGTTCCGAGCGCGAACATTAGGCTGGCTCGCCGGGACTCCAGTGCCTGCTTCGCCTCACGCAGCGCTTCTGCTGACTCGAGTGCTCTGGTGGCCTGACGTCGTTGCCGACCGGAGCTGGTTCGGCGCCAGGCATCCACGAATCGCTCGTGCGCGGCCTCGTCAACGTAGTGGTTCATCACCATGGCCTGGTGATGGAACAGCTGCCGGAGCCCGTCCTGCGCCGCCAGACGGCGCTCGAGCGGCAAGTCCCGGTCCTCAAGGTCGTGCTGCAACGCCAGCACGCGCTGAGCGCCGAATCGGCCGATCAGGTCATGCACGCGCTGCTCGAGCCCCGCATCGCCGACGGTGTGCGCCGTCAGCAGCTGGTGGCACCAGACGGCCGTGGCCTGCTCTACCAACAGACTCGCGCGTTTGCTCAGGCGGGCCTCAACCAGAGCCGTCGCGACGTGCGGTAGCAGCGCGATCGCCCCGGGATCACCCGAGCGGAACACCTCCTCGCTAAACGTGAGGAGTGCGCGCAGAATCTCGTCCTCGGTGCCGAGCGCGAAGGGCTCACGCACGTTGTCGAGCGTATAGGGGTAGCCCCAGTGCTGGTATGCGTCGGGTAGCTTTGCCAGACAGTCCGCGGCCAACTGCATGGCGTCGCGGAAGTTGGCCTGGGAGCCGCTCGTGAGTGCGCGTCGCGCGACATCGAGAACGTCGTTAAAGACGGGAACCGGCGAGGCCGCGGGCTCGATCGCGCGGATTACGACACCCCCGCGGATCATGCGCTCCAGCCAGTCGCCGCGCGCGCCCTCCAGAGTGGCCAGCGGATCGCCGGCGGCGACTGGCATCCCCGGCTCGAGCGTGAGCGTCACGCGATCGCCCAGCTCGATGTCCGCAAGGGCACGCGGCAGCCGGCGGTCTAGCGCGAGCAGAATCGTTGGAGCGGCTCGGGTGCTGCCGTCTCGTCGGTGATGTCCTCCAATGCCCATGCTGCTGATCGGACCTCCGCGAGCGTGGCCTTGCGTCGCTCGCCGCAAGACCACGCGAGCCAGCGCAGCGCCGCGCTCGAACCGCTCCCCCCGGCCTTTCGGATGGCCACATACGCGGCGAGGGCGTCGGCCAAGTCAACGTGTGGCAGCGCACCGACTGCGCTGCGAATGATGGCCACGCTGCCTGTCTTCAGGGCCCGTCGGAAGCGGGCGTATGCCGATCCCTGACTCGTCGCGAACATCTGTTCGCATGCGGGGTGAGGCTCATCGAAATTTGCTCCGTGACTCGCCTAATGCTTCGTCTCATAAGCTAGACAAACGCGAGCTCGAGCGTCCCGATCGGGTCGACGGAGGCTCGAACGGAGTCGCCGGCGGCGACCTTGACGGGTGCCACCAAGCCGCCGGTGATGATGACCTCGCCGGCGCGCAGCTTCGCGCCGCAGGTGACGAGGAGCTCCGACATCTCTTGAAGCACCTCGACAAGCTCTCCCGGCAGCTCACCGGGGTGGTCGTGTCGATGCACCTGCTCGCCGTTGAGCTCGACGGTCGCGACGCAGCTGGGCCATGTGCGCCGTCCGTCGAGCGGGCCGAGGATGACCCCGCGGTGGTAGACGTTGGTAGCGAGCACGGGCTCCGGATCCACGGGGAGCGGCGCGTAGTCGTTGAGCTCGACGGCGACCGTCAAGGGGCCCATGGCGGCGCGCACGGCGGCGGCGTCGGAGCCGGGAGAGATGTCGGTTGCGAGCCGCACCGCAATCTCGAGGTCGATCTCAGGTGCCGTCAGCCCTGCGAGCGCCACGGGCTCACCGGGCGTGAGCACGCCGCTCTCGGTGATGAACCCCAGGAGCGGGCGATCGATGCCCACGACGTCCATGGCCCCTTGGGTACGGAAGGCGGCCTTCCAGCCGACGTGCCGGTCCCCCGCGAGCTCCTTCTGGCCGAGGTACTTCAGCTGCGCCCACAGTCCGCGCTCGATCCGCGGGTCCAGCGGAGGTGGGCCGTCCGCCCGGATCATCGCGCGTCACCCGCCACGAGGGCGAGCACCCGGGTTGGGCTGCCGGTGCCCCCGACGATCTTCATCGGCGCGACCACGAGCAGGCTGCCGGTGACCGGCAGCAGCGCGAGGTTGGCGAGCTGCGTCACGCCAAGCTTGCCGGTCTCCGCGAGGAAGTGGTGGAGCGGGAACGGGGGCTCTAGGCGCGCCGCGTTCCCGGCATCCGTGCCGACCGTCTCCACGCCGACGCCCACGAGCGGCGACTCGTGCCCCAGCCACCGCGCCGCCTCGGCGTCGAACCCAGGCGTGTGCGAGCCGTTCTCGTCGATGTTGAGGTAGGCCGCCTCGTCGCCGGCACGCGCATCCCAGCCCGTGCGCAGCAGCAGCCAGCCGCCCTTCGGCAGCGGGCCGTGCTCCGCCTCCAGCCTGCGGAGGTCATCGCGCGTGACGAGGTAGTCCGGATCGGCGGCGGCCTCGCGGGTCTTGTCCAGGACGACCGCCGGACCCACCAGCCGCTGGGCGGGGATGGAGGCGAGGTCGTCGCCGTCGCGGCCGGTGTACCAGTGGATCGGCGCGTCGAGGTGCGTTCCGACGTGCTCGCCGACCTCGATCGCGTTCCAGGCCCACTGGGGGCCGCGCTCGTCGTAGTGGCTCAACTCGCGGCGCGAGAAGCCCGGGGTGTTGACCAGCGGCTCAGGCAGCTTGATCGGCGTCGTCTCCTCGCTCAGCGGCTGCGTCAGGTCGATCACGTCGATCGAGCCGGCGACCAGCGCGTCGCCCACACCGGACAAGAAGTGGCTCATACCGTCTCCTCGCTCATGGGTTTAGATGCTCGGACGCACGTCGTCTTGATCCGCGTGACGAGCGTTGGTCCCCTCGGTGGTCGAGCGAGCGAGCAGATCGGTCGTCGCGTGCAGGTCGCGGAGCCGCGGGGCGTCGACACCCACGAGCTCGGCCAGCTCCACCACCGCCGCCACGATCGCGTCCAGCTCCAGTCGCTTGCCGGCCTCGTAGTCCTGCAGCATCGAGGTCTTGTGCGCGCCGACGCGCTCGGCGCCGGCGATGCGGCGGTCTATTGACACATCCACCACCTCGCCGAGCGCGCCGGCGACGGCGACGATCTCCTCCATCACGCCGCGCGCGAGGTCGCGCGTACCGCCATGGCCGCACATCTGCTCCATGGTCGCCCGCGTGACGACGCTCAGCGGGTTGAACACCGCGTTGCCCATGAGCTTGATCCAGATGTCAGCACGCAAGCCGCTCTCGACCGGGCACTTGAGCCCGCCGGCCTTCATCGCCTCCGCGAATGCGACGCAGCGCTGGGAGATCGAGCGGTCCGGTTCACCGACGGAGAAGCGCGTGCCCTCGTAGTGCCGGATCACCCCGGGGCCCTCGATCGCCGTCGAGGAGTAGACGACGCAGCCGATGGCGCGCTCAGGCGAGATCACCGCGCTCACGCTGCCGCCCGGATCGACGGCCTCGATCCGCCGGCCCTCGAAGTGGCCGCCGGCACCGTGGAAGTACCACCACGGCACACCGTTCTGGGCGGCGACCACCGCTGTGTGTTCGGCCAGCAGCGGCGCGAGCAGCGGGCCGGCGTCGGCGTATCCGTACGCCTTGATCCCGAGGAAGACGACGTCGACTGCGCCCACCTCGGCCGGATCGTCGGTGGCCGGCACCGACACGGTGAAGTCACCGCGGTCGCTCAGGACGCGGACGCCATCGGTCCTCATCGCCTCGAGGTGCGCGCCGCGCGCGATCAGGTGCACGTCGGCGCCACCGCGCGCGAGCGCGGCCCCCACGTACGCGCCGATCGCACCGGCGCCGAGCACTGCGACCCTCACGGCGAGAGCTGGTCGGCGAGGCGCCGCCGCTGGACCTTGCCCGTCGGCCCCTTGGGGATCGTGTCGACGAGGACAATCCGGGCCGGCACCTTGAACGCGGCGAGCCGCTCCGCGCAGTGTGCGACCAGATCCTCCGTGCTCCCCTCGCCGACCAGGACCGCCGCGACCCCCACCCGCTCGCCGTACTTGGGGTCGGGCTCCGGGAACGCCACAGCCTCCGCCACGGCCGGATGGCTGAGCAGCGCATCTTCGATCTCGTGCGGCGAGATCTTCTCGCCGCCGCGGTTGATCAACTCCTTGATGCGTCCGTGCAGCGTGAGGTACCCCTCCTCGGACAACGCGCCGAGATCACCCGTGCGGAACCAGCCGTCGCGGAACGCCTCGGCGTTGGCCTGCGGGTTGGCGCGATACCCGTCGACGACGGACGGTCCGCGCACGACAACCTCGCCGCTCGTGCCCGCGCCGAGTTGCATCCACCGCTCGTCGACCACGCCGACCTCGATCCCGGTCGCGACTCCGACGCTGCCGGGCCGCCGCTCCTCGGGCGGCAGCGGGTTGGTCGTCATCTGGTGCGACGCCTCTGTCATGCCGTACGCCTCCGTGACCGGGACGCCGTAGGCGTCCTCGCACGCCCGCCAGGTCGTCGGCGCGAGCGCCGAGGAGCAGGAGCGGGCAAAGCGCAGCGGGACGTCGGCGGGGCGCTCGGCACCGTCGCGCACGAGGATCTGGTGGATCGTCGGGACCGCGGAGAACCAGGTCATTCCGTGGGCCGCGGCGTCGTCCCAGAACACGCTCGCGCTGAACCGGGGCGGGACGAGCACGGTGCCGCCCGTGGCGAAGGTCGCGAGCACCGAGGCGACGAGGCCGTGCACGTGGAACAGCGGCATCACGCAGTGACTCACGTCCTCGGACGTCAGGCGGTAGCCCGCGGCGACCGACCGGGCCGACGCATGCAGGTTGCGCTGGCGCAGCGGGACGCCCTTGGGCTTGCTCGTGGTCCCGCTGGTGTGCAGGAGCAGGGCCACGGAGTCGGGGTCCCCGTCCGTCCGCTCGGCGGCCGGATCCACGCCGTCCAGCGCCGCCTCGGTGGCCCGGTCTCCGACCAGCCCGAGCACACCGATCCCGAGCGCGCCGGACGCTGCGCGCGCGTGCTCGCCGGCTCCGTCGCGGACCAGCACGCGCTTGGCCTGGAGGTCCTGGAGGTACGAGCGGAACTCCGCCTCGGTGTACGTCGGGTTGAGCGGCGCGGCGCTGGCGCCGAGCGCCACGACGGCCAGGAACGAGACCAGGAACGCGGGGTCGTTGGGCCCGACGATCGCGACCGCGTCGCCGGGCTCGACCCCCTCCGCGACCAGCTGGCGCGCGATGTGCTCGATCGCCTCGCGCAGCTGGCCGTAGCTGGTCGCGTCGCCCGAGCGCGGCTCAATGATGGCCGTCGCCTGGTCAGCGCCTTGGAGCAGCGCCAGGAGCGTGCCGGGGGAGCCGGCGGGATGGTGGTGTGAGCTCATTTCAAGGATCGGGGAGAGGTGACTCGTTCCCGGGCGGGACGGCCCGGGCCCGGCGCCGTCTCGACCAGGCCGGCCGGCGCAGGAGGCGCTCGTCGAGCTCGTCCCGGCCGGCGATGCCCTCCGGGCGCAGGTACAGCGCGCCGAGGATCAGCATGACGAGGAGCAGCTGCGTGAGGCCGGTGAGACGCTCGATGTGGATGGGGCCCACGTCCAGGCTCGTGTCCTCCAAGCCGCGGACCCCCTGTTGGATGAACGTGACGAGCGCGGCCCCGAGCACCGCGCCGCTGACGGTCAGCATGCCGCCGATGACCAGCATCGAGATCACGATGAACGTCGGCAGCAGCGCGAAGCTCGTCGGCGAGAACGCAGTCAGCTGGTGCGCGAGGAGCACGCCGCCGACCGCGCTCACCATCGCTCCGAGGACCCACGCGCCGGCGCGCAGGCGGCGCACCGGCACCCCCATCATGGCCGCCGCGACCTCGTCCTCCCGCGACGCGCGCAACTCCAATCCGATGCGTGTGTCGCGGAAGAAGCGGCCGATCGCGACGGCGGCCAGCGCAAAGCCCAGCGCCACCCAGACCGTCGTCTGCCGGGGCACCGCGTAGTAGCCGCCGGCGCCGCGCGTCACGCCCGTCCAGCCTTGGAAGATGGAGATCGAGATCAGCAGCAGGGCGAAGATCGCGATGACCGCGCTCGTGCCTGGGAGCCGCAGGATCGGTACCGACGTGATCGCTGCGAAGAGCCCCGCGACGAGCGCGGCGATCAGCGCGGCGGGCACGAGCCCGAGCTGCGCGTCCATGAGGAACCCGGGGAGCGACAGCCCGAGGGCCGTCTTCAGTGACGGGTTGAGCGTCAGCATGCTGCCGACGTACGCCCCGATCCCCACGAAGGCCATCTGGCCGAACGACATGATCCCGGTGTTGCCGGAGAAGATCTGCAGGCCGACGACCATCACGACCGACACCAGGAACGTCGTGACCTGAAGCTGCAGAGTCGCGTTGCCGAACGCGCTCGCGTACCACGTCACCAGCAGGAGCGCGGCGCCGATCAGCGCCACGCCGAGCAGTGATCTCGCGGCCTCGGAGCCGAAGCGCGCGCGCCGTCGCGTGCCGGCGCTCACGTCGCCACTTCGACCCGGCGACCGAACAGGCCGTTCGGACGCACCAGGAGGATCGCGATGACGAGCATGAGCGCGAAGGCGTCGGTGAACGGCAGCACCCCGTCGGGCAGCGACGCCTGCAGGCCGACTTGGACGAAGCCGAGGAGGAAGCCGCCGGCGACGGCCCCCTGCAGGCTCCCGAGCCCGCCGATCACGACCGCGATGAACGCCATGACGATCGGGTTGAAGCCGCTGGTCGGCGTCACCGAGCCGGAGCGCGCGAAGTAGAGGAGCGAGGCCACGCCGGCGAGCAGGCCGGAGATCGCGAAGGCGGCGGTGACGACGCGATGCGCGCGCACGCCCACGATCCGGACGGCGTCGAAGTCGTCCGCGGCCGCGCGCATCGAGATACCGATGGTGGTGCGGCGCAGCATCGCCGCCAGCAGCACGAGGCAGATGAACACCACTGCGATCGTCACGAGCTGGATCACCGGCACGGTGACGCTGCCGACCGCGACCGCATGGTCCACCCAGTCCGGCAGCGGGATTCCCTTGGGGCGTGCCGAGATGCCGATGCTGAGGAGGTTCTCGATGAAGAAGCCGACCGCGAAGGACGTCAGCAGCAGCGTGACGACGCCGGCTCCGCGAAGTGGCCGGAACGCGATCCGCTCCATCAGCACCGCGACGATCGTCGTGACGACGATCGTGATCGGGATCATCAGCAACCATGAGATGTCGTGCTCGGCGCAGTACCACATGGTGTAGCCGCCGATCGTCAGCAGGTCGCCGTGGGCGAAGTTGATCAAGCCCATGATGCTGAAGAGGACGGCGAGCCCCAGGGCGAGCAGCGCGAACGTCGAGCCGAGACTCAGCGCGTTGACGAACTGCTGGACGATCTCGGAGGCGCTCAT
>JBDTMF010000183.1:0-8482 GCA_039934455.1 Solirubrobacteraceae bacterium
CACGGAGCGCTCACGCGCCAACTCGCGCGCGCAGGTTGACACAGGCCGTCTCATGACGTCTCGACGACGGCGCCCCGCCACGGCGCGAGCGTCAGCGCGCCCTCGACCACCTCGCCGTCGCGCGCGCGCTCGGCGGCGATCTCGACGCGGCCGAGCAGGCCCTCGACCGCGACCTCGTGCTCGGAGAGGTTGAGCGCGACCGCGTGGCGCTCGCCCCGCCGCCACGCCCACGCGCCGGCCGGGGCGGGCAGCGTCTCGTAGGCGCCGCCGCGCAGGTCGGGCTGCGTCCGGCGCAGGGCGATCAGGTCGCGCGTGAGGTGCAGCTGGGAGCCCTCGTCGGCGCGCTGGCCGGCGACGTCGCCGGCCGCGGCGTCGCCGATCGGCAGCCACGTCTCGACGCCCGCCCGGGTGAAGCCGGCGCCGGGCTCGGCGGTCCATTGCATGGGCGTCCGGCAGGGGTCGCGGTTGCGCTCGGGCCTCCCGGTCCGTCGCGGCACGGGGTCGAGCGCGTCGGCGGGGTCGAGCGGGACGTCGGGGAGGCCGATCTCGTCGCCGTAGTAGAGGAACGGCGTGCCGCGCAGGCACATGAGCATCATCACCGCAAGCCGGGCGCGCGCCGGGTCGCCCTCCGCCCAGCGGGTGGCGAGGCGGCCCGCGTCGTGGTTGGAGCCCGTCCACACGGGCCAGGACGTCGGCGGCAGGCCCTGTTCGACCCCCTCGACGATCTCCCGCAGCGGCTCCGCCTCGAGCGCCGCGTGCACGAAGAGGAAGTTGAAGGCGAGGTTGAGCTCGTCCTCGCCCTCGCCGTAGAACGGCATCAGCTGGTCGAGGTCGAGCACGTAGGTCTCCCCCACGAGGATGCGCTTGGGGTCGTCGGCCTCGGCGATCGCCCGCCACCGCCGCAGCACGTCGTGGACCTCGGGGCGGTTCATGGAGAACACCTGCCGGTTCCCGCGCGCCTGCACGAGCGGGTGGTCGTCCGGCGTCGCCGCGGGGTCGTCGCGCAGCTCACGGTCCTTGACGATGCCGTGGGTGACGTCGATGCGCCAGCCGGCGACGCCGCGGTGGAACCAGAAGCGCAGGATCTTGTCGAACGATTCGCGCACCTCCTCGCTCCACCAGTTGAGGTCGGGCTGGGTCGGCAGGAAGTTGTGCAGGTAGAACTGGCCGGAGGCCTCGTCGAGCGTCCACGCCGGCCCGCCGAACGAGCTCAGCCAGTTGTTCGGGGGCGAGCCGCCGGGCTTTGGGTCGGCCCACACGTAGAACTCGCGGTGCGCGGCGTCGCGGCCCTCGAGCGCGTCCTGGAACCAGGCGTGGCGGTCGCTCGTGTGGTTGGGGACGAGGTCGAGCAGGATGCGGATCCCGCGCCTGCCGGCCTCGGCGATCAGCTCGTCGAGGTCCGCGAGCGTGCCGAGGTCGGGATGCACGTCGCAGTAGTCGGCGACGTCGTATCCCCAGTCGTCGTTCGGCGAGGGCATCGTCGGGCTGAGCCAGATGCCGTCGATCCCGAGCCACTCGAGGTGGTCGAGGCGGTCGGTGATCCCCCGGATGTCACCGACGCCGTCGGCGTTGGCATCCGCGTAGGAGCGCGGGTAGATCTGGTAGAGCACGCCGTCGCGCCACCACGACGCAGCCACCTCCTCGCCGCCCTCGCGGCGCTCCGAGCTCCCCTCCATGGCGCGGCAGCTTACGCATCGCTCCCGGGTTGACACGCTCCCGCCGCCTTGCTTGGATGGAACCGCTTCCACGGGGTGAGGAGGAGCAGGACGATGGGGCGAGGGCCCGAGTGAGCACGATCGCGAGCGTCGCGGCGCTGGCCGGCGTCGGCGTCGGCACGGTGTCGCGCGTGCTCAACCACTCGAGCTCCGTGAGCGGGTCCACCCGCATGCGCGTGCTCGAGGCCATCGAGGCGCTCGACTACGAGCCGAGCGCCGCCGCGCGCGCCCTCTCGACCGGGCGCACGGGCTCCATCGGCGTCGTCGCCCCCTTCTTGACCGAGCCGTCCGTAGTGGAGCGCCTGCGCGGCGTGACGCACCGGCTGGCGAGCTCGGGCTACCAGGTGACCCTGTTCGACGTCGAACGGCCCGAGCAGGGCGACGCCGCGCTGCGCTCGCTCGCGGTCAAGGGCCGCGTCGACGGCCTGCTGGTGGTCTCCCTTCCCCCCACCGGCGCGCAGCTCGAGCGCCTCGAGACGGCCGGCGTCCTCGTCGTGCTCGTGGACCGCCGCGTCGAGGGCGCGACCGCCGTCTTCACCGACGACGAGGCCGGCGGGCGGCTCGCGACCGAGCACCTTCTGCGGCTCGGCCACGAGCGCATCGCCTTCGTCGGCGACACGGAGAACGGGCCGTTCGGCTTCACCTCGTCCGAGGCGCGCCGCCGGGGCTACGAGGCCGCGCTGGCCGGCGCGGGAATCGCGAAGCACCCCGAGTACGTGCGCCGCGGCCCGCACCGGCGCGACGCCGCCCGCGTCGCGGCGGCCGAGCTGCTGGCGCTCGCGGCGCCGCCGACCGCGATCTTCGCCGCCTCCGACCACCAGGCGCTCGGCGTGCTGGAAGCCGCGACGCTGGCCGGCATCGACGTGCCGGGGCGGCTGTCGGTCATCGGCTTCGACGACATCGAGCTCGCCCGCTACTGCGGGCTCACCACCGTCGCCCAGCCACTCGAGGCGAGCGGGGCGCGCGGAGCCGAGCTGCTCCTCGACGCGCTCGGCGGCGGTGCGCCGGACTCACTGGAGCTGCGCCTCGAGCTGCAGGTCAGAAGTACCACCGCCTCACCGGCGGGAAGGAGCACGAACGCCGTGGAAAGCCGTCCTGTGCGCGCGCGCCTGCTGAATGGCATGATGCGCGAGCCCAAGCAATACGAGGGGGAAAGATGAAGGGTCACAGAGCTTTGTGGGTGGGGTGCCTGGCTGTCGCCATGGCATTCGTCGTCGCCGCGTGCGGCAGCGACAGCAGCAGCAGTGGTGGCGGTGGGGGCGGTACCGCCCAGACGAAGGGCGCGAAGGCCATCGACGTCGCATCGATGGACAGCGCGAAGGGCAACGTCACGTACTGCACCGGCAAGGACACCTCTGGTGACCTCGTCGAGGGCGTGAAGGAGTTCAACGCGGCCAACCCGGACCTCAAGGCCAAGCTCCTCGAGTTCCCGGAGTCCGCGGACGAGCAGCGCAACCAGTTCATCCAGCGCGAGCGGGCCAAGTCGGCCGACTGCGACGTGTTCGAGTCCGACGTCGTGTGGACCGCCGAGTTCGCCTCGCAGAAGTGGCTGCTCGACATGACCCCGTACATCGAGAAGCGCAAGTCGGAGTTCGTCCCGTCCACGCTCTCCTCGGTCACCTACCAGGGGAAGATCTGGGGCGTCCCGCGCGTCTCGGACGCCGGCCTCCTCTACTACCGCAAGGACAAGGTCAAGTCCGTCCCGGCGACGTGGCAGGACGTCTACAAGCAGGCGGCGGCCGGCAAGGGCATCGTCTACCAGGGCGCCTCGTATGAGGGCCTGACGGTGAACTTCCTCGAGCTGGCCTTCGCCGCCGGCGGCAAGATCCTCTCCGACGACGGCAAGAAGTCCGTCATCGACTCGCCCGAGAACCTGAAGGCGCTGCAGTTCATGGTCGACGGCATCAAGAACGGCGCGGCCCCGAAGGCCGTGATCACCTACATGGAGGAGGAGGCACGCCGTACGTTCGAGGCCGGCCGTGCCGACTTCGAGCGCCAGTGGCCCTACGCCTACGCGCTCGGCAACATGAAGGGCTCCAAGGTCGCCGGCAAGTTCGCGGTGGCGCCGTATCCGCCGTTCGAGGGCGGCGGCAAGGCCGCGATCCTCGGCGGGCACAACTCGGTCATCTCCGCCTACTCGAAGAACCCGGGCGGCGCGCTGAAGCTGGTGGACTACCTGACGTCGGAGAAGCGGATGACCAGGAACGCCGTCAAGTTCTCCAAGACGCCGACGCTCACCGCCTCCTACGGGGATCCGGCGGTCAAGAAGGCGCTGCCGTTCATCGATCAGCTCAAGCAGGCGGTCGAGCAGGCCAAGAGCCGGCCCGTCTCGCCGGTGTACACCCAGATCTCGCAGGCCATCTACAAGAACGTGAACAAGGCCCTGTCGGGGTCGACGGATCCGAAGTCCGCGCTGAAGAAGGCGCAGGACGACATGGACAAGGCACTGGCCACCTTCTAGGGGAGACCAGAGACCATGGAAGCCGCCTCCGTTCAGGCCGGCTCACCGCAGCGGCGGCGCTCCCGGGGCATCCCGGAGCGCCGTCTCGCGGCCCTGATGGTGTCGCCGTCGCTCGCGCTCATCGCGATCGTCGCGGCGTACCCCATCGGCTACGCGATCTGGCTGTCGCTGCACGAGTACAGCGTGCGCGTCGCCGGGCTGTCGCGCTGGGCCGGGTTCAAGAACTACTCCACGGCGCTCCAGAGCTCAGAGTTCTGGGACGCGGTGAAGACGACGTTCATCTTCACGGGTGCGTCGGTGGTATTCGAGACGCTGCTGGGCCTCGCCATGGCGATGGCGATGCACTCGGCGTTCAAGGGCCAGGGTGTGCTGCGCACCGTCGTGCTCGTGCCGTGGGCGATCCTCACGGTCGTGACCGCGATCACGTGGCAGACCATCTTCGAGCCGTCGCTGGGCTTCGTGAACAGCCTGCTCGGCGCGGTCGGCCTCCCCAACGACACGGTCTGGCTGGGTCAGAGCCCCGAGGCGCTGATGGTGATGATCTTCGCCGACGTGTGGAAGACCGCGCCGTTCATGGCGCTGCTGTTGCTCGCGGGGTTGCAGGTGATCCCGGACGACATCTACGAGGCGGCCAAGATGGACGGCGCATCGGCGTGGCAGCGCTTCACCAGGATCACGCTGCCGCTGCTCAAGCCGGCGCTGCTGGTGGCGCTCATCTTCCGGACGCTGGACGCGTTGCGGATCTTCGACCTGCCGTTCGTGCTCACGAAGGGCGCGCACGGGACAACCACGTTGTCGCTCATCTCATATGAGACGTTCCAGACCAACCGGATCCTCGGCGCCGGATCGGCGCTCGCGGTGCTGACGTTCGTGATCGTCATGATCGTGTCGTTCGTCTACATCCGGTTCGTCGGCGGCAACATCCGAGGCCTGGCGGAGGACTGATCACATGGAAGCCGCAAGTGTCCGGGCGGAGACGCTCGAGCGCGCCGAGCCCCAGGTCAAGGCGAAGAAGGCGCCGAAGAAGGAGGGCACGCCGTGGTGGCTGTGGGTCGCCGTCGCCGGGATCGTGGTCTTCTGCCTGTTCCCCTTCTACTGGCTGATCAACGTCTCGCTGAAGACGGGTCCCGACCTGTCGACCTCGGCGCTGGTCCCGCCCCACCCGACGCTGAAGAACTACTCGTCGGTCCTCAACAACGGCGACTTCACGCACGCGCTGCTCAACAGCGCGATCGTGAGCCTGCTCGTCACCGCGCTGTCGCTGGTCGTTGGCTCGTTCTGCGCCTACGCGCTGGCACGGCTGAAGCTGCGCGGGAAGTTCTGGATCCTGGCCCTGATCCTGTCGATCACGACGTTCCCGGCGATCGCGATCGCGGCCCCGATCTTCAAGCTGTGGACCGACGTCGGGCTGTTCAACACGTTGCCCGGCCTGATCATCCCGTACCTCTGCTTCTCGCTCCCGCTGGCCATCTACATCCTGGTGTCGTTCTTCAAGGAGATCCCGCGGGACCTCGAAGAGGCGGCGCTGGTCGACGGGGCGACGAACTTCGAGGCGTTCACGAAGATCGTGATCCCGCTGGCCGCGCCGGGCATGGCGACCACCGCGATCCTGACGTTCATCTTCGCCTGGAACGAGTTCCTGCTCGCGGTCACGCTGACGTCGTCGCCGAAGGCCCGCACGGTGCCGGCGGCGATCGCGTTCTTCACCGGCTCGACCGAGTTCGAGAAGCCGCTGGGGACGATCAGCGCGGCGTCGGTGATCATCTCCATCCCGCTCATCCTGCTCGTCCTCTTCTTCCAGAAGCGGATCGTGGCGGGCCTGACCGCGGGCGCCGTCAAGGGCTAGTCCTTTCACGTGTGGACGGGCTCGGGCGCTGTTGCCCGAGCCCGGCTACGCTGAGCGCCGATGCGTTCCTGGAGCCTCGCGCTCGTCGCCCTCGCCGTCGTCGGCCTCGTCCTCATCCTCGCGGGCGGCGACGTGCTCATCCCGATCGGCATCGTCCTGATGGGCGCCGCCGCGGTCGGCGCGGTCTCGCTCGGCTTCTTCGCCGTCGGCCGCAGCGAGGACCGGGCCCGCGAGGCCGAGGCGGCGGCTCGTGGACCGCAGCCGCCCGCCTCGCCGGAGGCCGAGGGTTCGGGCGACGGGCGGATCAGCGCGCGGCGGCCTCCGCGGTCGCGTGGGGACTCGTAGGTCCGCGGCTCCCCTGCGCACGTCAACGGCAGCTGGGTGGGAGGGCAGGTTCAACCGGCATTTCGTTCGATTCGGCGCCCCTTTACGGGCGCCGTCGAACGAACTGCCGCTCACACCGGCAGTTCGTTCGACGCCGCCGAAATCGCTGCTCCAATCGAACGAAATGCCGGTCCCGAACCGGACACCCTTCCTACCCAGCGCAGTTGATGTTCGCGCCCTAAGCCCCCCCGTACCGAAAGCCGCCGTCCGAGTCGATGACCTGGCCGGTCACCCACCCCGACTCCTCGGAGGCGAGCCACGCGACCAGCCGCGCGGCGTCCTCCGGCGTGCCCCAGCGCCCCTGCGGCATCGCCTCCTCGACGCGGGCGACGACGTCGTCCGGCGCCCAGCCGGTGTCCGTCGGGCCCGGGTTGACGGCGTTGACGGTGATCCCCCGGGGCGCCAGGTGGTCCGCCAGCGACACGACCGAGCCGCTCAGCGCGGCCTTGCTCGCGACGTAGGGCAGCTCGCCCGGCATCGGGCCGCGGCCCTGGCCCGAGGTGAAGAGGACCACGCGGCCGTGGTCGCCCTCGAAGCCGGCGGAGAACTCCTTCACGAGCAGCAACGTCCCGCGCACGTTGACCGCGAGCGCCGTGTCGATGGAGGCCGCGCTGAGCTCCTCGAGCGTGCCGCCGACCGACGCGGCGTGGTTGGCGACCAGCACGTCGACCCGGCCGAGCGCGATCCGCGCGGCGGCGAGCACCGCGGCCGGCGCCTCCGGGTCGGCGAGATCGGCCTCGAGGTGGCCGGCGAGGCCCTCGCGGAGTGGGACGTCGCCCGCGCCCCACGGCTGCGCGGCGTCGTGGACCGCCCAGCCCTGGGTGAAGACGGCGAACCCGTCGGCGACCAGCCGGCGGGCGATCGCGAAGCCGATCCCCTCGCTCCGGCTGACGCCGGTCACCAGCGCGCCGCGGCTGCTGCTCAGAGCCCTAGCTCCCGCTTGTAGCGCTCACGGTAGCGCCCGCGCATCTCGAGCACCTGCTCGACGTAGTTGCGCGTCTCGGGGAACGGGATGTGGCGCGCGTGGTCGAACTTCTCGCCCTTGTGCCGCGCCGCGAAGACCCACTGGTCGACCCGGCCCTCGCCCGCGTTGTAGGCCGCGACCGCGAGCACGACGTTGCCCCCGTAGCGCCTGAGCAGGTAGCGCAGGTAGAACGAGCCGTAGGAGATGTTGACCTGCGGGTCGGCCAGGTCGCCCTGGACGAACGCGGTGCCCCCGGACTTGCGAGCGATGTCGTCGGCGGTCGAGGGCAGCAGCTGCATCAGGCCCTTGGCGCCCGCGTGCGAGGTCTGGTCGCGGAAGCGCGACTCGGTGTAGATGATGCCCGCGATCAGAGCCGGATCGAGGCCCTTGTCGGCCGCCTGCTGGCGGATGATGTCCTCGTGGCGCAGCGGGAGCGCGATCTCCTTGACCGCCTTGTCGACACGCGGGGCGACGATCGCGGCCACGGCGACCGCGGCGACGATCACGACGCCCAGCAGCCAGGCCACGCGACGCAACAGCGCGCGGCGACGCTGCGGCGTGCGCCGGGGCCGGGATCGGGTCGTGGCGGATCGCGTGCTCATGTGGCCTGTTGAAGCTTGTCAAGTACCCCGGCGAGCGTCTGCTCGAGCTCCTCGAGCGTCCCGGAGTTTGCGACCGTGTACGTCGCCCGGGCCGCTTTCTCCTCCTGGGTGAGCTGGCGCGCGGTGCGCTCATCGAGCGCCTCGTGCCCCCTCGCCCCGGCTCGCTCGCGCCGGACGGCCTCATCGGCCACCACCGCCACGGTAGCGTCGAAGGCCGCGTCCATCCCCGATTCGAACAGCAGCGGCACCTCGACGACCAAGGCGCGCGGCGCCGGGTCGCGCGCCGACAGCTCCTCGCGCCAGGTCCAGATCCGGTCGCCGACCCGCGGCCACAGCATGCCCTCGAGCCACTCGCGGTCCTCGGAGGTCGCGAAGGCGCGCTTGGCGACGGCGGCGCGGTCGGTCACGCCCTCGGGCGCCACCTCCGGCCCCCACCGCTCCACCACCGCGTCGCGCACCTCATCCGACGCGTACAGCTCGTGTACCACCGCGTCCGTCGAGAGCGCGCTC
>JBDTMF010000184.1:0-8473 GCA_039934455.1 Solirubrobacteraceae bacterium
TCGCTCGAGATCTCGGACGACGAGATCGACATCCCGCCGTTCCTTCGCTGAACGCCCGCTCGAAGTTCTAAAGGCTCGCGCCCGCGAGCCGATACACCGGGATGACTCCGACGCTGCGGCGCGCCGTGATGCTGACCTTCCTCCTCCTGGGCGCGTGGGTGGTGGGGCTCGAGTTGCAGGTCATCGCGATCCCGGGCCTGCACCTCGGCCCGGTCTTCGGCGACTACTCGCACAACGTGATCGAGGTGCTCGCGGGCGTGCTCTGCCTCGGTGGCGCCTGGCAGGCGCGGCGCGAGCAGACGGCGTGGCTGCTGATCGGCATCGGCGTGCTGGCGTGGGCGCTCGGCAACCTCTACTACACGGTCGTCCTCTACGACCTCGAGGCGCCGCCGATCCCCTCGCCGGCCGACGTCGGCTTCCTGCTGTTCCCGGTGCTCGCGGGGCCGGGCGTCTTCGCGCTCGTGCGCGCCCGCACCCGCGACGTCCCGACGACGCTTTGGATCGACGGCGCGATCGCCGCGCTCGCGGTCACCGCGGTCAGCGCCGCGATCATCTTCCAGACGGCGTTCGACAACCTCAGCGGCAAGCCCGTCGAGGTCGCCACGACGATTGCCTACCCCGTCGGCGACCTCGTCCTGATCGGGGTCGCGGTCGGCGCGCTCTCGGCCACCGGCTGGCGCCTGGACCGCACCTGGGTGCTGCTCGCCGCCGGCATCGCGACGTTCTGGCTGGCGGACTCCTTCTACCTCGTCGAGTCGCTTCTCGGCACCCTCCAATCGCCCGCCTGGTACGACATCTGCTGGACGCTCGGCCTTCTGATCGTTGCCCTCGCCTCATGGCAGCCCGCCATGGTCCGGCGCCCCGCCCCGCCCGACGGCCTGCGCTTCATCTCCGCCCCGCTCGGCTTCGGCGTCGTCGGGCTCGCGATGTTGATCTATGGCTGCGTCGCGCACCTCAACCCGCTCGCGGTCGCGCTCTCCGCGCTCGCGCTCGTCGCGGTCATGGCGCGGCTGATGCTGACCTTCCGCGACAACATCACGATCCTGGCCGCCTCGCGCGACGAGGCGCTGACGGACGCGCTGACCGGGCTCGGCAACCGCCGCGCGCTGGCCCGCGACCTCGAGCTGCGGCTGCCGGAGGCCGACGACGCCCGCCCGCTCGTGCTCGTTCTGTTCGACCTCGACGGCTTCAAGCATTACAACGACACGTTCGGCCACCCGGCCGGCGACACGCTGCTCGTCCGCCTCGGCGGCAACCTCTCCAACTACCTGTCCGGCCGCGGCCGCGCCTTCCGGATGGGGGGTGATGAGTTCTGCGCGCTCTTCCACCCGGGCGACGAGGTCGCCGACCCGATCATCGCCGGCGCCGCGACGGCGCTGACCGAGCGCGGCGAGGGCTTCACGGTCAACTGTTCCTACGGCGCGATCGTGCTCGCGCGCGAGGCGATGGACGCGACCGAGGCGCTGCGCATCGCCGACCAGCGCATGTACGCGCAGAAGAACGCCGGGCGCACGTCCGCGACGCGCCAGAGCAAGGCCGTGCTCGTGCGCGCGCTGAGCGAGCGCAACCCGGAGCTCTTCACCGACCTCGAGGGTGTCGCCGGGCTCGCCGTGTCGACCGCCCGCCGTCTCGGGCTCGGCGAGGAGGAGGCCGAGCAGATCAGCCACGCCGCCGAGCTCCACGACATCGGCAAGGTCGCGATCCCGGACGCCATCCTCTCCAAGCCCGGCACCCTCGACCCGCGCGAGTGGGAGTTCATCCGCCGCCACACGCTGATCGGCGAGCGCATCATCGCCGCCGCACCCGCGCTGCAGGCCGTCGCCCGCCTCGTGCGCTCGAGCCACGAGCGCTGGGACGGCACGGGCTACCCGGACCGCCTCCCGGGCCAGGAGATCCCCCTCGGCGCCCGCGTCGTCGGCGTCGCCGACGCGTTCAACGCCATGACCTCCGAGCGCCCCTACAGCCCGGCCGTCCCACCCGAGCTCGCGATCATGGAGCTGCGCCGCCACGCCGGCACGCAGTTCGACCCCGTGGTCGTCGAGGCCTTCTGCACCTCCTGGGCGGACATCACCGCCGCGCGCGCCGCCGTCGCGGCCGTGTAGCTGAAGCGGAACCGGCCTTTGGCATCGGCCTTCACATTGCCGATCGGCACGCGCCGCCGCGCATCGGGTACGAGCACGTCGATCGTCACCCGCGTGCCCTTCCGAGCGGGGCCGCCCTTGAGTTGACCCCGGAACACGACGCGCCGGCCGTTGCGAACCTTCCGCGGCCTGAGCTTCAGGCGGAAGCCGGAGCGTGACCGTCGCGCTCGACACCGGCGCGGGGTCGAGGGTGAAGGCCCTGTACTCGAAGCGCAGCCTGCGCGAGGGCCCGCGCGCGATCCGATGACAGGCGAGCGGGTGTCCGTGAGCCGGATCCGTGCCGCGTAGATCCGAAGCTCTCCAGGAGCGGCGAGCGGCGGACAGGATGCTTCGGCAACGCACTCCATCAACGCGAAGAGACGCTTGATCTCCACGTGCCGGACGGTGATGCGGTTCGCATCCGACAGAGGGACGTTCGGATTTCCACGCTGCGGGCACGGGCGGTCGTCGTATTCGACACATCCCTCGACGCCGTAGGTGTCATCCCACGGAACGACCGCGTCCTCCCACAGGAGGTACGCGTGCGCCCAATGACCCTCGGTGGTCCACCCGTGTGACGGTCGAACACCGCGCCAAAGGCTGTAGCTCTCGATCGTCGTACTGGGCGGCGCGGTAAAAGGCCAGCCGACGTGCTTTCCGGTCCGAAGAGGGGTGTTCGGGGCCAGGGTGGTAGGGCGCGCTTGGTGCAAGTTCGCCCCTCTCGCTCAGCCGACGCGCACCGAGAGTGCTCGCGAGTAGCCGAGCTCGAACGGGTAGGTCGACTGGCGCCGGATGCGGACGCGGATCGGATAACGGCCGGGCCGGCCGCTGAAGGAGTAGCTCACGTGCCAGCCACCCTTGGCGTTCGTGCGGGTGTCCGCGAACGTGCGCCAGCGCCCGCGCTCGCGGCCCTGGAGGATCAGGACGAGGCCGCGGCCCGGGACTCGCTGGCCGCGGCTCCGCAGGCGGCCGGTGAAGCGCACGCGTCCAGCGCCAGAGAGGCGCGTACGTGACGTGTGGATCGTGCTCGAGGCCGGCACGCGGACCGACACGCCCCGTGCAGCGCCGAGCGCGCCCCCGGCCCCGCTGAAGACCAGGCGATAGGTCCGGCTCGGGCCGGGGGGAACGGGCAGCGAGAAGCGCCCGCGCCGATCGGTCACCGCGCTACCCGCGGGTTGCGCATGCGCGCCGTGGCGGCGGACCGTTGCGGTCGCGACGACCGTCTGGCCCGCGAACGACTGTCCGGCCGAGAGGGTCAAACGGCCGCGAAGGGTGGCGCGCCGCCCGAACGGCACCTTCACCCGGCCGGAGCGCACCTTGCGGAACCGCCGGCCCACCTTCGCGCTCGTCGCGGAGAGTCGGGTTGGGTTGCCGCGCGTCACGTTGCCGGCCGCATCGCGCACCGTCACTCGCATGTCGATGCGCGAGGCGCGGCCGCGGTCGAGCTTCGCGGTCAGGCGACCGTTCGCGACCTTGGCGTCGAGCGTCCGGTAGGGCTCGGTCGAGTTCTTCCGGACCTCGAGCGTGGCGCCGGCGACGCCCGACGCGGAATCGGTGAGGGAGATGACGATCGAGCGGCCGCGGGCGCGCTCGAGCACGGCCGTGGGCGCGGTGCCGTCGAGCTTGATCGTCCGCTGCAACACAACCGGATTCCCGGCAGCGTCCTCGGCGATGATCCTGGCGGCGAGCTCTCCGTCGGGTGTGTCGCTCGGCACGCTGAGCGTGCCTTGGCGCCGCGCGGCGCACGGGGCTGGGACGCGGTAGTCGCACGACGCCGTGTCGCGCCACGCCCGCCCCGCGAGTTCGAGTCGCACCGCGCGTACCCCGGCGCTGTCGGTCGCGTCGTACGTCAGGCGATCCGAAGGCCGGCGCCAACCGGCGGCGAGCAGGGCGCCGCCGACCCTGAGACCGGGTGCGCTGCCGTCGGAGATGGTGATCCGAGTCCCGAAGACCTTGATCACGGCCGCGTAAGGACCATCGAAGGCCGTTCGCTTGCACCCCCCGTAGAACTCCTCGCAGGAAACGGCGTAGGAGATGCGGGCCACGTTGATCGGATATACGGCCCGCGAGGCGGCGCCCATCCCGGCATCGGCGCCGAACGAGCACGACGTGGCCGGGGCGACGATCTGGCACGACTCGCCGAAGCCGCCGCCAATGATGCTCGCCCCCTCGTCGCGAGCGAAGATCTTCCACGGATCACCCTGATCGCCGGGGCTGCCGGAGTCGGGGTCGCTCGCCTCGGTCCGCGATTTCCGGCCGTACCGCCATGTCTCGAACTGGATCACCCGGTTGCCGGCGGGCGCGTCGAAGCTCCAGTTCCCTCCGGTGAGAAACGGAGCCTTCACGCTCGCATCCGGGTTTGACTGCACGACCAGCTGCCCGGGGCACTGGTCGATCATCTGGTACGAGCCGGGCTCGGGAGGCACGTTCGGCGGGAAGCCTGTCGCCTCGGGCCGCCAGGCCTTGTTGACGCCGCCTGCGCCCGGCGCGCCGCATGACGCCACCACATAGGTCCCCGCCGCCGCCTGCGGCACGCCGGCGAGCACTGTCGCCGCCCCGACAGCGATCCCCGCCAACCCCCGCATCCGTGCTCGCATCGCGCGGGAATGTACTCCTCTGGAGGGGTCATAACCGCTGCTAGGGTCCGCCCGCGAATGGCCTCGGGCTCCGAAACGCTCAAGCGCACACCCCTGCACGATCGACATGCGGCCGCGGGCGCCCGGCTGGTCCCGTTCGCGGGGTGGGAGATGCCGGTGCAGTATGCCGGGATCCGTGAGGAGCACGTCGCCGTCCGCGAGCACGTGGGCGTGTTCGATGTCAGCCACATGGGGGAGATCGAGACCTCGGGGCCGGGTGCGGAGGCGTTCCTCCAGCGCATCCTCTCCAACGACGTCGGCAGGATCGCCGAGGACGGCGCGCAGTACTCCGTGCTCTGCAAGGACGACGGCGGGGTGCTCGACGACCTCTTCACCTACCGCCTCGGGCCCGATCGCTTTCTCACGGTCACCAACGCGTCGAACCACGAGAAGGACCTCGCGTGGTTCAAGCAGCACGCGGCCGACCATGACGTGACCGTCGAGGATCGCGTGCACGACTACGCGATGCTCGCGGTCCAGGGGCCGGAGGCTCGCGCGCTCGTGGAGCAGCTGACCGAAGGCGAGCTCCCGAGGCGGTTCCGGACCGCGACGCTGACGGTCGCGGGCGCGGAGAACGTCCTGGTCGCCGGCACCGGCTACACGGGCGAGGACGGCGTCGAGCTGCTGCTCGCCCCCGAGCACGCGACCGCCGTCTGGGATGCGCTGACGAGCCGAGGCGCCACCCCCGTCGGGCTCGGCGCTCGTGACACCCTCCGGCTCGAGGTCTGCTTCCACCTCTACGGCAACGACCTCTGCGAGGACCGGGGCCCGATCGAGGCCGGCCTGGGCTGGTGCTGCAAGGAGGACACGGACTTCATCGGCGCCGCGGCGATCAGAGCGGCCCGAGCCGATGGCACCGCCGAGCAGCTCGTCCCCTTCGTCCTCACCGGCCCCGGCATCGCCCGCCAGGGCAACCCTGTCGTCGACGGGGGCGAGGTGACGAGCGGCACGCTCTCCCCGTGCCTGGGCCAGGGCATCGGCCTGGCGTACCTCCCGGCGGGTAGGACCGAGCCCGGCACGATGTTCGAGATCGACGTTCGCGGCAAGCAGCGGCCCGCCGAGGTCCGCGAGAAGCCGCTCTACCGCAAGGAGGGCTAGGACCTTGGCCGAGGCGTCATACCCGTCGGACCTCAAGTACCACCCGGAGCACGACTGGGCCCGCATCGAGGGCGACACCGCCACGCTGGGGATCACCTGGTACGCGCAGGAGCAGCTCGGTGAGGTCGTGTTCTTCGACCCGCCAGCGGTCGGCACCGAGGTCTCCAAAGACCAGCCCTACACCGAGGTCGAGTCGGTGAAGGCCGTCTCCGACGTCGTCGCGCCGCTGTCCGGCGAGATCGTCGAGGTCAACGAGACGCTGGGCGACACGCCCGAGCAGATCAACGAGGACCCCTACGGCGCCGGATGGATGGTCAAGGTCCGGCTTTCTAACGTAGACGAGGTGGAACAGCTGATGGACTCGTCCGCCTACGAAGGAACCCTCACCTAGATGACCGACTCATGAGCCGCTACACCTCCGCCACCGATGCCGACCGCGAGGAGATGCTCGCGGCGATCGGCGCGAGCTCGATCGACGAGCTCTTCGACGCTGTGCCCGAGGCGGTCCGGCTCGGGCGCCCGCTCGACCTGCCGCCGGGCAAGCCGGAGCAGGAGGTGTACGCGCGGCTGCGCGACCTCGCCGCCCGCAACGTCTCGACCGAGGACGAGATCTCGTTCCTCGGCGCGGGCATGTACGACCACTACGTCCCGAGCCTGATCGACTCGATCCTCTCGCGCTCGGAGTTCCTGACGGCCTACACGCCCTACCAGCCCGAGATCTCCCAGGGCGGGTTGCAGGTGATGTTCGAGTTCCAGACCGCGATCAGCGAGCTCACCGGCCTGCCGGTCTCCAACGCGAGCGTGTACGAGGGGCCGACCGCGTTCGCGGCCGCCGCGTACCTGGCGAAGCTCCACAACCGGCGCACGCGCTTTCTCGTCTCCGCCGGCGTGCAGCCGCAGTCGCGCGAGACGCTCGCGACGACGGCCGCCGGCTGGGGGACGACGATCGAGGAGCTGCCACTCGTCGACGGCGTCACCGAGGTACCGGAGATCGGCGACGACGTGGCCGCCGTGCTCGTGCAGTACCCCAACTTCCTCGGCGCCGTCGAGGACCTGCAGCAGCTCACCGACGCCGCCCACGCGGCCGGCGCGCTGATGATCGTCCTCTGTGACCCACTGACGCTCGGCGTGCTCAAGCCGCCCGGCGAGTTCGGCGTCGACGTCGCCGTGGGGGAGGGGCAGACGCTCGGCAATCGACTCGACTTCGGCGGCCCGTCGTTCGGCTTCTTCGCCGCCCAGGAGACCTACCTGCGCCGCATGCCGGGCCGCATCGCCGGCGAGACGCGCGACGTCGACGGCCGCCGCGGCTTCGTGCTCACGCTGCAGACGCGCGAGCAGCACATCCGCCGCGAGAAGGCGACTCACAACATCTGCACCGCGCAGGCGCTCAACGCGCTCGCAGGCGTCATCTACCTGAGCTGGCTCGGCCGCCGCGGCCTCGTCGAGCTGGGCGAGCTGCTGCTGCAGCGCACCGCCTACGCCCGCAGCGCCGTCGCCGCGCTCGACGGCGTCGAGCTGCTGCACGAGCAGCCGGTCGTGCGCGAGTTCGCGGTGCGGCTTGACGCGCCGGTGGACGCCGTGATCGACCGCTGCGCCGCCGAGGGCGTCAACCCAGGCTTCCCGCTCGACGACGACGGGCTGCTGATCGCGATCACCGAGCAGCGCTCGCGCGCGGACATCGACCGCCTCGTCAGCGTCCTCGGCCCCGCTGTCGCGGCAGAGAGGGAGCTCTCGCACGCATGAGCACGCTCAACGACAACCGCCTGCACGCCGACCCCGAAATCGAGGGCACGACGCCGCACGCCGATCGCAGCGCGCCGTTCGAGACCCCGATGCAGCGCGACCACGCTGTGACGATCTTCGAGAAGTCCAAGCAGGGCCGGCGCGCGTTCGTGGCCCCGGAGCTCGACGTGCCGCATCAGGACGGCCTGCTCCCCGACCACCTGCGCCGGACCGAGCCGCCCAAGCTCCCCGAGATCGCCGAGCCGGAGATCGTGCGCCATTACAACCGGCTGTCGAAGCGCAACTTCGACCTCGACACCGGCTTCTACCCGCTCGGCTCGTGCACGATGAAGCACAACCCGAAGCTGCACGAGCGCGTCGCCGCGCTGCCCGGCAACGCGCGGCTGCACCCTGCGCAGGCGCCCAAGCGCGCCCAGGGCGCGCTGCAGCTGATGTGGGAGCTCCAGCAGGCACTCGGCGAGATCGCGGGCCTCCCGCACGTCTCGCTGCAGCCGAGCGCCGGCTCGCACGGCGAGCTCGCGGGCGTGCTCCTGACGCGCGCCTACCACGAGGACCGCGGCGAGTTCCGCACCAAGGTCCTCACCCCCGATACCGCGCACGGCACCAACCCGGCGACGGTGACGATGGCCGGCTACGAGGTCGTGAAGGTCGGCACCGACGCGCGCGGCGGCGTCGACGTCGACGACCTGCGCGCGAAGGCCACCGACGACGTCGCGTGCCTGATGCTCACGAACCCGAACACGCTCGGGCTCTTCGACGAGAACATCACCGAGATCGCGAAGATCGTGCACGGCATCGGCGCGACGCTCTACTACGACGGGGCGAACCTCAACGCCGTCATGGGCCGCACGCGCCCGGGCGACATGGGCTTCGACA